>NZ_ATVV01000006.1:0-138064 GCF_000420905.1 Butyrivibrio sp. AD3002 | reverse complement strand
CCAGAACATTGCTTGGCTTTGTTCTGTCCGTTTTTACCTAAGTTAGGTTGTTTTGTTCTCTGAATATTCTTTTTGGAATTTTCAGGGTTGCATTACTATTTTATTGTCAAAGTGCTTTGTCTTGGCTTGTCAGCCGCAACTCGTTTACTTTATCATGAGTGGCTGTCTCTGTCAAGAACTTTTTTAATTTTTTTCGAGAATTTTTATAAGTAGTTATCAGCTCTTATATTTTTGCTCTCTCGAAGTGAGCGAAGTTGATTATAGCATCACTCAAACAGGAATGCAACTAATTAATTTTGAAATTGTAAAAGAAATTGCATCGTCGATTTTATAGCCTACTATATGTTGAATGAGCATTACCCACATATATGTTTCCACGGCTCCGAAGGCAGCTCCCATAACCTTATTAGTATTGGTAAGTATCGGGATTTTCTTGGTTCCTTTTGTGCCATTTGCTATTCCCTGGATGACCCTATATATAGTAATTACAATTGCAAGCTGAATTATTGTTTTTAGTATATGAAGATTTTCCCCATGGATTAGTTTGCCGATCGCACCCGCAGAGAGTGAAAATATCACAAATCCCGTGGCGAGGCCGGCTATTTCAATCAGTTCTGCGACGAAGCCGTACTTGTAGCCGTAGGCTATGCGCCACATTAGTATTATTAAAACCGCAAGTGATACTATCACCTGCGGCATTGAGATAAATTCTAAGATGTTCATGTTGTCCTTTCAAAGCCCCTCATCCGCCCCTTCGGGGCACCTGTCTCCGCTCCGCTCCGGTCCGCGCAAAGCCGACGTCCCCCGGACGTCGTGCGCCCCCAGGGGGAAGGCTATAAGTTTGGCTATTATTTTAGTTCCAGGGTTTCGATGGCCTTCTCGGTTACGAGGAGGAACTTGCTTCTGACAGTTGTAGGGATCATGACTTTGACTGCGCGGTCGAAGTTACCGCTGAATTTCTCGGTTCCCTTCATATCATATAGTATGTACTCATTTTCCCCGTAAACGACGATCTGATCGTTCTCGAAGAGTACGTCTACATATTCGGTGTCAAAATATATGGTGGTCTCAAGAGCTCCGGTCTCGCCGTAGATCTGTAGTCTGTACGCGCCCTGGTCTGTGTTGTTCATGAAGACTATTCCGACATGTGACTCGCTGTAGAATACCGATCTTATTTCTTCATCTCCTGTCAGGCTCTCGGTCTGACTTGTCGGAATCTCTTTTCCTGAGAAGAACATGATTCTGTCATCAGCTACAGCAAATATCTTGGAGTTGTTCATGAACTGTACGTAGGGAACGACCACATCCGGGTATTCGTATCCGCTGGCGTAGTTGCCGGAAAGGTTTTGTCCGACTTCTCCGAAATTGAAGAACGCAACGCTGGTCTTGATCTTGCCGCTATCAGCTTTCAGATAAGATACGCAGACGAGCTCGCCGCTTGGTGAAATCGAAATGTCCGTGGGGTAGCCGCTGTCCTGCATGGTTGTCTTAAAGCTTGCAAGGGTGTTGCCGCTGGCATCGAAGAGATAAATCCATGTGACGGTTTTATCATCGAGTACTGCTGCCACAACTCCCTGGGAAGCAACACAGAAATCCCTGATGGGAAGGTTGGTGTCGATCTCTCCAAGTGTTCCGGAGGTGTTCGCAACGTAGATGTTGTGACCGTTGTAATCGCCGACTGCCACTACGTTTTTGCAGGTGTGAACGGTCGGGTTCTGCATCTGATAAGTCTGATTCCAGAGCTGCTGCCCCTCTCCGTCAAGACAGCTCATGCCGTCCTTACTGTAGGTGAGAATGTTTCCACCAAGGTTTAACGCCTTGGCTCCGGATGCATCAGTCAGTTTTACCGAAGATATGATGTTTGCTTCCGTGAAATGCTTATCTCTCCAGCTTACATACAATGCTCCCACCAGGAGAGCCGCTATAGCTATGATAACTACGGTTCTTATGAAAACCGCGATTCTGTGGTTTCGGATTTTTTCCTGATAGGATGGTCCGACGCTTTCGTAGTCTTCATCGGAATCCAGTGCGTCGTCGTCCGAATCCCAGGCGTAATCATCGTTTAGCGCGGCAAAGGGATTGTCATCCTCATCCTTTCCCTTGCCATTTCTACGCTGAAGTTTCTTTATGTATTTGGTGAAATCCTTGACTTCTGCCATTTGTTACTCTTTTCCTGCTTTTCCCCTCATCCGCCCCTTCGGGGCACCTGTCTCCGCTCCGCTCCGGTCGGCGCAAAGCCGACGTCCCCCGGACGTCGTGCGCCCCCCAAGGGGGAAGGCTTTTAAATAAAACGGTAAACTGTTATTGAATCGTACTCGCGCTCAGGTCCGAAAACCGCATCCGGGAAGTTGCTGTGATGGATTGCGTCGGGATGAATCTGAGTCTCTAAGCAGAAGCCATCTCTTTTGCCGTAATCGGCGCCGTCTTTTCCTCCCTTGGCTTCAAGGAAGTTGCCTGCATAGAACTGGAATGCAGGGAGTGTTGTTGAGCACTGCATTGTGATACCGCTGTCGGGGCACTTAACTGTAGCAAAGGTTCTTCTTGTGCCGTCTGCGCCATCGATAATAAAGTTGTGGTCGTAGCCGCCGCCAAGAGCTATCTGATCGTTGTCGGCGTCGATCTCAAGACCTATAACTTTCTCTTTTCTGAAATCAAAAGGTGTGCCCTCAACATCTGCGATCTCGCCTGTGGGGATGAGACCCTCTCCGACGGTTGTGGTCTTGCTGGAATTGAACTGTGCAACGTGGTCCGTGATCTTGCCTGAGCCCTGTCCGCGAAGGTTGAAGTAGCAGTGGTTTGTGACGTTGATCATGGTCTTGGCGTCACTTGTTGCATGATAGTGCAGTGTGAGCGAGTTGTCCTCACCAAGTGTATAAGTAACGGAGAAGAATCTGTTTCCGGAAAATCCGAGATCTCCGTCATCCGCTTTTAATGTGAACTTAACGCTGTCGTCTGTCTCCTCGGCTTCCCAGACTCTCTTATGAAAACCGTTGTCAAAATCGCTGTGAAGGTTGTTAGGTCCATCGTTCACAGGCATTTCGAATTTCTTTCCGTCGATTTCGTAGCTTGCGCCGCCGACTCTGTTCGCAACAGGGCCTACAACAACGCCCAGGAAGCAGGAGTTATCGAAGTACTTCTCCGGATCGTCGAATCCGAGAACCACATCTCTTTTCTCGCCGTCCTTGTCCTTAACAAAGATGTTGCGGATGGTAGCGCCGTAGTTCAAAAGGCAAACCTCCATTCCCTGGCTGTTTGTCATATGATAACCGTAAATAGGTGCGCCGTCTTTTGTTTCCCCAAGAAATTCTCTTTTTACACTCATGTTTTTCCTCCGTTTCCCCTTATGCCCCTCATCCGGCACTTCGTGCCACCTGTCTTCGCTCCGCTTCGGTCCGCGCTGAACCGACGTCCCCCGGACGTCGAGCGCCCCCAGGGGGAAGGCAAGGGTTAATCTCTGCTTAATTTTTAGAGTTCGGTTCTGCCCTCAAGAGCTCTGAGCAGTGTGACTTCATCTATATATTCAAGGTCGCCGCCGACGGGAACGCCGCTGGCGATTCTTGTAACCTTGATGCCGGTGGGCTTTATGAGCTTGCTTATGTACATGCCCGTGGTCTCACCTTCAAGGCTTGAATTCGTTGCGATAATTACTTCTTTTACTTCATCTGTCTGGAGTCTCTGGACAAGCTCTTTTAGCTTGATGTCTCCGGGGCCGATTCCCAGCATGGGGGAAATGGCGCCGTGAAGAACATGGTAGACTCCTTCGTATTTTCCTGTCTTTTCATAAGCCGCAAGGTCTCTGGCGTTCTCGACCACCATGATCGTGCTGTGGTCGCGCTTTTCATTAGCACAGATGGGGCAGATTTCTCCGTCGGTCAGGGTGCAGCATTTGCTGCAGTAGTGCACGTTCTCCCTCGCATCGGTGAGGGAATTCGCAAGGCGCTGAACTCTGTCCTTGGGAAGTCCTATGATATAAAAAGCCAGTCTCTGAGCCGATTTGCCGCCAATCCCGGGAAGGGATGACAGTTCATCGATCAGTCTGTTGATATGTCCGCTGTATAGATCCATTAAAATGAAATTCCTCCGAGGCGTAGCCTGTATTAGAACGGAAGTCCTCCGAGACCTCCGAGGCCGCCGGTCATTTTGCCCATAAGGTCGCCCTGAGCCTTCTCAGCCTGCTCCATTGCCTCATTAACTGCTGCAAGTATCATGTCCTGAAGCATCTCAACGTCATCGGGATCAACTGCGTCCTGTGCAATTGTGATTGCTGTAAGCTTCTTATTACCTGTAACTGTTGCTTCAACGGCTCCGCCGCCTGCACTTGCCTTAAATTCCTTGGTCTCGAGCTCCTTCTGGCTCTCCTCCATCTGGCGCTGCATGCGCTGCGCCTGTTTCATAAGATTATTCATGTTGCCGGGCATTCCTCCCGGAAATCCTCCACGTTTTGCCATTTGTATTTCCTCCTAATGTGTTGGGTTTTGTTTGCCGATATTATCAGTCGTCCTCTGTATCCTTCTCTTCGAAAGCGCTCTCATCATCCATGGCCTGCTGATGCATATCATATGCTACGCTCTCCGTAGCAGCTGCGGCGTAATACTCGTCTTCGCTGAGGCCGGAAATTATATCGCCGCCGGATTCATCAGAATTGTCTGCTGAAGAAGCTGTCTCGGCAACATCTGAATTGCTGAATGAAGAAGCTGTCTCGTTAGCATCAGTCTGCTCAGAGGTTGTTTCCATCTCCGGAACAACAGGCATGTTGACTTCGTCCTCAATTTCGATGTCGAAGTGGATGTCGTTCAGGCTGACGTATTGCTCGTTTACGGGTTTGTCGCGTGTCGTGAAGCGAACTTCAAAGTCCACATGTTTGCCGATGGACTCGTCAAGGATTGCGGATAGTTCCTCGCGTCCTTCGCCGTCGTTGTACTTGGCCGCTTTTTCCTTGGTATCGAGGACTATGAAAAGCTTGCCATCCTCGCCCTGGCTAAGCAGTGCCTTGGTCATGAAGGCTCTCATGGGCATTCCCATCCGGTTAAGTATGCGATTCCAGTTGTTGACAACTTTCTTCACATCCTCTGCAACTGCGGCTTCGAGCATCTTGGCTCTGTCCTTGGAAGTGGCTGTACTTCCTGCGCCGGCGCCGCCTGCTCCCGCACCACCGGCTCCGTTAAAACCCGGGCCGTTACCTCCGTCGCCACCTGCTACATTAACTGCTATCTGTCCGCTCTGGATTCCTCCGAGAACGCCATCAAGCTGCTCGCTCTTTTGCTCGAGAATTCTGATTCTGTCGAGGAGCGCGTCTGTGTCCTCGTCCATCTGCGGTTTGCAGAGGCGTATCAGTGCCACCTCTATTAGAATACGTTTTGCGGCGGCAAATCGCAAGTTCTGCGAGAGTTCCGAGAACACGCGGATGTAACGCATTATTGTGTCGATATCGGAACCTTGCGCCAGCTCTTTTAACGAATTCAGGTTGTCAGTGGACATGTCCACCGCGTCCTCCATGTTGTCGGAGGTGCTGACCAGCATGAGGTTTCGCAGGTACCAGATAAAGTCGCTGACGAACTGTGTCAGCTCACGTCCCTGGATTACGATATCCGACAGAAGGTTCAGAGCTCCCGTCACATCCTGGACGATGAGATATGAAAACAGTTTTCCGAAAATAGCGGTGTCCACTGCGCCGAGCACGCCGAGCACCCTGTCGTAGGTGAGCTCCTCGCCATAGTTGAAGGCGATGCACTGATCAAGGAGACTCAGCGAGTCACGCATGGAGCCGTCAGCGGCCTTCGCGATATAGCGAAGCGCGCGGTCCTCGACCTGTACGCCTTCCTTGTCCACTACCTCGCGGAGTCTGTCCGCTATGGTGTCGATCGTGATTCTGTGAAAATCATAGCGCTGGCATCTCGACAAAATGGTGATCGGGATCTTCTGCACTTCAGTGGTCGCAAGAATGAAAATCACATAGGATGGAGGCTCCTCAAGGCTCTTTAAAAGTGCGTTGAAAGCGCCGGTCGAGAGCATGTGGACCTCGTCTATGATATATACTTTGTATTTGCCAACGGTGGGTGAATATGAGATCTCGTCAATGATCTCGCGGATGTTGTCTACGCCGTTGTTGGATGCAGCATCGATCTCGATGACATTACCCATCGCTGCACCGGACTCAATCGCTTTGCAGGTATGACACTCACCGCAGGGGCTTCCGTCCTTGGGGCTTTCGCAGTTGACTGCTCTTGCGAGAATCTTAGCCACTGAGGTTTTACCGGTTCCTCTGGTTCCGCAGAACAGATACGCGTGTCCGATCCTGTCGGATTTTATCTGATTTTTCAGCGTAGTCACTATATGATCCTGTCCTTTGACGTCGTCGAAGACAGGCGGTCTGAATTTTCTATATAAAGCTACGTATGCCATTAAAATCCCCATTTGTCCGGGCAGCTTTTTGGGGTATGTTTAATGCCCCAGGCTGTTAGTAAGCCTATAAAATCTGCTCGGCTTTTTCATACTCTAATCATCTAATTATACTCAATTAGAGGCGCATCAACAATAGTTTATTGACTTAGGAAAAGAGGGCTCGTATAATAAAAAAGCGCGCTGATGCACGCTGTAGGTTATCCTGACGGATGTCGGGATCTTATAAAATTTGGAGTCGTATCAAAGTGGTCGTAATGAGGCGCACTCGAAATGCGTTTGTCCTTCGGGGCACGAGGGTTCGAATCCCTCCGACTCCGCTATGAAAGAAAAGCTTCGAAAGCCGGTTGGCTTCGAAGCTTTTTTGTTTTCCCTCATCCGTCACCTACGGTGACACCTTCCCCCAGAGGGGGAAGGCTTTATAAGATTCATCTTCCCCAAGGGGAAGGCATTAGAGGTCGTATTTGATTTTGTCGTCGACGGTGATGTCTGCGCCGAGCTGGACTTCGATGAGCTGAAGTTCTTCGTTGCTGTCATTCTTGATGGTGTGTTTCTGGCCGGCCTTCATGTTAACGACATCGCCGGGGCGAACGGTCTGCTCTTCGCCGTCGATGATTGTCTTACCGATACCGCGGACGATGCTCCAGACTTCGTCGCGTCTCTCATGGCTGTGGTAGTTCATGGAGTGACCGGGGTTAAGTGTAACCTTGATGGTCATGGAGTCCTTCTCAACGTCGAGGACGCGGTAGCTTCCCCAGGACTTCTCAGCGAACATGATGGGCTGCTCGATTTTCTCGACATAGGGCTTGATGTATGAGCTCTGCTCCTTGTCGGATACAAGGATTCCGTCGGGTGATGCAGCAACAATCGCGCTCTTTAATCCCATAACAACTATCGGGATGTTCATGTCATTGATTACATGGACGCCTTCGCATTTTTCATTAAGATATGCCTCGCCGATGACGTTCTCTTCCATAGCCTCGGTGAGGGTGTTCCAGGTTCCGAGGTCCTTCCACAGGCCGCCGAAACGCATGACGTTTATCTTGGATTCCTTCTCTACAACTGCATAGTCGAAGGATATTTTCTCAAGGGTAGCATATTTATCAAAGAGATCCTGATAGTCCTTGAAGTCGATGATCTCATGAGCCTTCTCAAGAAGGTATGAGAGTTTATATGCGAAAATTCCGCCATTCCAGAGAGCACCCTTTGAGATGTAGTCCTTTGCTGTTTCTACGTCGGGTTTCTCCTTGAAGGATACAACTTTTGATACATCTCTCTTGTTCTCAGGGATGATGTAGCCGTACTTCTCTGAAGGATAGGTGGGATCGATGCCAAGTAGTGTTAAGTTGGCGTCGCCGGTCTCTGCGAGCTTCGAGAGTTTCTCGAGCGCAAGGAAGTATTCTTTGTCAACGTACGGGTCAACCGGGCATACCACTACGGCTTCATCAAGAGCTACCTTCTGTACATCGTGAAGGTATGCGCTCGCGAGAGCAATTGCAGGGAAGGTGTCACGTCTGCAAGGCTCTATTGAGATGCCGACGTTCTCTCCAAGCTGGTTGTGAATTGCCGAAACCTGGGTTTTGCTGGTTGCTATGGTTATGTTGGCAGCGGGATCGACTTCAACGATCTGGCGGAAAACGCGCTGGACCATGGATTCGTAGTCGCCGCTGTTGTCTTTAAATATTTTTATAAATTGTTTCGATCTTACATCGTTTGAAAGTGGCCAAAGGCGCTGGCCCGAGCCACCTGATAAAAGAATTATGTTCATTAAGTGTTGCCTTTCCGTTACTCTACGGTGACGCTCTTGGCGAGGTTGCGGGGCTTGTCGACATCCAGGCCTTTGGCAACGCTGATGTAGTAGCCGAGGAGCTGGAGCGGGATGACTGCGAGGGATGCAGCGAAGTGTTCATCAATCTTGGGAACGTAGGCTGCGAAATTAACAGTATCCTCTATCTCGTAATGGCCGTAGGTTGTAAGTCCCATGAGGTATGCACCTCTTGCCTTACACTCAACCATGTTGCTGATGGTCTTCTCGTAGAGGTCGTTCTGGGTGAGGACGCCGATAACAAGGATTCCGTCCTCGATAAGGCTGATGGTGCCGTGCTTAAGTTCGCCGGCAGCGTAAGCCTCTGAGTGGATGTAGGAGATTTCCTTCATCTTAAGGCTTCCTTCAAGGGATACAGCGTAGTCGATGCCGCGTCCTACGAAGAAGACGTCCTTAGCGTTTGCGTATTTAGCCGCGAACCACTGAAGTCTTTCTTTATCCTCGAGGACCTTCTGGATCTTCTCGGGGATGGTTTTCATCTCTGCTATGTAGTTTGCGTAAGCTTTATTGTCTATGTTCTCTCTTACATATCCGAAGTGAACGGCAAGGGCGTAGCAGGCAACGAGCTGTGCGCTGTAAGCCTTAGTTGTTGCAACGGATATCTCGGGTCCTGCAAGTGTGTAGAGGACATGGTCTGCCTCTCTTGCAATTGAAGAGCCAACAACATTGACGATTCCGAGGGTTGCAACGCCCTGGTTTTTCGCCTCACGAAGAGCCGCAAGGGTATCAGCAGTCTCACCGGACTGGGAGATAACGATTACCAGGTCATTTTTATCAAGAAGCGGCTTCCTGTATCTGAATTCTGAAGCGAGTTCCACGCGAACGGGAACTTTGGCAAGATCTTCAAATATGTACTGCGACGCCATACCTACATGCCATGCAGAACCGCAAGCTACGACGAAAATCTGTCTTAAGGATTTGATCTTTTCATCGCTGATGCCGCACTCTGTGAGGTCGATCTTTTTACCCTTGATAACGGAGCTGAGAGTATCCTCAACTGCCTTGGGCTGCTCGTGGATCTCCTTCATCATGAAGTGCTCATAGCCGCCCTTCTCTGCTGCCTCGGCATCCCACTTGATCTCAACCTTTTCCTTCTGGATCTCGTCGCCGTCGAGGTTGTAGAAATGTGCCTCTCCTTTTCCGAGGCGGGCCATCTCCTGGTTGCCGATGTAGTATACGTTTCTGGTGTATTTCAAAATTGCGGGAACATCAGATGCAACGTAAGTAGCGCCATCCGCAATACCGATTACCATTGGTGAATCCTTGCGGGCAACCCATACCTCATCAGGATAATCCTTGAACATGAGGGCAAGGGCGTATGAACCGCGGACACGAACCATGGTCTTTGCAATCGCATCGATGGGTCCGATGTTGTACTTTTTGTAGTAGTAATCAACGAGCTTTACGGCAACTTCGGTATCTGTCTGTGAGTAAAACTCATAGTCGTGGCGCATGAGCTTTTCTTTAAGCTCCTGATAATTCTCGATAATTCCGTTATGAACGCCGACAACGTTGGCCTCTTCAACTGTGGTTCCATGCTCAAACTGGTTCGCCGAAACATGGGGATGCGCGTTGTTCTCTGAAGGCTCACCGTGGGTAGCCCATCTTGTGTGGCCGATACCGATAGTTCCTGCAAGTGATGCACCGTCATTGGTCTTCTCAGAGAGGACCTTCAGTCTGCCCTTGGCCTTAACGACTTTGACTTTGCCGTCAGTGCCTCTTACAGCAAGTCCCGCAGAGTCATATCCGCGATACTCGAGCTTGGAGAGTCCATCAAGAAGAATGGGTGCTGCCTGCTTTTTTCCTACATATCCTACTATTCCGCACATATATTATTTCCTTTTCTAAGATGTTGTTTGCAACGTTTATTAAAAGAGCTGCGCTCTTTTTGTCTATTCAACCATTATATTCATTTTGGTGAAAAGGGCAAGTTAAACTGTTTGACGGCGGTCACGGATGAGAAGTATGGCGCCGAGAGCCATGAAGATGAAGGTCATGATCAGGGCTGTGTATGCAAGGTAGCCTATACGGATCTCTTCCGTTCTGGTGAAATGGGGTTTGGCGATTGTGATCTCGACACCCGGGGTGGATGAGTAGATGTTGATCTCAGCGGTCTGCGGGTGGTTTACTCCGTCGAAGACGAGGTCGCCTTCCACCATGTTTTTGCCTTCCTTTATGTCTGTCGTAAAGGAGCAGGGTGAGAGATCGTAGCCGGGAGCGGAGAGGTCAGCGGTGACCTTGGCTTCGGTCACTCCCTCTAGAATTGCTCTGTACTTTACATGGAAGCTCTGGCCCGACATGAGGGATACAGGGGCATGGAGGACGATGCTGTCCTTGACTTGGGCCTGGAAGCTGTGGTTTCCGTAAGGAATGGTTTCAAGCTCCACCCCGGTCCTGTAGTCGGTTATTATCATGCTCTCGTTGTTTCGAATCGGTGCTCTGTTGCTGGCTGCGAGGCTGAATGCCACCAAGCTTAGATACCCGAATAAGAAGTAGAGAGCCATTCTGAATTTTCGTTTCTTTAATAATTTCATACCGTTTTTCCTCTTAACTATTATGCCTTAAAATCAAGTTTTTGTCAGCGCATCGAAGCGCTCCTTCAAAATGGCTGCTGCCAGGTCAGGTGACAGGCGCTCTCTGATGTGTTTTGCCGCCGCTTCTTTTTTATGGTTGTAAAAGTTTGTGTCATCATGAAGTCTTCTGATGAACTGCGCGGCTGTATGTACGTCGGGATCTGCCCAGTGGTTTCCCTTGTGGTAAGGAGGTGTCTCCTTCTCGATGGGGATTATTTTCACCGGAACCATGCAGCAGGCGTCCTCTGACATGAACTCTGCGTTGGCTGACCAGTTGGTTGCAACTGTGGGAGTTCCGAGGAACATGGCCTCTGCCATGACAAGTCCGAAGCCCTCCGAGCGGTGGAGCGAGATATGGGCATCCGCGCACTTTATAAGGCTGTTGAATTCTTCCTTGCTAAAGCTGTCCGTTAAAATGTACACATTTTCATAGCCCTCCATGAGCTTGTGGAAATGTGCCATCTCCGCTTCTCCTGCGTGTGTCGCCTTGATTATGAGGCCGACATCCGGTAGTTCTGTGGGAAAAGCTTCTTTATATGCTGCTATCGCGGCCTCCGGATTTTTGCGGTCGGAGTTGCTTAGTCCGTCGTAGGACATAAGATACAGGAATTTGTCCTTTGGAATGCCAAAGTAATCCCTGTCGCATTTTTCCAAAGTGGCGGGCTCTCTCATGGCGTAAGGGAGCGTGTGCACCGGTTTGTCTGTAACCGTTCTGATCGCGTCCGCAACAAAATCGGACGGCGCCCAGATCTCATCGAACATCCTTAGCTGGTAGACCCATTCCGGCGGAAACTCGGGAAGTTCCCAGAGCCAGAAGGCGATGTTGTATCTGTTATCAAAAAGGCTCCTATCACTATGTAATGTGAATCTCACGATTTCATTGGGATTTATGTGAATGAGATTGACGTTATATTTTAATTCCTCCGACTCATACTCAGCGTAGGAGGTGTTTGTTTCGCTCGCATTTTTATTCTGAAAAATGTTCTTAATTGTAAATGGTATTCCAGAGGTCTTGATAGTCTCTGCCACAAGTCGGCAGCTCTCGCCAAGTCCGAAATCTCCCCTGGCATGGCCGATAAGATTAATTCCATCCGGATAGGTTTTGAAATTGGTTTCCGTCCTTTTTATCTTTGGATAATTTATTCTGAAAATCAGACCGCGCACATGTTCGCGGAAGATATACGGAAAAAGATTTTTAATTATTTTTCTTAGCAAAGTATCTCACACCTTTTCTCTATAAGTTCTGTCAGCGCTTTCTTGTAATCATCAGGAAGGTAGGATTCTCCGGTCATCAGCACTAATTCATCTTTATTCTTTGTTATTTTGTCCATGAGTCTAGTTGCGGTTTTATCTGTTATTCCAAAATTTATAGCAAGTTCGAGAAAATCTTTTTTTCTGATGTTTCTCTTTTTCCCGTTCAGCGACAGCGCTGTCTGGTCTTTATCTGCAGGAAGTATCACGTTTACCGGAAGAAGATCGTATGCAGGAGATAAGCCGAATTTTCTTGAGCCAGGCTTATCTTCGATAAGTGAAAAATTCTTAAGATGCATATCGGAATTACCGGTTACGAAACAGAAAAGAAGTCTGTAATACAGCTCTGCCATATCAAGGCCAACATTTTTGGAATATCTGGAAATCACCTTGCCGCACTGCTCGTAGGAGCTTTTATACTTATCGCTCGTAAGTCTCCCTGACAGCTGACAAAAGTCCTCCATTGCGAGCAGCATTTTTGTGGAATCAGTGGATTTCCCCGCATTTACCCGATCAGCGCGTTTTGTAATATAAGCATAGTTATCGCCAAGTTGCATCAGAGCACAGGGAACAGTTTTAATTCCGACCTTTTCAGCCATTTTCATCACAAGGAATTCTGCCTCAGGCAGCGCTGCGTATTCTTCCGACTGCGGCTTCAAAATATATCCCGTAGGATAGTCCACGATGGTGAGCTTATTTACTTTATTCTCACTGCCAAGGTGAAGCGAGAGTTTTTTCTGTACTCCCGGGACAGTCAGCCCTTTGCTGACTGTTGTGTTTGCAAACTTCTCCAATTCAGAGTCGGTTATATAAAGCTCAGGCAAAACTGAAATCCCAAAAAATTTCTTAATGCACTTGGTATGCCATTTGCTTATGCGCTCATTTTCAGTTGGATTATTTATTTCTTTGTCACAACACAGACATTTCATTCTGGATTATTTTCTCCTTATTCCACAGGTTCGATATGAACATCCCCTATGCAATCCCTACAGCACGCAAGAAGTAGACCAAATCTGTCCTTGCCCTGGACATTTTTATCTCCCTTCATCCAAATCCGAAATCTCTCTGTCTATCTCGCCCGGAACCGCATGCATTCCAAACATTGAAAGTGCCTGGTTCACCTTATCCATACGGACAGTCTCCTTCCCCTGCTCCAAGTCACGCACAAAACGAAGACCGAGTCCCGACCTGATGGCAAACTCCTCCTGAGTCAATCCGGCTTTTTTTCTTTCAGTTTTAATGTATTCTGCAATAGTATTCATACACAGCAATATACACCCTATCGGGTATAAAAACAATTATTGCAATCATTTTTATACCCGATAGGGTGTATATTTATTATCATTGTTATTTTTATACCCTTAGGGTATATTTTACTCCGCCTTGAATTCTTCCTTGCCTACTCCGCAAAGGGGGCAAACCCAATCAGCCGGGAGATCATCCCACTTTGTGCCGGGTGCTACTCCGTTATCCGGATCGCCTGCTGCCTCATCATAAACATAACCACATGTGCCACATACGTACTTCATAGAAAAGCTCCTTTCCTGTGAAAATGCCAAATTTCGTTAACATGTTCATTATATCATGTATAGGGTTTTTTAGTTATTATCATTCTATGAACTTATTCATCCAAGTTTTCAATTTTCCGAAGCGTACTCAATCATTTCTGAGAGATTGTCGCAGATAACCTTCCAGTTAAAGCGCTCATTAACGTAGCTTTTTCCCTTTTCTCCCATCTCTTCTCTAAGCGAGGGATCCGAAAGCAGTGTGGTAAGTCCCTTCTCAAAGCCCTCATAATCAGTGTAGTACAAGCCTCCTCCGCTCTTGTCGCAGTGCCCTTTTAATACCTCGCACTCACCATTTACCAAAACAGGCTTTCCGAGGCTAAAGGCTTCAAGTACCACAATCGACAGGCTTTCAAATTTGGAAGGAAGTACCAAAAGCTTGGCCCCTGCAATACCGTCAAATTTATCCTGCTCGCTCACAAAGCCAAGCGGCACAATATCGGGTGCCTCCGGAATATCGATTACAGCCTTCCCGATCAGCACGAGTTTCAGGTCATCAGAATGAGTCTCTTTATATTTTAGGAAAAACTCAAAGAGTTCCTTACAATTCTTGCCATCATCAATTCTTCCGGCGTATATGATGTAATTTTCAAGTCCGTATTTTTTCTTAAAATCGTCGCCGCAGACCTTATCCGGCACTTCTACTCCGGACCCGCCGAATTTATAAGGTATGTGGTCACACTTAAACTTTTTGAAAACGAGATCTCTCTCTTCCTGCGTCTCAAAGAAAAATGCCTTTGTCCTTGTGAAAACGGGCTCAAACATCTTCATCCGAAGGAATGGCTCATCATGGGCAAGGGGCAAAAATACTGACTTTTCAGCAACTTCCGGAAGCCCTTTGACCGTCGGATAATAGAGATAAGTCATAAATACAAAGGCCCGGTAATCATCCTTGTGCTCCTTGATGAAATCAATAAGCCCCGGGACTACCGGTCCCTGCGATATGAGCCATCTGTTTTCCATGAAGGTAGGAAGGAGTCCTTCCTTAAAAACTCTATTTATGACATTGAAGGATTTTCTGTGCCGGAGTCTGCTTACAGAAAATCTGCGGACTTTTACCCCGCAGATTTCTTCTTCATCGGATGAATATTCATCCTTCCAGGTCATATAATCAATCGCTTTGGTAGTTAGTACCTCGACTTCATATCTGTCTGTAAGTCTCTCGGCAAGCTCCCTGCATAAAGTCTCAGCTCCGCCGTTAACTTCTTTTCCATATCTTTGTATTACAAAGCAGACCTTCTTATCCCCATACATAGACTATTATTTTACAACGCCCTTCTCAAGGTATTCAGCGAGGTTGGTTTTTATTCTCTCGCTGGCGTGTTCAACCGCAACTTTTTCCATATCATGCTTGGTCATAATCTCAACAAGCTCCTCGAAGCTTGTCTTTGTGGGATTCCAACCAAGTTCCTTCTTTGCCTTTGTGGGATCTCCCCAGAGGTTAACAACATCAGTCGGACGATAAAAATCGGGACTGACTTCAACTACAACCTTGCCGGTTGCTTTATCGATGCCCTTTTCATCCATGTCCTTTCCCTGCCATTCAAGCTCAATGCCCGCATGGTGGAAAGCGAGGGTTGCAAACTCGCGAACTGAGTGCTGCACTCCGGTAGCAATAACGAAGTCCTCAGGCTTGTCGTTCTGAAGGATCAGCCACATACATTCAACGTAATCCTTGGCGTAGCCCCAGTCACGAAGTGAATCAAGATTGCCGAGATAAAGCTTGTCCTGTTTTCCCTGGGCAATGCGAGCTGCTGCCAGTGTGATTTTTCTGGTAACGAAGGTCTCGCCTCTTCTCTCTGACTCGTGATTAAACAGTATGCCCGAGCAGCAGAACATGTTGTAAGCTTCTCTGTATTCCTTCACGATCCAGAAGCCATACTGTTTCGCAACAGCATACGGGCTGTAGGGGTGGAAGGGAGTATTCTCGTTCTGAGGAACTTCCTCAACCTTGCCGTATAATTCGGAGGTTGATGCCTGGTATATTCGGCAGGTCTCAGTAAGTCCGCAGAGGCGAACAGCCTCAAGGATTCTGAGTACTCCGACTGCGTCAACGTCCGCTGTGAACTCAGGTGAATCAAATGAAACCTGAACGTGGCTCTGTGCAGCCAGGTTATAGATTTCATCGGGTTTTACTTTGCTGACAACGTCAACAATGCTCATTGAATCGCCGAGGTCTCCGTAGTGGAGGTGGAAATTCTCAACTCCCTCGAGGTGTGCGATTCTTTCTCTGTAATCTACTGATGAACGACGAATAACGCCGTGAACTTCATATCCTTTTTCCAGGAGAAGCTCTGCAAGATATGAGCCGTCCTGTCCTGTTACTCCGGTGATTAGTGCTTTTTTAGCCATTTGTGTGTCCTTTCTTTTTTCTAAAACAACATTATAGCATATATTAGAGATTGTTTGAGGCTTCGCCTTTTTTGTAGAAGTGCTCTATGAGTCGTGCAATCGGTTTTGGCCAGAATTTGCAGAACATGGCGAAGTCTTCCTCTGTCCTTGTGTTGCCGTTTATAAGTGCGGTGGTCTCGGAGTCGTCGTGAATCCGGTGTACCATCTGGATGCTGTTAACAAATACAAACTCGCCGTCGAGCTTGGAGAATCTCTCCCAGGCCTGCCAGTCGATTCCGCCTTTGTAGCCGGGAATAAAGAGCTGCTTCGGAAGATTCTCGGGAACGTAAGTAACCGAGGGGCAGCAAATTGCTGATCCGAAGGAGAGAGAGCGTCTTCTCATGAACTTGGAGCTCCACATAAATCTGGGTCTTAGCGGGAAGAGCATGATTCTTTTTATATTGAGGTTTCTTATATTGGAAACTTCTTTTCCGTTTCGAAGCTCGGCGTAGTCTGTGTAGGCTATCAGAGGTCTTGAGGTTCCGTTTAAATGAATCAGTACTTCCTTTGCAAAATCGGGTTTGTAGAGGTCGTCCTGGTGAGCAATGGTCACTAGTCTGGTCTTTGCACAGCTTATTGCAAAATTCCAGTCGGTGGCTATGTCGCTGTTGTATTTTCTCTCCTCATTTATAAAAAGCGGAATGTCGTATTTTTTTGCAAGAAGGTCAAGATACTCAGAAGGTGTAGAGGTACAGATGATTACATTTGTCCGGACGTTCTGAGTGGTTACCGACTTTATACATTCCTCTATATATTCACTTTTTCCGTATGCACAGATCGTAAAGGTGTGATCTTTTGCAGTGAAATATTCTCTTTTTTTCATATATCTCGTTACTTTTCAATAATCTCGGTCTTTCCGTTCTCCATCCTCTCTTCCAGCTCGCGCACTCTTTTTTCCAAAAGTCCCTGAGTCTGGATGAGTTTGGTGATCCTGCCTGCCTGGCGGGAAGCAATGCTGGTGAGCGATAGCACGAGCATGATCAGGAATGCTATCAGTATTATGAAAAGTCCGTTCATGGTTCCGGTGATGCCGCAGAGATTCAGGAAGTATACGAGAATCATGGGGTTCAGAACCAATATAAAAAAGGCTGCTCCGGTGAATAGCCACAGGAGGGTGTATTTCATGTTTAGTTTTTTGTGCTTAAGCAGCGATAAGATGATGATGAAGTAAATGATGATCGCTAAGATGAGCACAATGGTAAGGCGGGTCGGTATTATTTGGTGCATGGTTATCTCCTTATGCCATAGCTGATACGGCATACGATAATGTCTAAGGTTACTTTGATCATGTAGTAGATTGAGCGGCGGAAGTTGATGGAGCTTTTTCCGGTCTCGCGCTCGCGCATGATTACGGGCAGTTCCAGGATTCGCTTGCGTCTCATGACCGCGTCAAGGATGGCTTCGGGTTCGGGGTAGTCTATCGGGTAGTTCTCCGAGAAGACATCGATGAAAAATTTGTTTACTGCGCGGAAGCCGCTGGTAACGTCTTTAACTCTTCTAAAACACAGAACTGTTATCAGTCCGCTAAGGAATTTGATTCCGATTCGTCTTGTGGCTGAGCTCTGGAAGCCTTCCTTGTTGACGAATCTGGAGCCGATGACATAATCCGCTTCGCCTTCTCTGATAGGGGTGATTATGTCCTTAATGTAGGCGGGATCGTGCTGGCCGTCACCGTCAATCTGGACTGCGATCTCGTAGTCTTTCTCTCTGGCGTAGCGGTAGCCTGTCTGGATTGCGCCGCCTATTCCAAGGTTAATCGGGCAATTTATATGGTTGTAACCCCGCTTTTTAAGAATTCGCGAAGTGGCGTCCGAAGATCCGTCGTTCACCACCACGTAGTCGTACTGCGGGTATCCGGTGGTGATCTCGTCCACGATATTCTCTATGTTTTCCGCTTCGTTATATGCCGGAATTATGATCAGCACATCGGATTTTTTGTTTACAGTTGCCATTTTTCTATATCGTTCCTTCTGTTAAAAAGTATTCGGCGTAGTTTTTCCGAATAACATCTACTATATCATAAGTCATTTGCCTTATACACTAAATAGAATTCTCCCGAAAGCTCCGGAATCTGTTCCATGTCCTCCGGGATAGCCTGCGTCAGTTCGTCTTCGTTGGAAACAATAAAATACTGTATCTTTTCAGGCCTATATGTATAACTGACTATCGGCTCTACCAAAGCAGCTGAATTGATATCATTATTTTCCAGGTCTTCTTTTGGTATCATATATTCTTTGTCCGCTGAATCAAAGTACAAGTCATACACTTTTGCAACTTCCGAAAACTGGCTCTCATCCACAAATGCAACGTTTGCATCTTCGAGCCCGTTTTCCTCAAAATATCTGTCTATCTTCACCATCTCGTCGATCATCTCAGGATCATCTTCATAGGTGTCATGTACTATATAAGCACCATAGGCCATATTTACTACCGATAAAAGCATTGCGGAGTAGAAAAAGATGTAAACTGCAAGGTCTTTGCTCTTTTTTGCCGCTCCAAAAATGATAAAGATGAGTATGGCAAAACCAACAGTAGTCGCAATTCCCACGATGCTATGGAGTATCCCGGCTTCTGCAGGATGAATTATGCCGGTTATGATTTTTCTCGCAGGATATATGTATAACAGGCCTATTGTACCGGTTGTGCAGGTGTTGATTATCCCTTTGAAAATGCAGCCGACAAAGACCAGCACAGGCACAATGGTCAAAAGATTCTTTTTTTCAAGTGTATCATCCAAAGACAGGTATGCAAAGAAAATACTGATAAGGGGCACCATTATTCCAGCAAGATAGCGGAGGTGTATGCCGGGGATGGCTTTTCCGAGGTCCTCTCTGGCTGTTATGGTGACCGTGATCACAAGAATCTCTCCTATAAGAAGAAGGATTGTATATAGCAGGTACTTGCGAGTGACATCGTCCAGCTTTTTGTAATTGATCACAGGAAGCAGCACCGGGAGCACATAGAATGCCAGTATTATCGCCGCAATATTGTAGAACAGTCCGTAAATCAGGTACATCGCCGATTTGTAATTGAAAAACTGCGCCGGATTCAAGGCTCCGCTATTTATGTAGGAATTTGAAAAGCCTCCGAAGAAAAGCATTCGGACCGCGATGTAAACAGCTGCAAGTGCAAGTATATAGAGTCCTATTTTTTTCAAAGAGCCTTTGTTTAGCACCGCGCTTATGACTTCCGCTGCAATGTAGGCAAGAAGTACGCATATCCCGATCTCCTTCGTAAAGTAGGAAAGGAGGCCGAGGGCAAGCACGATTATTGTATATTTTCTATTTTTATATTTGTATGAAAGTAATATGAAATAGAAGGCAAATGCTGTCACCGGAAAGAACAGGTTCTCCGACATGAAGGTCCCGGAGATGATGATGTCCGGCCAGATGAAGATCAGAAAAGCAGCAAGCCTTGAGTAGTACTTGTTCACACCCAGTTCCTTGCAGATCATGTAGCAGGGAATGAATGAAAGTGACATAAGCACTGAATTTATCAGCATTATGGCACGAACTCTTACAACTACATTTTTTATCAGAAATGTGGGGAGCAGTACGAAGGAGTATGCGAGCTTTGAAAACTGCAGATTTACTCCGTGGAGTTCAAAGCTTTTTCCCTCGAAAATGCTCTTTGCGATGTCGTAGTAGATGATCTCATCGGGGTAGGTTTCCATCGCTTTGCTGTAGTTTGAGATGAGGTACAAAAGGGCTACATGTACGATAAATATGATGAAGAGTATGGTTTTCTCTTTTTTATCTAATTTAATTCTGCTTCCATTCATGTGCAATCCGTGCTGTTCCTTCGTCCTCTATGTTGGATGTGACGTTGAATTTCGCCGCGCCTTTCCAGTAGTCCACGGGATATTCCTCGCCGGTTTCTATGGACAGATCGACGCTGTACTCACCCGATATCAGGGAAAGTCTTGGCATGATAAATTCCACGCTTCCGTCCTTTGTCAGCGTGATTCTGTCAAGGTGCTCGGCTCTGGTTGTAGTGCCGTAGCACAAAACGCCGTCGTTTCTGTATATTTTAATTCCGAATACCGTGTCTTTGACCTCTTCCTTGACGGTGTAATCCACTTTTATCGTGCAGGGGTCTTCCGCGTCAAATCTTATAGCAGGCTCCCCGTTTTTGAAGAGTTTTACTCCGCTGATCTGGGCTTCTCCGCTGCCGTATCTTGTTACTTCAAAGACTTTGGGTTCTTCTTTTTCGGGTTCCTTCTTTTTGTCCTCATCTCTTTTTGCTATGAAGTCGAGGTAAAGCGGGTTGATGTCACTGGGTTTTCCGTCGGCCCTGACTTTTCCGTCATGGATCCAGATGCATCTGTCGCAGAGCTGCTCAATCTGTCTGGTGGAGTGGGATACAAGGACAATTGTGGTTCCTTTTCCCAGTATCTCTCTGAGGCGGTTGAAGCATTTAACCTGAAAAGCGGCATCACCTACAACAAGTATCTCGTCGATAAGGAGAATGTCGGCATCAACATTTATCGCAACTGCGAAGGCAAGTCGCATGTACATTCCCGAGGAGTAGGTTCTTACGGGGTTGTCGATAAATTCCTCAAGTTCCGAGAAGGCAATGATATCATCAAGTCTCGCCTCTATTTCTTTGTGGGTCAGTCCGAAAATTGCTGCATTGATAAAGATGTTCTCGCGCCCGGTCATATCGGCATGGAATCCGGCTCCGAGCTCAAGGAGACTCGATACTCTTCCGCGCATGGTGATATTGCCTGAGTCGGGATAAAAGATACGGGTCAGCATCTTCAGTGTCGTACTTTTGCCGCAGCCGTTATGTCCCACGAGTGCCACGGCTTCACCTTTTTTTACTTTAAAGCTAAGGCCGTCAATTACGTTTCGTATCTCGTAGCTTCGTCTGTTTTTGAAAAGTGATGCTTCCTTCAGGGTGAAGCCCTTGTCGTGGTAGACGCGGAAGCTCTTTTTTATGTTGTCAACTTCTATGGAATATTCTTCTTGCATGTGTTTTCTCCGGGGCCCCCTCTTACAAGTACTCAGCGAACCTTCGCTTCAGTCTGTTGAATAGGTTCCAGCCAAGGACGAGGAAACCGATCCCCATAAAGGATGCTATCGCGAGGGTGTCGATCTCAGGCGTCTGCTGGTAATAAAGTATGTCTCTGTAGGCCACAATAACCGAGGTCATGGGATTTAAATAGAAAAGTTTTATCAGTTTTCCCGGAATTATGTCTACCGAGTACATTACGGGTGTCATGAACTGCCATGCCATTGTTATGATGGTCATCATGTATTTTACGTCGCGCAGGTAGACGCACCAGGCGCTGAAAATGAACACTAAGCCTATGGCAAGCGAAAGTTCTATCATCATAATAAGCGGCAGATATACGAAGACTGCCGGGTTGGTCAGTCGTCCGGCCACGAGAAGTACGATAAGCACGATAATGAAGCACAGCAGCATGTTGATGAACTGGCTTACTACGTACGATATCGGGATTACTTCTCTGGGAAAATAGATTTTCTTTATCATGTCCTCTGTATCCCTCAGGCACCCGCTTCCTTCACTCATGCAGGTTCCGAAGAAGATCCAGGGGATCAGGGTTACGAACAGGAAGAGTGAATACTGTTCGGTACTTGTTTTCATGATGACGGAGAATACTATGGTGTAGACTATCAGCTGAAATAAGGGGTTTAAGAAGGTCCATAAAAAGCCGAGCGCAGAGCCTTTGTATCTGCCTCGAAGGTTTCTGTGAACCTGGGTGAAGATCATTTCACGATAGTCATATATCTCCTGTATTCGTTCGGTTGTGGTTTCTAGTTTCATGTAGGTCCTCGTTGTGCCCCCTCATCCGTCGGCTTTGCCGACACCTTCCCCCCAAGGGGAAGGCTAATATCTTGAGGAAGGCATTGGGTTTATTTATACACAGTGACGCCTTCGAGCTGCTTGGTCTTGAAGATGGCGTATTGTTCGTCGACGAATCTCTTTAAGCGGTCGCGGAAGATGCTCTCATCGAATTCCATGGCGTGGGCACGCAGTTTTTCCTTATCAAAGGTGAGTTTCTCAAAACGGTGAATTGCCTCCAGAAGGGATTCCGGAGTGGGTTCGTCGAAAAATACTCCGGTCTCGTTCTCTATAACGGTCTCGAGGATGCCGCCCTTTCCAAGGGCAATGACAGGTCTGCCGCTTGCCTGTGCCTCTAACGGTGTGATTCCGAAATCCTCAACTCCGGGGAATATCAGCGCTTTGCATTTTGCATAGTACTCCCTTAGTTCTTCGTCCTGAACGAAGCCTAGGAATTTAACGGTAGGTCCGGCCATCTGTTCAAGTTTTTCACGCATGGGGCCTGTTCCTATGACGTAGAGGGGCAGGTTTTCCTTGGTGCAAGCCTTGACTGCGAGCTCGATGCCCTTGTATTCCTGAAGTCTGGAGACGCATAGGTAATATCCGCCGTCCTCCTCAGATGTATGGAACATGCGCATTCGAACCGGGCAGTGAAGGACGTAGGCATCTCTTCTGTAGTGCTTGTGAATTCGTCTTGCGACATTTACCGAATTACCCACAAAGACATCCACACGTGCTGCCGTTGCATAATCCCACACACGCATGAATGTCATGAAGTAAGATATCATCTTGTTTTTAAATGCGCCCTTGCCGACAAGCGGGCCGATGTAGTTGTATCTCTGTTCCCAGGCGTATCGCATGGGTGTGTTGCAATAACAGATATGCAGGGTGTCGGGTCCTGTGATTACGCTTTTTCCCACACTTGTGCTGCTGCTGATTACGACGTCGTACCCGTTGAGATTGATGCTCTCCATTGCGGTGGGCATGAACGGGAAAAGTCGTCTGTGATTGAGCATTTTTTTCTCAGTCTTCTGAAGGTGTGTGGTGCGGATATCCGCGGTACGAAGGGCTCCTGCCATGTTCATCCTGTTGCACATGGATGTGTAGATCGGTGCATCCGGGAACACTTCGTGCATGTTTATTATTACGTTTTCTGCGCCTCCCATGAAGGGAAGCCAGTCATGTACTATTGCTACTCTCATTAAGCCCTCATCTTTCAATTACGCGTGATTCATATAATAATCGTATACCTCTTTGGCCGTATCGAATATGTTGTACTCAGGCTCCCAGCCGAGGTCTTTTGTAATCTTGCTGTGATCGCAGCAAATAACCGGGTTCTCGCCTTTTCTAACGAGCTTGGGCTCAGTTTCCACGGTAATGGGCTGACTGGAAAGACCTATGATGTAATCGAGAAGGTCTTTGAGGGAGACGGATTGTCCGCTTCCAACGTTATAGACCTCATTGTATTTTTCACTCTCAATGATGAGTCTGTACGCACGAACGATGTCCTTGACGTTGCTGAAGTCGCGGCTCACGTTGAGGTTGCCGACTCTCATCACGCCGGGCTTGCCGCTTTTCGAGATGTCCGCTACCTGTTTGCACCAGGAGGGTATTACGAAGCTGTCCGTCTGTCCGAGTCCTGTGTGGTTGAAGGCTCTTACGTGAAAAACTTTCATATCGTAGTGTTCGCGGTAAAGAGTCGCGAACTGTTCGAGCATTATCTTGGAAATTCCATAGGGATTCCTTGCCTGGAGCCTTGTTTCTTCATTAATTGCTCCGTAGGTGATGTCGTATTCTTCACTGGATCCGACAAGAAGCACTTTGATATCAAGGTCGAGGTCCTTTACAGCTTCGAGTATATTCAGTGATCCGCAGACATTGACGTCTACTGTTGTGCGGGGTATTTTCCAGGAAATACCTACGTTGCTGACTGCAGCGAGGTTCACTATATGGGTGGGTCTTACCAGAGCGATTATAGATTTCACACTGTCGGTGTCGTTGAGGTCACAGACAAAAGTGCCGTCAACATCAGGGATAGCATGGACGCTCATTCTATCACTACCATAGACATCATATCCATGGTTTTTAAATTCTGTCGCAAGATGGCTCCCAACAAAGCCACCCACGCCAAAGATCAGAACTTTTTTCATACCATTTATTCCTCATTCCAATATTTATATCTAAATATTAAATCTGGCCTTATATTGTCAGATAATTGTATATAATAGCGCATTTTAGGCTGTTTGAAAAGGTCGCGGCAAGCGGAAGGCTGATTCTGTCTCTAAATATGCGGCTCTATCTAATGAAATCCATGATGTTTTTTGCAGATTTTTCCCAGGTGTAGTTCTCTTTATAGAAGTTTTGGATTTCGGGCGTAATGATGGGTTCCTTCGTTCCATCCAGTTTTTCAATATCGAATGTGTCTGCGTTTCGGGGATCAAAGAAGTAGCAGCCCACAGGATATATCTCCCTGAGTACAGATATGTCCGCCAGCGCTATGTGCTTCACGCCTGAGAGTATCGCTTCCATTGGCGGTATACCAAAGCCTTCATATAATGATGGGAATATAAAGGCGTAAGCGTTGTTGTAGAGGGTGCGGAGTTCTTCGTTCAGGACATAGCCTGTAAGAACGAGGTTTGAAGGATTGTCTGCAGGGCCTTTGTTAGTGCTGTCCGATAAGTCTCCCATTTTGTTATGTGCGTTTTCGGGGCTCTCAGTCCTGGAAATATCTCCTGCCGCGCTGAAAGAGCGGGTGGCACTGCCCCCGGCAACGATGAACTTTCTGTCTGGATATTTTTGTGCAAGCTTTTTGATGTATATTTGGTTCTTATGAAGATTCTTACTTCCGACGCTTAGGTAATAGCGCTCTCCCGGAGCGATGTTCCATCTCGAAAGTATGTCTTCGTCTTTGTTTTGGTCTGATTTGAGGGTTGAGATTTGGTCTGGCTTAAGGGTTGAGTTTTGGTCTGGTTTGAGGGTTCCTTTTTGCGAATCCTGTGATGTTTCCGGTTTTTCCAGGATCTGTTCTGCTGAGTTTCCTGCAATCGCAAATTTGTCCTCATCAAGCTCATAGTACTTTATCAGTTCGTCCCTGCTGAATTCAGAGATGGTTATGATTCCTTTGCATCTGTAGAGCGTTATGAGGTAACCACAGCGATACATGAAGCGGAAAGCTTTGCCGTAGGACTCAGGGTATCTTATAAAGGAGATGTCGTGCGCCACGACGTAATCCGGCTTTACAGCCGGCGCTATTGCTGCGAGGGTAAGGAGCGTGCCTCTCTTTTTGAAGGCGAGAATGGGCAGGTGGAACTGCGTCCACTTATTTCCATTTCCTTTTCCTATGCGTACCATCTCGATGTTTTTAAGTTCAGGCTGTGTTTGGAGTTCTCCGTAGGGGAGGGCAAGTATGGCCTCTCCGGGCTCTACCATTTCATCAAGCTTTTTGATTATTTCTATGCCATAGCGCTGAACGCCAGTCACATGCTGGGCAAATATTCTTCCGTTAATGATGAGCGGGTGCTCTTTGCTAAACCCGGGGTGGGGGTTTTTCCTTATTGCGTTTTTGTGTTTTTTTGCATAATTCTTCCAGAAAAAAAAGACGGCATAGATGGCGATGTATATTGCGAGTACTCTGATAAAGCCTGTTGCCGGAATCAGCATACCAATCAAAGCTGCCAACGTCACAGGCCAGAATCTTATGACAAACTCGCGAAGATGCAGACTGATGCGGGGTGAGGGCGAGTTGGTTTGTGTGGAGTTGGTTTGTGTGGAGTTTACTTGTAGGGTGTTAGTTTGTATGGAGTTGGATTTTGAGGTTGGTATTTCCGGTTTTTTAGTCATAATCATTCTCTTTAGGTTTATTTTTCTATATCCTATAATAACTGATAATTGGAGCTTTAGCATGCTTTTCGGCTATTCTTATCATTTTTACAGTTGTACTGACATTGTGCACTAATAGCGGGTCTATTGCCCTTGCATTCGCCATCATATCAAACAGCCTTGATTGCATTATTGACACAGAATATGATTTTGTGTTATTGTATCTTCCGTTCGTTGGAACAAATCATTTTGTAAGTCAGTTCGGCTTACATTTATCCAATTTGAAACAACAATTTAACTGAAGTTTCAATCAATATATCCATTCCTGCAATAACTATATAACATTACATGCTGCTGTTTGCGCAGTTTTTGCGCCTTACTTGCGCTTTTTATGCCCTTTTTGCACTTAAGCGGCGTACAACAGGACGTACGGCCGTACGTGAAAAAGGTAACGAGTTCGGCAGTTACAAGACAGATCTGCTATCAGAGATATCAGTCGAAGGTTTTGAGGAAAGGAAGGAACAAACATGTCTGAAATTAGTATTAGTACAGAATTAGTTAAGAGGGAGAATGAGTTAAATAAGGTTCTTAAAGATTGCGAGAACAAGCTTAAGAAAGCACCTTCGGGGAAGTTAAAGATAATAAACCACAAAGGCAAAACATCATATTATTTAAGGAAAGATGGCTACGATAAAGCCGGAAAATATGTTAAGAAAAATGAATTTGATAAGGCCAAGCGAATAGCTCAGAGAGATTATGAGATTGATGTAAAAAATGCAGTGAACAAGGAGTTATCTGCCATAAGCAGCTTCAAAAAGAAGATGCCACCTAAAACATACGAGCATGCCTATGAAGATCTGATTTCAGCAAGAAAAGTTCTGATTACACCACACTTTCTTCCTGATGAAGAATTTGTGAAATCCTGGCTCGAAGAGCCTTATGAAGTTTATGCAAGAAAAGATGAAAAAGCTCAGCATTTTACTGATTCCGGAGAACAAGTGCGCTCAAAATCGGAGGTTATGATTGCCAACGCTCTCAGAAAAACCGGCATCGCATATAAGTATGAATGTCCATTATTTCTTGGGAATACCAAGGTTCATCCTGACTTTACTATTCTCAAGATGCCTTCTCGAAAGGTTGTGTATTGGGAACATCTGGGAAGATTGGATGATCCTGAATATTTGGATAAAAATCTTATGCACAAGCTGGATGAGTATGAAGAGAATGGAATCTTTCTTGGTGATGGGCTGATTATTACCCGCGAGACTTCTGAGATACCATTAAATATTAAGAAGGTTATGGCAGTTATAGAGCATTATCTTATGTAAGTTGGTTACGTGCTGCAATTATGTGTTGTTGCTCTTTAATGTTGTATGATAACTCTTTTTAAGATGTATAGTTGGTCTCTGAGTGCAAGTCTACTTTGGGATTCTATGTCTTGTAGACTTATCGTTTTGCCAAATTAGTTTTAGCGACCAAGTCTAAAGCGGGATTCATGCTCTATTTGACTTATCGTTTTTGCCCAACTTCGTCCAGACCGCAAGTCTATTATTAATTTCTTCGCGAATTGACTTATACCTAACCGTGTATTTACTCCCGCGCATAAGTCTAAAGTGGGATTATTGCTCTGTTTGACTTATCGTTTTTAGCCTACTTCGTCCAAAACGAAAGTCTATTAATAATTTCTTCGCGAGTTGACTTAAGACTAGCCGTGTAGTAGCTCCCGCGAGCAAGTCAAAAATGGGAATATCACCCTTTTAGACTTACACTCAGGCACTACAAAGCTCCCGCGTGCAAGTCAAAAATGAAAATATAACCCTGATTGACTTACTCCTACCCGCATAGCTCCTCCCACTCGACAAAAATTAATCAGAGGGGTTGTTATTAACGATTTCACGCTTATTTTATTCTTATTTAATGATTTGAATCCCCATAACGCGCTATAATAATTGTATATAGCAACCACTATGCGCAAGAGGCAAATCCTCTTGTGCTAGTTAGATTATTCATGTAATCACTTTACCTTATGGGGAGGCGAAGAAATGGCAAACAAAAATAATATCAATGAAGGTGCAACAGGCACAAAGGCCACTACAAAGGGTGGTTTTTTCCAGACGATTGCATTTCAGAATCTTGCAGTAAACCTGGTGATTCTGTTAGCAGTTGTGATTGTTACCATCATTCTGGTTAACAGTATGAAAGGCATGATGAATACTGCGGTTACGGCCAGCACAAATGAAGTTGACACTCTTATTGCAGAAGGAAAACTCAAACAAGCTACTCTTCAGATAGACGGTAGTCTTAGTGCACTTATAGGTGCAGCTTCTATGGAGAGTGTAGATGATGAAACTTTGCAGGGATACGCAGATACTCTTAAGGCTGCAGAAGCACAGATACCTGAGCTCACCGAGTATCTCAGCACCAGCCTTTGGGTTACTCAGGTTGCTGATGGCGCTGAGCAATATGCAGCTCTTGAAAACTCCCTTAACGCATTTCTTGCTGATGCAAACTCTATAATGGAAAGCTGCATGGCAAGGGACATGGAGCCTGCTTTCACTGTTCTTTCTTCATCTTATTATCCAAATATGACCAGCATGAACGCTGCTTTCGATACTGCCGAGGCATCAATACAGGGGCTGTCAGTTGGTTTAGGTGCCTACCTTCAGCTGACTCTCAACGATGGTACCAAAAAGGCTGTTATCGGAATTATAATTATCATTCTCTGCATAGTTGCAGGTCTTGTACTTAGCATTGTCAGAATCAGTAACAAGATCAGTGCCATCTCTAATGAAGTTGTTGGTATCATCGACAACATCAATGCAGGAAAAGGTGATCTTACCACTCGTGTAAGAACACAGACCAAGACAGAGCTTTGGTCAATTGTGGATGGAATCAACCAGTTTATAGGCACTCTTCAGGATATTATTAAGGATGTAAAAGACGGTACTGTTGTACTTCGTACTTCTGCCGATGAGATGACTGACCAGATTCAGAAGGCAAGTGATAACATCACAAATACTTCAGCTGCTTTGGAAGAGCTGTCTGCAAGTATGGATACTGTTTCTTCAACAGCTGATCAGATCAACGGACGTCTTGAAGAAGTTAAGGACGCTGCGGACGAGATCAGAAAAGAAGCTGCAGAAGGTGCTCAGACCGCTATCACAATCAAGAATGAGGCAGACGAGATCAAGACCGCTGCAACTCAGAAGAAAGAGAATACCGGCGCGAAGATTACAGAACTTGGCGAGGTTCTCCAGATTTCCGTTAAGGATAGTGAGAAGGTTTCCCAGATCAACGAGCTTACCAATGTCATTCTCGACATCGCTTCTCAGACAAACCTCCTTGCTCTGAATGCTTCTATTGAGGCTGCAAGAGCAGGTGAAGCAGGAAAAGGTTTCGCCGTTGTTGCTGAAGAAATCAGTGCCCTTGCTGAAAACAGCCGCCAGACAGCCGGTAACATTCAGGTTATCAGTAATGAGGTGACAACCGCTGTTAAGAGCCTTTCCAATAATGCTCTGGAAGTTATCGATTTCATCAATAATACCGTTATCGCTGACTATGATTCTTTCGTGGAAACCGGAGACAAGTACGAGCAGGCTGCTATTATGATGGATGACATGCTTGAGAAGTTCTCGAACAAGGCAGACAACCTCAATACCATCATGGATCGCATGGCTGATTCCGTTGAGTCCATCACTGAGTCGGTTAAGCAGAGTACAGAGGCCATCGGTCTTTCCGCTACGAACTCTACTGAGATTGTTGGTGAAATCCAGGGTATCGATAGTGCGATGATTGAGAATAACAAGGTTACAGAGAGACTGAATCAGAGTACAAGTATTTTTGAGAATCTGTAATAAAAAGATAACATACAAGAAATGCTTCGCAGCATTTAAGGTGAATTTAAAAATATCGTTTGCTTCTTCATAAAGAAATATAGGTAAATAACTAATAAACCGGTAATCGCCTAATAAAATCAGGTGGTTACCGGTTTTCTACGCCATTCTTTTAGAATTTGTATGACTCGATTTTAATTCATCAGGCCGCTAGGTCGCATGCTATTCCTGATCATGCTCTGCCGTAAGCTGAGCGAAGTCTCAGGTGTGTATTCGGATTGTCGGCGCTTCTAAGGTGTGAGTCGATGCTTCTGTCAGAAGTTCTGGTCTCCTGGCTTGCAACCGAGGTGCTCATGAGATCACTTGAAAGGCTGTTTAGCATCTCGCGAAGGAGCGATCCCTGTCCGGTGTAGGAAGAGATGATGCTGTCCTCATCAGAACTATCAAGCGATGCTACGTCTGAGCCAAGCGATGAGCTGATTGCATTAGCCGTGCTTCTATTGGTTGAGCCGGATGATGCTGATGCTACCAGGTTCTGCAGATCTTCTGCCGAGTTATCAAGTAAACTCTTGTAACCTGAGTAATTGCCGATTGCGGAAAGTGCTGTATCCGTGAGCGCGCTGAGTGCTGAATTGCCCTCACCATCCTCGGATCCGACAGCTAGATTAGAAAAGAGTCCCGATGTGAAATCCGCCTTATCTGTAAGGGAATTGTCGATAGAATCCTTCATCATCGCAGTGTAGAGGTAATTCTGGAGAATCAGGTTGCTTCTGGCTTCGCCCTCTGCTGTGCCATCAGAAGCGGCACCGGCGATACCTATCAGCCTATCCTCTGCCTCCTTCGAAAGGTCACTAACAATGGCCTCTGCAGAATCTTCGGAAGAAGCTGTCTGCCCGAGAAGATCCGACTTCATAACCATCCCAAGTATGCTTGAAAAAGAGTTGGCACTTGCAAGAGCACTTGTGGCATCAGCTGTATCAAGTGAGCTTCCGATGCTCGCCAATGCGGATGCGCTTCCAAGAGCCGAACTGCCTCCGAGCAATCCTCCGGACATGGAATTAAGCGATGTCAGATTACTGTAATTTGAAACAATTGAAGATAGATAATCGTAGTCCATGACTCCCCCAAAAAACTTTTTTCAAATAGAAAAGTGACTTTTTACCAACAAGATTGCAGATTATCTGGCTTTCCCCAAAACACAATATATTGTGTTTGCCATGAATGTATTATACCACAAATATGGTTTTTGTGGTTGATGAAATTTTGGATTTTTTAAAAAAATCGGAGACCAAATTAGTAAGCAGCCTCAACTGCCGCCTTGTCCACAACCACGATCGGTTCGGTCACTTCTTCACCCATGCTGTTGAAATAAGTTATCTCGGGGACGATGTCCTCGGCGGCGTACCAGGTCTCTGACATGAAGGTTTCCTTCTGAATTTTGGCCTGTTTTTCCAGGTCATAAATGAGTTTAAGGCAAGCAGGGCCCTGGAGTGGATTGCACTCAAAGTCTGCATTGATATTACCATCGAGTACATTTTTAAGTCCGTTCTTGCAGGCGTCGAAAGAAATTATTATCATGTCGCCGCCAACTCCGTAGCTGATACCGTGCTCGTCGAGGCTCTTCATGATCCCAAAGGCCATGTTGTCATTCTGGGCCACGATCACGTTGAACTCGCCCTTATATTCCTCGCAGAATTCATCCATGACGCGTTTTCCGCCCTCCTCGGTGAATTCGCCGTCCCGGGAGTCAATGATGTTCCAGGCCTCGTACTCGATATACTTGTGAAAACCGGCTGAGCGCCCGTTTTCCGCTGAAGAACCCTCATTTCCCGTAACCTCTATAATATTTATCTCCCTGAGGCCTTTTTTTGCTGCATAGTTTTTAAGCCACTCGCCGGCGGCCAGGCCCTCATCTGTGAATTCAGACCCGAGCCAGGTGACGTATTTCTCGGAATCATCAATGGTTCTGTCGATTACAATCACCGGGATCCCGGCCTCTTCCGCTTTTGTAAGGACGTCTTCCCAGCCTGTGGAAACTATGGGATCAATGACGATGTAGTCAACTTTTTTGTCAACGAAGCCGGAAACGGCTTTTATCTGAACATCGGTGTCGTTGTCGCAGTCAATGAAGTCGAGCTTTATGCCATTTTCCTCAGAAAGTGCCTGTTTCACCGAATTGGTGGACGCTATTCGCCAGTCTGATTCATGACCAACCTGCGCAAAACCCACTGTGACCTCACGGCCAAGGAGCTTGTCTCCCCTTCCTTTAGGCGCTTTACAGCCTGAAATAAGGCATGCAATCATCACAAAAAATATCAGAAACGCGATGCTTCTGCCTGTGAATGCGCCTGACTTTTTCAGTTTTTTGAAATAGCTCAGAAGTCTTCTGATCGGCGTACTTTTTCTCTTTTTTACATAGTCGCTGAATTGGACAACTTTTGCATCCATTTGTGTTTCCCCTCATGGCGTCTTTTCACAAACTCATATATATCTCAAAAAAATAAAGACGCTACCAATATTATGATAGCGCCTTATATATGCCAATACTATTTAATTTCTATTAAAAATTCCTCAAAATACTGCAAAGTCTGAGCGATTTGCATGTCTCGGTTTTTTATTACTTAACAGTAACCTTGGTGATGTGGGGGTTAACGCCCTGGTACCAGTAAAGGAAGCCCTCCATGTCAACCTTGTCGCCAACGTTAAGTGCCTCAACAGCCTTGTAAACGTCGGAATCCTTGTCGCAAAGATAAGACTCAACTGTGAAGGTGTAGGTATTTCCATCAGCAGATACGTTGAAGTAAAGGTCGTCGCCCTGAGAGCCTGATCCGTCATAGTTGTAAAGGAAAGCAACTTCGTTTCCGTCAGCATCTTTGCTTGCTTCTACAGTCATGTCTGTGAAAGATACGAACTCGTTCTGGTGGTCGATGATAGAATCGCTTGCAAGGTCAGCTGTTACATCTTCTGCCTCAGCAACAAAGTTTCCGTCCTCGATCTCGTAAGTTGCATCGATGATCTCAACTTCGCCTTCCCACTCTGTCTTGTAACCGGTAACCTTGATCTTGGTTCCCTGCTCAAGCTTAGCGTAGTCTTCCTCAGAGCAAGGCATGTTGTAAAGGAAGTAAGCACCATCCTCAGCCTGTGTGTAGAAAGTAGCAACGCCTACGCCGTCTTTCTCCCACCAGCCCTGCTTAGCCTGTACATAGGTCTCAACTGTAACCTCTGCATCAAGATCAGCAGCAGCGAAATCGTCATGGCTCATAACATCGCCTGTTGCAGCATCTGCGTCATCTGCTGCTTCTGTGTCTTCTGCTGCATCACTTTCTTCTGCTGCGTCGTCTGTTGTCTCTTCAGCTGCTTCTTCTGTTGTCTCTTCTGCTGTTTCTTCTGCTGCTTCTTCTGTTGTCTCTGCTACACTCTCTTCTGTCTCAGCTGCATCAGCTGCTTCTGTGCTCTCAGCCTCTGTAGCTGTCTCTGCGGGAGCTTCTGTCTTAGCCTGTCCGCATCCGATCATGCTTACAGCAAATGCAAGTGTCAATAATGTTGCGATAGTCTTCTTTTTCATAATTTTTTTCCTCCTGTAATGGTCAGCTGCCGGGTTTGTGCTGTTGTATGTGCACTTGGCTCACTGCCGTTATCTGTTATCGCCGACTATTATATCACTCTATTGGTGAAAAAACTATTCTTTCGAAATCTTGCCACTTTTCCTCGAATAGAAGAAGTACGCGCCGATCAGTACCCAGGCGCCAATCAATATCCTGATGAGCCACTTGGATTCCTCGGGAAGTTCGCCGAGGTCTGCTTTGCCGGCGTTTACTGCGCTGCCGGAATCAAGGTGGTAGAGGCTTCTGGTGTCATCGTAGAGCTTGGCAATGAAGTCGTCGTCCACTTCTTTCTTTCTGCGAACCGACTTGGTGACATTCTCGATCAGGGCACCTGCTGCGTCGCGAAGCGAGGTGGAGCCGTTGAATACACTGGTAACAAAGGTATAGCGCTGGTTATCGAGAAGAAGCTTTGTAGCAGCAATTTTCACATCGTAATATGTGCTGTTATCCTCACCTGCTCTATTCAGGTAGTCCTTATATTCAGCAGATTCCTGAGCTTTAGTGGTGACAGGAACATAGCCTTCGGTCTCGGCATAAGCCATTTGGACATCATTCGTCAGCATGTACTGCGCAAAAAGCCAGGATGCAAGCACAACCTGCGGATCCTCTTTATTGAAGATACAGATAGACGGTCCCTGAGAAATCATGGCATAGCGGCCACCCGCTGCCTTAATACTGTCATCCAGAAGCTCTCCATCTTTCGAGTAGTACTGTGGAATGGGATATACTACGGTTTCAAAGTCCACCACTTTGTCTTCCGCGATGTCGCGGAGTGGTGCCTTGGAGCCCATCCAGGTGGAGCCGGCGGTTGAGTCGACTGCAAAAATGCACTGTCCTGCATTCAGAAAGTTTGCCGGATATCCGGAAATCTTGAAGGTCGAGAATGCACCGGTTTTCGCATGCTCTGCTATTGTCATGAGGGAGGCCTTGGTATCATCACTGAAAAGCTCTATGTCCCCCTTATCGTTTGAGTATCCTGCCCCCTGCTGTTTCAGCATCTGAATCATCATGTTATCGGTGGATTTATATATAAAAGGTATCATGACCTTCTGGTCATTTAGCTTGAAGGTGCCATCCTCGTTTTTCGCAAGTGCTGCCTCGGAAACTTCCCATACAAAATCCCAGGTGAGGACTTCAGGCATCTCGAATCCAAGCTGTTCAACATAGTCTTTATTTACATAGCAGGCCTCGGTCGAGCGCATGTACGGGATTGCATAGTGGCTGCCTCCAATCTTGCACTCTGATAAAAACTCAGGAACAATCTCGTCAATGGTCGGAGCGTCGTATTTCAGCTCGCTGCCGCCAAGTCCGTATTTTTCATCTGCGAAAAGATCGTCCAATGGCTCAACTGTGTCCGCGCCGGTCATGTAAGTCGCGATATGATCGGGGTAGGTTATGCAGACATTGGGCGTGGTATCTGTCGCGATATTTGTAATTACGTCATTATATATTTTGCCATAATCCGTGTATAGTCGGATTGTTACATCCACATTCGGATAAAGTTCCTCAAAATGCTTGATCGCTTTTTCGTATATTCTTGTCTGGGTTTTGTTGGTATCATTCTTTGCCCAAAAGGTGATTTCAATTTTCTTGTTCTCATCAAAAGATTCCGGTATCTCGAATCCGCGGGCTTCTTTACTTCCGTGGCAGGCGGATAATGCAAGTCCGTTTATGGCGACCGTAAGTACCATAGTGGCTGCAAGCGCAATTTTCTTTATGGATTTTTTGTTGCAAAAATTCGGCATCATCCCTTCGTACCTCCTCTTGCAACTCCGGCCATGATTTTCCTTCGAAATACAAGGAACAAAATCATCAGCGGTACGGAAATTGCCACCACTGCTGCCATCATGGCGGGGATATTTTCACGGCCAAAGCCGTTTTCACGTATCTCCTGAATTCCGTTGGAGACGAGAAAATAGTTGGAGTCGTCAGTGATGAGTCTCGGCCAGATGTAAGAATTCCAGCACTCGATGACCTTCAGGATTGTGATGGTGATGAGTGTGGGCTTTGCAATCGGAATCATGACGCGCCATAGATAGCGCATGTCGCTGGTCCCGTCTACCTTTGCTGCTTTGTAGAGTTCATCCGGAATCTGCTCGAAGTTTTCCTTAAGAAGATATATGTAAAAAACCGAGATGACGGACGGCAGCACCAGGCCGGGGAAGGAGTTGCGCATATTCAGGTCGGTGATTGTGACATAGTTTGTGATGATGACGAGTTCATTTGGAATCATCATCAGTGATAAAAACAGCGCAAATACCAGGTTTTTTCCGGGGAATTCGAGTCTTGAAAACGCGAATGCGGAAAGAACCACGATTACAAGCATTATGCCCGTGGTAACCACCGTGAAAATGAAGGTGTTTATCAGGTACCTTCCCAGAGAAACTTCCGTGAACGCGCTCACATAGTTTTGGAATGTGGGCGATGTCACGATAAGTCTCGGCACGTACTCGCTGTTGTAGGAACTGTAGCTTTTAAAGGATGTGAGAATCATCCAGTAAAAAGGGAACAGAACAATTAGGGCCCAGAAGGTCAGGAAAAGGTATTTCACAATTCCCTGGGCTATTGTGGCGGCCCGGTCGCGGGCTTCGATTTTTTCGTAATTAAGGTCATTCATTGGGTGTACCCCTCATCCGGCACTTCGTGCCACCTTGTCTTCGCTCCGCTTCGGTCGGCGCTAAGCCAACGTCCCCCGGACGTTGAGCGCCCCCAAGGGGAAGGCTTTTTCTAATTTACTGGTAATATACCGTCTTCTCGCTGACGAGCAGGTTGATGACGGTGATGGTGAATACTATGGCGAACAGGATGATCGCTGCAGCCGAGGCATAGGACGGGTAGCCGCCGCTGTTGCCGTAGAGCATGTCGTAGATGTAGCCTACGATTGTGTTCATGCCTGCCGCGTTGAGGTCGGTTCCAAAAAGCGCAACCTCGTCGCTGTATGCTTTGAAAGCCCCGATAAATCCGGTGATGACCAGGTAAAAGATCATGGGCGAGATCATCGGGAGCGTGATTTTCGTGAAAATTCTCCACTTGGGAGTTGCATCTATCTTAGCCGCTTTGTAGTAGATGGGATCGACGGAAGCGAGATTGCTCGTCAGAATCAGGATCTTAAAGGGCAGCACGCACCAGATGGTGTAGAAGCACATGACAAACATTTTTGCCCAGTAGGGGCCGTCAATGAAATCGATGCTTTCGCCGCCGAACGCGTTTATAAGTACGTTAACCATGCCATCGGTGTACGCGGTTTTCTGGAAGAGGATCATGAAAACAAGTCCCACCGCCAGAGTGTTGGTGACGTAGGGAAGAAAATAGATCGTCTGGAAAAGCTCCCTCAGTTTGTCAATTGAGCTTAAGGCTATCGAAATAATCAGCGCAATACCTGTGGAAAGCGGCACTGTTATAAGCACGATTATGAAGGTGTTTTTCAGAGCCTGTATGAAATACGGGTCGTGCAGCACGTAGGAATAGTTGTAGGTTCCGAGTCCGAAATAGCTCTGCGACGCAAAGTTGTAGCCCTCCTCAAAGGAGTACACAAATACGTCTATCATCGGATAGACGAGGAATGCTCCCAGGAATATGATCGCCGGTAGAAGGCACAGCCAGGCGGTTAGGGTCTGTTTCTTATTGCTCACCGGATTACATCCTCCGTTTCAGCGTCAAAAATGTGGACCTTCGAGGGTTTAAGTCTGAAGCAGACTTCGCCTCCGATGAACTGGGGACGTGTCTCCGAAGGGATTATCGCTCTTATCACGGTTCCTTCAAAAGCCTCGTGTGTACAGATAATGCTGGTGTCACGCCCCATTACTTCCATTTTTCTGAATTCGCAGCGAAGGGTTCCAAAAGAATTATCTGTATCATTCTCGGACAGGGCTTCAAAGCCCTCAGGTCTTATAGCGACGTAGCACGGTCTGATTTCCGAGCTTCCGGCACCATTGGCATTTTGGGATATTTCTCCCTTCTCACAATTTCTTCCGGCATGCCCGCAGAGGTCCTTCACATCCATCACATAGTCTTTTCCTATGAAAAGTGAACTGCCTCTGATCTCGCCCTTGAAGACGTTGATCTGGGGAGACCCCAGGAATTTCGCAACAAAGAGGTTGTCCGGATAGTCGTAGACATCCTGAGGCGCGCCGTACTGCATGATGCAGCCGTCCTTCATAACTACGATGGAGTCACAGATGCTCATCGCCTCTTCCTGATCATGGGTTACGAAAATTGTGGTAATTCCGGTCTCTATCTGAATTCTCTTGAGCTCCTCTCTTGTCTGAAGGCGGAGTCTTGCGTCAAGATTTGACAAGGGCTCATCCAGAAGGAGGACTCTTGGCTGCTTAACAAGTGCTCTCGCAATCGCAACTCTCTGCTGCTGTCCGCCCGACATCTCGGAGGGTTTGCGGTCAAGAAGGCTCTCAATCTGCACAAGCTTTGCGGTCTTAAGAACTTTGCTGTTCATCTCGTCCTTTGTAAGCTTATCCTTTCCACGCAGGTTCTCAAGCGGGAACCTTATGTTTTCACGCACGTTAAGATGTGGGTACAGCGCATAATTCTGGAAAACAAGCCCCACTCCGCGATTTTCAGCCGGAAGCTCTGTCACGTCATCATCTCCGAAGAAAATCTTGCCGGAAGTCGGTTTTTCAAGGCCACTTATAAGGTTAAGGACCGTACTTTTTCCGCAGCCCGAAGGACCGAGGAGCCCAATGAGCTTCCCGTCCGGGATTTCGTGGTCGAAGTTATTTACGGCGATGACATCGCCCTTAATTTTTTTGTTTCTGTTTGGGAATTTTTTTGTTAGATTTTCTAAAACTATTTTCATACTTGCCCTCATCCGTCTGCTTCGCAGACACCTAATGTTCCCCTCATCCGGCACTTTGTGCCACCTTCCCCCCAAGGGGAAGGCTTGTATAATTCTTTTCTGCAATTTACTGCTCGTCGAATTTGATTTCCGGGAACCCGGCCGCGTAGTACTGCGAAAGGAAGCTTTCGCTGTCGCGGTTCATGATGAGTTCCTGCGGGAAATGGATTTCCTCAAGCATTGATATCGCTGTGGGAAATCTTCCAACATCTGTCGCGATATGAGCGTCGGTGTTGACGCAGATGCTTACCCCAAGCTCTGCGCATCTTATGGCGATTTCCTTGCATCTGTCCATAACGTCGCCGCTCCAGATAACACTGTGCTCATTTATCTCGATCGGTTTGTGTAGTTCTTTTGCCCGGTTTAGGACTTCGTCGGTTTCAAAAGGTATTCCGGCGCGGCCTATGTGTCCGAGCATCAGTATTTGCGGATCTTCCAGAACGGTGATGTACATCTGAGTCGCCTGGTTTTTAGTGATGCCCTGAAGTCCCCATTTTCCGTGCACACTTGCTATGATAAAGTCCAGGTTCTCTGTCGCTCTGTGAAAGAGGTCTTTGTCTTCCTTGTAGGGATCGCCTGCGATTGATCTTTTTATAGGAAGTCCCATTCCGAAGAGGTAGCCCTCGGGATTGACTATGTCCACCTCGCATCCGCGAAGGAGTTTAACGCCATGCCAAAAGCGTTTCCAGCACCCCTGATTGGTGAAAAACTGGTAGGAGCGCAGATCCTCGTCCTCTGCAACGACCATGGAACTGAAATGGTCGGTGCTGGCAAGAAGCTCCAGTCCTATGGACTCGGCCTCCCGCACGTTCTCCTCGATGGTTGAGTAGGCGTGCGCCGAGTATAATGTGTGGGTGTGCAGGTCACATTTTATGGTTAGCATTTTCTCCTCATCCGGCACTTCGTGCCACCTGTCTTCGCTCCGCTTCGGTCCGCGCTGAACCGACGTCCCCCGGACGTCGAGCGCCCCCCAAGGGGAAGGCATAGAAGGCATATTATTGTTTTATTCTATCGTCGTTAGTTCTCCGCTGTTGAAGCCGACGGCATATTTGCCGATTCCGACTCTGTCGCGGACAGCTATTTCAAATTCTATTTCTCCGTTTGCCCTGGTGTATACTTTTTCGAAGCCGACAAGTTCAAGGTAGTCGTGCGCTTCGTCGGGCAGTCTGTAGACCTGGATTATCTCTGCGCCGTCCTCATCGGATTTGTTGGTAAGCTTGCCGCAGACCATGCGCCGTCCGGTGTTGAAGGACAGCTTCGATATCTCAAAATCGGAGTAGGTCAGTCCGTATCCGAAAGGAAACTGCACGGGAATATTTTCCTTGTAAATGTGGCGATATCCGATGTGGAAACGCTCTTTGTAATGAACCATCTCAGTGTCCCCAAAGTCACCTATACTGTGGGCTGAGCAGTCTTTTTCCGATTTATAAAAAGTCTCCGGCAGGTGTCCGCAGGGATTGATGTCCCCAAGGATAACCTCTGCGAGCGCGTTTCCGCCCTCCATGCCATTATAATACATCCACACAATTGCTTTACACTTATCAAGCCATCTTGTCATATCAACGGCGCCGCCGCCTATCATACAAACTATGGTATCCGGACGTTTTTCCAAAAGTTCTTCAAGAAGTTCATCCTGCTCGTAAGGGAGCTTTATATTCTCTTTGTCCTTACCCTCGAGGTCGATATCGTGATTTAATCCGCCTACGAAAATTACATAATCATAGTCATCGCAGGCAGCAAGAGCTTCGTCTCTTAGGTTTTTACGAAGCTTTGAAAGCTCTTCTTTTTCTTTTGCATCTTCCGCAGAGTCCTTGGTTTCCTCAATGTCATCAAGGCTTGTAGCCTGCCAGTTTGTGCCCTCATAGCTGAAAATCGCTTCCTGAGAGCTGGCGTAACCCCGCAGGTAGTCGACCTTTGCCGCTCCGCCGATTCTTCCCTTAATTCCAAGAAGCGGAGTGATTTCGTAAAGGGCCTTGATTTCTGCGCTTCCGCCGCCGTTTGAATGGGTGCGGTTTGCATTTTCGCCAATTATAAGAATTCTCTTATTCTTTATTTCGTATCGTGAGAGAGGAAGGTGCTTGTCTTCATTTTTCAAAAGTACGATGCTTCCCCTTGCGATGTCAAGGCAATCCTGTCTTGCTGCAAATGAGTTGTAGGGCGCATCTTTCCTGATCATCACGTCCTCATCAAGCATGTTGAGGCGAAGCATCAGGATCAGAATGCGGATTACCTTGCGATCGATTATTTCCTCGTCGATTTCGCCGCTTAAAACCATGTCCTTTAGCGGCTTCGCAAATTTGTAATTATCAAAATCGCTTGTAACAGACATATCCAGGTCAATTTCCGCTTCGGCAGCTTCTTTGGTATTGTGGATGCCGCCCCAATCGGAGATCACAAGTCCCTGGAATCCCCATTTTTCCCTGAGAATCTTGTTCAAAAGGAGCTTGCTCTCGCAGCAGTACTCGCCGCGAAGCTTGTTGTAGGCAGCCATGATGCAGTAAGGATTTGCAGCGTCTATGACGTCCTTGAACACCTGGAGGTATAGTTCATCAAGAACATCGTCGTCGATTTCTTCATCGACTTCAAGCCTTGCAGTTTCCTGGTGATTCAGGGCGAAGTGCTTCGGGCATGCGGAAACATCCCAGCTCTGGACGCCTTTTACGTATTCCGATGCCATCTCGGAGGTCAGGAAAGGATCCTCGCTGAAATATTCAAAGTTTCTTCCGCAAAGTGGCGACCTTTTGAGGTTCATTCCGGGCGCAAGGATTATATCTTTGCCGCGGCCTCTGGTCTCCTCGCCGAGAACGCTTCCGGTTCTGCTCGCAAGGTTTCTGTTCCAGGTCGCTGCAACCGCGCTGTTGCAGGGAAGATAGGTAACATAATCGTCGGTGTTTCCTATCGGAATCCAGTCGTCTTTTTCAAACTCCGCGCGAACTCCCATGGGGCCGTCGGACATTACAAGCGGCGGTATCCCAAGTCTCGGTATTCCCTTCGTTTTGAAGAGTTCATTTCCGTGGATCATCCCGATTTTTTCATCAAGGGTCATCGCCTCTAAAATTTCTTCCGCGCGGTATTTTAAAGTTTGAATGCTTCCTTCCATAATATGCCCTTCCGATTATAATAATCACAAATTACGGTTTTATCCATAATAATCTTAGCACACCGGCGCTGAAGTATTCGTTAAATAACTATAAAAAAGTAGCGTTTTTCCGTTTATGAAAAGATTATATTCCTCAGTTTTCTTGTGGCAACTCCGGTGCCGTAATCAACTCTCTGCGTCAGCATAAGGAAGGTTGTTCCGCTCTCGGGATCATTGCAGAAATAGGGGCCAAGCCAGCCATCCCAGCCGTACTCGCCTTCGCCTGCGATTATTCCGGCTCTTCCGGGATTCTTCATTATGCGCATAAGATTGCCGTAAGAAAATCCGCCGAGGGCGCTCCAGGTTTTCATGTCGTTTTGCTGCTCATCTGTGAGCTGAGCTCCTGTCATAAAGCGCACGGTATTCTTTGTGAGGATTTCTTTTCCTTCAAAAACTCCGCCGTTCATGAGCATTCTTGCAAAATTCGCGTAGTCGTCAATTGTTGAGAAGATGCCCGCGCCGCCTGATTCGAAGGCATTCTTTTTTCCATCATCGCGGATACCCAGGTTGTTGCCGCTGTATCTTACAGGAGCTTCTCCATAGCAATCATAGGCAGTTGCGAACCGGTCCATTTTTTCTTCAGGCACATAGAATCCTGTGTCCTTCATGTTAAGCGGCTCAAAGATGCGCTCCTTCAGGAAGTCTCCGAACTTCATTCCGGAAGCCTTCTCTATTACAGCGCCAAGTACGTCGGCGCTTGTGCCGTAGCGGAAGTGGTCACCGGGCTGGAATTCAAGCGGGAGCCTGCCCAGGCGCTCAGCGAACTCCATGGTGCTCATCATGTTATCGGTGGGAAGTCTGTCGATCAGCTCGTTATAAAGCTGCCCTGTTGTGATCTCCGCCGCCGTGTTGTCGAAGGGATAAACAAGCCCTGAGGTCATGTCGAGAAGGTCCTTTATGAACATCGGGCGATCCCATCTCACGGGCCTTCTTACTCCGCCTTCAACTATTTCCTGATTTTTGAAACTCTCGATGTAGTTTCCGACAGGCTCGTATGGCTCAATTATTCCGTCCTGAATGAGGAGCATCGCTGCAGCCGCAGTTATTGGCTTACTCTGGGAGTAGAGCCTTACGATGGTATCACGCTTAAACGGCTTTTTTGCTTCAAGATCCGCAAAGCCCGCCTCTGCGTACATTTTTTCCTCACCATCCTTCAGGACAAGAGCATTTAAACCCACCAGCTCTCCTGAGTCTATGATTCTGTCAATACATTCTGTGAATAGTTTTTTCTTGTCTCGCATTGTGTCTCTCCTTACTTTTTTCTAAATACAGGAATTGATTCAATCGGAGCTTTTACAGTAATTGTCTGCGCGCCGTCGTAAATCTTGCCGTCTCTTATGTCTTCCCACTTTCCTTGAGGAAGGTATACCTGCCTCTCAAACTGATTCAGTTCAAGGATCGGAGCAACCAGGTAGTCACTTCCGAACATGTACTCATCGTAGGTTTCCCAGCACTTTTCATCATTCGGGAACTCGTAGAAAAGTGTCCTGATTATAGGTGAGCCGTTTTTGCTTGTTTCTTCAAAAAGTGATTTTATATAGGGCTTCAGCTCATGTCTTAAATTCAGCTGATCCTTCATTATCTTGAAATTGTCTTCGCCGTAACTCCAGAGTTCATTGTCCTGGCCGGTGTGAAGATATCCGCCGCCGAAATCTCTGTTATCAAGCGGAGGAATGTCATAGGGACCTCTGTCTCCGTGGATTCGGAGGATTGGTGAAAATACCGCAAATTCAAACCATCTGATAAGGAGCTGTCTGAAATCGGGATCATTCACATCGTCGGTCATGAAGCCGCCGATATCGGTTGTCCACCATGAAATTCCGGCAAGTCCCATATTGAGGCCTGCAGCGATCTGGTCCCTTAATGCTTCAAAAGTACTCGGTACATCTCCGGACCAGACAACATTTCCGTACTTCTGGCTTCCGGCCCAGGCTGAGCGGAGAAGGTTGACTACCGGTAATTTCTGCTCCTTTTTCATATTGTCATAAAAAGTGCGGCTATAGCACTGCGGATAAATATTGCTGACTTCCAGCGCGGGGCCCATGTAGTATCTCAGGGCGTCGAAGTCATACTTGATAAGGTCAGGCTCAGAGTTATCGAGCCAGAACATGTCGATTCCGAGATCATAGTAGTTCTTCTTGCAGACCTGCCATACATAGTCTCTGGCCTCGGGATTGGTCGCATCGAAAACTGTGCAATCACCCTGATAATCATAGTTTTGAAGTCCGCCTCTTTCGTTTTTCACAAGGAGTCCTTTTTCCAACATGTCGTAAAAGTGCTCGCTGCGCTTGTCGACTGAAGGCCATACGGAAACCATGACCTTGATGCCCATGCTGTGGAGCTCGTCCACCATCGCCTTGGGATCGGGCCAATAGGTCTCGTCGAATTTCCAGTCGCCCTGAACGGTCCAGTGGAAGAAGTCGATGACGATGCAGTCGATCGGAACGCCCTTTTCCTTGCAGGTGCGGGCTACAGTTAGGACTTCCTCCTGTGTGCGGTATCTGAGTTTGCACTGCCAGAGTCCTAAAAGATCGTCAGGCATTTCAGGCGCGCGGCCGGTCACTTCGGTGTAATTTTCAATAATCTGTTTGGGTGTATCCTCGGCTGTGATCCAGTAATCAAGCTCCTTTGAGGCCTCGGTCACCCACTCGGTGTAGTTATTTCCGAAGGTTACACGGCCTACGGCCGGATTGTTCCATAAAAATCCGTAGCCGAGACTTGAAAGCGCAAAGGGCACGGACACCTGGGAATTTCTCTGCTCGAGGTCGAGGATGCATCCCTTTAAATCCGTGTAGGGCTGCTGGTACTGGCCCATTCCGAAGATTTTCTCGCCGTCGTTACTCTCGAATTTTAGTGTGATGCGGTAGTCGCCGCCCACATGCGGCTTGTAATCGCGGTTAATGTATTTAAGGCATCTTGATTCCTTTGACTCGGTTCCACCGTAGCAGCGGAAGTACTCGCGAAGGATCTTCTTTTCATCTTTATAAAAAGTGATTACCCCCGCAAAGTTCACGGTTGCCTTGATCTTGCCGTTTTCAATGCTCGCAAATGGGCCGTCCTCGCGCTCTGTGATAGAAATTTCGCCTTTGGCCGCGCTGCCACCGGTAGATGCACCTTTTCCCATGCACCCGTCTTCATCTGTCAGCGCCCAGTTTCTTCCGGTGAACTCCGGATACATCGTGCTTCGAACTCTCAGTGAATTCTTGCCCCAGGGCTCTATTCTCAGTGTTTCCCCCTGTCTTTTTGCTATAAGTGCTCCTTCTTTTTCAAGAAATATCATGTCTTTCCTCCCTCGTGAAAACTCTTTCTATTTTTTGCCATTCAATTTTTATCGAACAGTTCTTTATTCATTAAATATTTTAATAACAAACAGCCTGCCTTCTCGTACGCTGATTTCGGCGATATTGCCATCAGGAATTTCATTGGAAACTCCCAGCGGAAAATCCGAGATAATGTCCGCATCTTCAATGTTATATTTTGCATTTTTTATTGTTACGCCGTGGGCGTCACCGCCTGCCGCCAGCACTGAGAAATACTTGCACTTTTCGGATATTGTGAATTTTCCCGATACGACTCTGATCTCAGAGTAATCATCTAAAATGATTCCCGATAGCCCCTTAGAATCCAGCATTAGCAAAATTGCGAGGTTTCCAAGTGTATGGTCAAATCTTTTTCCAAGCGCGCCAACTAGCACAAACTCAGTAAAGCCGCGGCTTATTGCTTCCTTTACGGCGTAAACGGTGTCTGTGTCATCCTTTTCTGTGGGCAGCACTATGGTTTCTACATCTAATTCGGGATTTTCATGGGAATCGAAGTCCCCCACAATTAAAGAAGGCTTGAAACCAAGCCTTTCCATGTGAGAAAGCCCGCAGTCGCAGTATATGAAAAATTCATCATCACTGAGGCGCCCGCGGACAAACTCATAGTTTTCAATTGGTGATCCCCCAACTACAACACATCTTTTCATAAATCCCCCACAACTTTTCACTCCACGTTTCCATCGAGTTTCAGCGAATCCGTGACATAGCATTTGTAACCATTCTGCGTGCAGAATTCACTGATTTTATCCACAAGCCTCATGTCGTTGGTGTACTCGATCATGAATACCACGAGGCCTTCTTTTTTCGCACGGGCCAGATACTCCGTGTAATATTTTCTGTCAAATGCGGTCTGCTCGCCAAACTCGCCCTTTTCATAATCCAGGATCGTACTGAAAACCGACTCCTGGTTGATTCCGGCGATAATGTCCTGTTTGTTCTCATCCATGAGCTGCGACACAAACGTATCTCCGCCGTTCACAATGATCGGAAGATGGTACTTGTCGTCAAGCCTCTGAAGTATTTTCACAATTCCTTTGTAGATCCAGGAATGCGGATACATATAATATACGTCCAGATTATCTATGAAAAATCCATCAACTCCCTTTGCCACATACTGTGCAGCAAGAGTCTCACAAATAAAATCCTGCCAGGACTCTTCTGATACATCAACCCAGTATTCTCCGGGCCAATTTTCATACTCAGCAAGTGTTATATCTGAAAAAGTCTTGTAGTAATCCCTGAAATCCTCGAGTGAGCCTACATTCAGGTAGGTGTATATCCGCCTGCCGGCTTTTTTCAAAGAGCCTATATCCTCTGCCGAAAGGTACTGCGCATCGACCACCGCAAGGCCAATGTTGGTGTCGCCGTCGAGCTTCTTGTGGAGCTGCTCCGCGCTCGCGCCAATGTACACCCCGTAGCCCCTTGGCCCATCGGGAGAATCAATGTCCACCACGTAGCCGGCATGGGCAATCTGCGGGATTGCGATGAAAATGGCTATGAATGCACCTGCTGCCATACGTACCGGCCTGCTTACCGAGGCACTTTTTATATGTTTAATTAAACTTATCAAATCTTTCATAAAAACTCTTCTCAATTATTGCCTCTCTCATGCATTTTTCTGATAGTAAAATATGTACTGCTGTATGATGCCCGCGTTTTCACCATATTCCGGAAACGGATTGACTCCGCCAAACTCTTCATTAATTGCTCGCTCTATCCACACATCCACCGGAGCTCTGCCCATTCTTGCATAGGCGAAAAGGCAGATGCAATTGGACACCTTTTTTCCTACTCCGTGAACTTCCATGAGTTTCTCAAAAAGAGTTTCATCATCGAGGGAATCTATTGCTTCTAGGTCGATATCACCATTGCAGACTTTTCTGATTGCATCGAGCACGTAGGGAGCCCTGTAACCAAGCCCGCACTCCTTCAGATCTTCAAGGGTCGCCGTTGCCATCTGATAAGCGGTCGGAAAAGCGTAGATTTCAGTATCGTCTTGCTGGATCTGACCTGCTGTAGTTATTCTTGTTCCAAATTTTCTGGAAACGGCCTCTACCGCGCTAGATATTGCCGGGATACTCTTTCTCTGCGAAATTATGAAGGATATCAGCATCTCCCACTTATCTTGTTTTAGGATTCTGAGGCCTCTGCCAAAATCTATGGCCTTATCCGAGAATGCATATTTTCCGCGCTCTTTATTGCATATGTCCGCGTAGTTTCTTTCGAAATCGAAGTAGGGTTCCCAGATGGATTTCCACTCTTCTTCAGAGCAGGAAACTTCGTAGGTGTTTGCGCTATTCTTTTTTCTATCGTTATCCTTAGGGTTTTTCTCTGTAGTATGTGCTTCTTCAAATTTCTTTATGTAAACTACATTCTCCCCGGTAATAAATCTAAATATTCCCGGAGCCACTTCTTTTACGCGGAAACACTGCCCGCTCAGCTGTATTTTCTTAAGGTCGAAATCATCTGTAATTGTTATGTTCATATTGTGCCTATATTACTCCATCTATGTTTTGCTTCTTCTGTCAAATTTTGCTTGATATTGCTCTTACATCTATTGATTTTACTCTACTTGTTTAAGTACATAAATCCATTTAGGAATTTCGCTCTGTTGGATTTATCTTTTTCTTTCTCCTTGTTTAAACAAATAAATCCTTCTGGGAATTTTCTGATATTGGATTTATCTTTTTTCTTTTACTTGCTTCCTTCCGTAAATCCAATTAACAGTTCTTCGCGATTGGATTTATCTATTGCCTATACTAAACTCCCGCGGATAAAACTTTTTAGGTATTTTCCCCGGTTGGATTTATCTTTATCTTTTTACCTGCTTCCTTCCGTAAATCCAATCAATAATTCTTCGCGATTGGATTTATCTCAGGCCCAACATTTATTCCGCGAGATAAAACCTTTTGTGGCTTTTCCTCTATTGGATTTATCTTTTTTCTTTAACTTGCTTGCTTTTTCATTTTCGTAAGTCTATTTCGAGTTTTCTCACTTATAGACTTTTGTCTTTCTCTTACATTTTCTATTTCTGCACGTCTATTTTAGGATTTTCTCTCTATTTGACTTATGTCATTTACTTACCTTTTCAATTTCTACAAGTCTACTTCAAAATTTCCTTATCTTTGACTTACGTCATTTACTTACCTTTTCAATTTCTGCAAGTCTATTATCATATTTTCCTCTGATTGACTTATGGCTTTCTCCTGCTTTCTCAATTTCTACAAGTCTATTTTCATCATTTCCCTCTGTTTGACTTGCAAGTTTCCCCTACCTTTTCAATTTCCCCAAGTCTATTTCATCAGTTCTCTCTGTTTGACTTGTATGTTCCTACTACCGTCTCTTTTTCTGCAAGTCTACTTCAAGATTTCCCTGTTTTTGACTTATGACTTGCCTGATCAAGCACATCCGTAGCTCAAATGTAAGTCTCATGCAGAAATAATACCTATACTTTCCGAAAATAAAAGTCTTAAAGGGCTGGAGTCTCCAGCCCTTTCAATATATTGAGTCTTATTCTAGCCTTTTTATCACCAAGTATTTTCTGCAGCCCCAATTACTTCACTGCATCCAAAATCTTCTGTGCGTTGTCGCTTGTGATCTTTACGTAGTCGCAGCCGATATAGTTCTCGTTGCTCTGGCCTTTGATGTAGTTGATAGCTGCGTCGGCGGCACTGTGAGCCTGTGAGAAATGATCGTTAAAGACTGTTCCTGTCATCTTGCCGTCGATAACATCTTCAAGGGCTTCCACAAGGGCATCCACACCTACAAGATAGATGTCGGTTCCGACTGTTCTGCCGGCATCTTCGATGGATTCAAGGGCCCCGAGGGCCATTGCATCGTTGTTGCAGAATACAACTTCGGTCTCGGGATGAGCCTCGAGTGCATCCGCAACAAGCTTTTTCGCCTGCTGCTTATCCCAGTTGCCGACTCCGCTTGTGAGGCAGTTAACATCCATTCCTGCGTCCTGAAGTGCCTTTATTGAAAAGTCTGTGCGATACTGTGCGTCGATATTCTCGGGATCGCCCTGTATCATGATATAGTCAACTTTACCATTCTTGTTCATGTCAATGGTATCCATACCAAGATCTGAGATGATCTCGCCTTGATATGTTCCGGACTGGCGGGCATCGCAGCCAACATAGCATACCTTCCAGTTGTTATCTCTCCATCTCTGTTCTTCTTTGTTATCGGGCTCACGGTTGATGTACACAAGCGGGATATTGGCACCGACTACAAGATCAGTTATATCGGAAGCTGATGAAGTATTTACCGGATTCACGATGAGTACATCCACTCCATCCTTTATGAAATCCTGAATCTGTGCTGTCTGCACTGCCTGATTACCCTCGCTATCAACTATGCTTACGTTGTCAGCGGAAAATCCCTGTGCAACCATGTAGCTTTTGAGCTCATTTCTGAAAAGAGCCATAAAATCGTCATCGAACTGATAGATGCAAATTCCGACCTTCTTATCAAGAAGGCTGGCTGCTTTGGCGTCGTTACCGCCTGTAGATGTTGTAGTGGTGTTCTCAGTAGAAGTCTGCTCTGTTCCTGCTGTCTCATTGTTTGTATTACCTGAAGAACAGCCTGATATCATCGATACCATAAGTGCTGCCACCATCATAATACTTACCAGTTTATTTTTCATAATATTGTTGTCCTCCTGTTTTACCCCTCATCCGGCACTTCGTGCCACCTGTCTTCGCTCCGCTTCGGTCCGCGCTGAACCGACGTCCCCCGGACGTCGAGCGCCCCCCAAGGGGAAGGCTTCATATTGTTCAATACTTCTTCTCCGGATATTTCTCGTAAAATGCTTCCTTCTCGCGAAGCATCTGTTTATTCGCATGGCGGAGAGAGCGTCTGATATCTCCCTCGGTGTCGTCATACTCATAGCCAATGGCAAAATAGACGCCATCCGGATCGCTGCATCTCTCACGCAGCTTCTCAATTTTTTCTGTAAATTCAGTCTTATCTATGTTCTCGCAGACAATGGAAAATTCCTCGCCGCTTGATCTGAAGACCTCTGTTTCATCGAAGGTCTCTCTGAGTATCTGGCCAGCTTTTTCAAGAGCCTGATTTCCGGCGTCATGTCCGTTTTTCTCATTCAGATACTGAAGGCCGTTCATCATGCAAAATGCAACGCCAAAGGGCTCTTTTTTCCACTTAAGGAGCTCGGCAAATTCGTCCACTGTGCGATTCATAGCCGCTCTGTTTCGTACGCCCGTGAGCATATCAACGCTTGTCAGCCACTCAAGGCGCTTTAAGAACTGGCTGTTAGCCATCTCCGATGACAGGAAAACCGAGAGAATCTCCAGCGTATCCTTTATCATGTTTGCATTATCAACGTTAAAGTTTGTAAGAAGAATATATCCCACGGTCTCAAGCCTTTGCTTTAAAGGCACAAGGCAGAGACTTTCAGCGTTTTCGCTCTTTAAAGCCTTCGCCCACCCGGGAGCAATCTCTTCGATTCTTTCTATCTCCGCTTTATTTCTCATGATAAAGCAGTCACTCTCACCGACGATCTCACCCCAGGATTCCGCTATGTCATAAGGAACCTTCATGTAAATCTGCGCAGCCCAAAGAATTCCTTCCTTATGGTCCTGACTGATTATCTCAGCCTTTTTCTTTTCTTTATTCAGGGAAATTACGCATGCGGAAGAAGCATCCGTAAACTCGCGAATATCCTTAATTACCTGTCCCAGATTGGTCTTAAAATCGTGATCCGTACGAAGCTCAAGGCAGCTCTTTATCACAAATCCCGCAATTATCGGCGACAGAGATGAAAACTTGCCGGCATCCATTTCCTTTGTAAGCTCATAGATATACTGGCAATATCCAACGCTTCCGTCCTCCTCCTGCTTTAGCGGTAGAATTATATTGTCTGTCCAGACTCCCAGGGACTTTGTGGTATCTACATAATTATGGAATTTTTCTCCCTCAAAAGCAGCCTTGATGCACATATTTTCAAATTCAGGCTCCTTGGGAAGATATTTGGTATAGGAATCTCCCTCCACGTTTTCTCCGGTCATGCTGAACTTATCATTAGCAGCAAAAATCTGGACATCCTTTGCAGTTCCATCCTCGTCTCTTGTAACTGCCAAAATTGCACACGGATTCTCAACAGATTCAGCTATAATCTTGTACTTATCATATGTGCTGCATGCCGGATTCATCAGGATACCTCCTATCCTCGTAGTTATGATTATTTTACCATACTTTTTAACGAGAAATAGTTAAATAATCATAAACAAGCCTCTCCCCGTTTAAAGGGAGAGGCCTTGAAATTCATTTCATTTATTTGAAAAATCGGGCATTTTCCAATATCAAAATCAGTTCTTAACGATCATCTTACCGCCACGCTTTGATACAACGTCGAAGATAACGGCTGCAAGAAGAACGACACCCTTAACCACCTTCTGCATGTTGGCATCAACACCCATAAGTGACATACCAAGGTTGATAACACCCATAAGAACCGCACCGACGATAACTCCGGGAACAGTACCAATTCCGCCGTATGCAGATGCACCACCGATGAAGCAGGATCCGATAGCGTCCATCTCGTAGTTCTGGCCGTATGTAGGCTGAGCTGATGTAAGACGAGCTATTGTGATCATTCCTGCAAGTGCTGCAAGGAATCCCATGTTTGTGTATGCAAGGAAGTAAACTCTGTTTGTATTGATACCTGAAAGCTTTGTAGCCTTCTCGTTACCACCTACTGCGTAGAAGTAACGTCCAACAGTTGTGTTGTTTGTGATGTAACCATAAACAAGTACTACGATGAGAACCCAGATGAGAACTGTAGGAATACCCTTGTGCTGTGCAAGCTTGTAAGCGAAGAGAACGATTACAGCTGAGATAACAACAAGCTTTCCAACGAATGCTCCGAAGTGCTCTACGTCATAGTTCTTCTTGGATCTCTGAATACGTGATGAAACCTGAAGAACGATGAATACTGCTGTTGCAACAAGTCCGCCAAAGAGACATGTAAGGTTAAGTGTTCCGTTTCCGAAGATGTCGTGGATATAGCAGTCAGCACCGCCACCGAAGAGGTTAACGAATGTTGTCTTATCCTTGATGGAAACTGTAAGTCCGTTAAGTACTACGTTTGAAAGTCCTCTGAAAACAAGCATTCCTGCAAGTGTTACGATGAAAGGAGGAATTCTAACAAATGCGATCCAGAATCCCTGGAAAGCACCGATTGCTGTACCAAGAGCAATCATGATAAGAATTGCAAGCGGGATCGGGATGTTCATGTTAACCATGAGAGTCGCACCAACCGCACCTACGAAGCAGACAACCGATCCAACTGAAAGATCGATGTTACCACCGGTTAAGATACACAGGAGCATACCTGTTGCAAGTACGAACACGTAAGCGTTCTGTGAAATCAAGTTACTAACGTTCATGGGAAGCAGAATTGCTCCGCCTGTTCTCCATGAGAAGAATGCAACTACTATGATGAGTACGATGATCATAGTATTTTTCTTTAAAAAGCCAAGAACCTGGTCCTTATTCATTATTTAACCTCCTTATTTCCGGATGACTGTAAAATCTTAGCCATAATCTTTTCCTGAGTAGCTTCTTTTCCATCAAGCTCTCCTACCATTCTGCCTTCGTTCATGACATAAATTCTGTCACACATACCAAGGATCTCGGGAAGCTCTGAAGAAATCATGATTACTGATTTGCCCTCAGCTACCAGCTGGTTGATGATGCAGTAGATTTCGTATTTAGCACCTACGTCGATACCTCTTGTAGGCTCATCGAGTATAAGAATATCAGGGTCTGCGAACATCCACTTTGCAAGAAGTACCTTCTGCTGGTTACCACCGGAGAGGTTTCCTACGTTCTGTTCTACTGAAGGAGCCTTAGTCTTAAGCTTCTCCTTGTAGTCTACTGCTACACTGTATTCCTTATCTTTATCAATTACTGTCTTCTTACTTACCGCATCGAGATTAGCAAGTGTTGTGTTAATCTTGATCGGGTTTGTCAGGATAAGTCCGTTACCCTTTCTGTCCTCAGTAACATATGCAAGCTTGTGCTTTATTGCATCCTGTACTGTATTGAGGTGAACTTCCTGTCCTTTTATGAAAAGCTGTCCGGAGATGTTGTCTCCATAACTCTTTCCGAATAGGCTCATTGCAAGCTCGGTACGGCCTGCACCCATGAGTCCTGATATGCCGAGTACTTCACCCTTCTTAACGTGAATGCTGACATCTTTAACAACTTTTCTATCGCTATATAAAGGATGGTAAACATTCCAGTTCTTTACTTCCATCATGACTTCGTCGCCGACATGGTGTTCTCTCTTCGGGAAACGGTCTGCTATTTCACGACCAACCATGCCCTTGATGATTCTGTCTTCTGAGAAGTCATCAACGCCCTTAGTCAGTGTCTCGATTGTAGAACCGTCACGGATAACCGTGATCTTGTCTGCAACGTAAGATACCTCGTTGAGCTTATGTGAGATGATGATTGATGTAAGTCCCTGCTCCTTCTTGAGCTTAAGCATAAGATCAAGCAGAGCCTTGGAATCTGTCTCATTAAGTGATGATGTAGGCTCGTCGAGAATAAGAAGTCTTGCATTCTTTGAAAGTGCTTTTGCAATCTCAACAAGCTGCTGTTTACCAACACCTATATCCTTAATCTGTGTCTGTGCGCTATCCGGTAATCCAACGATATCAAGATATTTGCGTGCAAGATCGCTGGTCTCATTCCAGTTGATCTTGAACTTAGTTCCTCTCTCGTTTCCGAGGAACATGTTCTCCGCAATTGTCATGTAAGGAATAAGTGCAAGCTCCTGATGGATAATAACTATTCCTTTTCCTTCACTGTCCTTAATGTCGTTAAACTGGCACACATTTCCGTCATATATAATATCGCCCTCGTAGGTTCCGTACGGATATATGCCACTAAGAACATTCATCAGTGTAGATTTTCCTGCTCCATTTTCACCTACCAGTGCGTGAATTTCGCCTTCTTCAACCTGGAGATTTACATTGTCCAGGGCTTTCACACCGGGGAAGGTTTTGGTGATATTTTTCATTTCCAGTAATATCTTCGCCAAGTTAACCCCTCCTTTTCCAAATTATATTCTTCATTGTTAAAAACACCCTAATTCCATTCTTCTATTGTTTGTTGCCTTGCTTATTACATAAGTAGTTCACCGGACTAAAACTGCTCGCCAGTGAATTTCTCAATATTTGGGCGGGTCCTGTTCGAACCCGCCCGAAAGATAATTCAGTTCAAATTACTTGAGGTCGTCCTCTGTGTAGTAACCAGAGTCGATAAGAAGCTCTTTGTAGTTGTTAACGTCTGCAAATACAGGCTCGCAAAGGTATGAAGGAATAACTCCTGTGCCGTTGTCGTATGTCTTTGTATCGTTAACAGGTGCTTCTGTGCCCTTCATGATAGCGTCAACCATCTCAACTGTCTTAGCTGCGAGGTCACGAGTATCCTTGAAGATAGACATTGACTGCTTACCAGCGATCATGTTCTTAACGTTTGCTACGTCACAGTCCTGACCAGTGATGATCGGCCAATCGCCTGTGTAGTTAGCCTCGAGTGAGTTTGTAACACCGAGTGCTGTAGAGTCGTTAGAGCAAAGAACTGCGTCAAGCTTTGTGCCATCTGCATAGTTAGCAGAGATGATAGCATCCATTCTGGACTGTGCTGTCTCTGTTGCCCAGTTAGCTGTTGCAACGTTATCGAAGTCAACCTGACCAGACTTAACAACGAGCTTACCCTCGTCGATGAAAGGCTTAAGAACGTCTATAGCACCGTTGTAGAAGAACTTAGCGTTGTTGTCACCGGGATCTCCTGTGAAGATCTCAAGGTTGAAAGGACCATCAGCGTTTTCAAGATCAAGCTGATCTCTGATGTACTCACCCTGCTTTGTACCTACCATGTAGTTATCGAATGTTGCATAGTAGCTAACAGCGTCTGAGTTCATGATAAGACGGTCATAAGCGATAACAGGAATGTTTGCTTCCTTAGCCTGTGCAAGAACTGTTCCAAGTGAATCACCATCGATAGATGCGATAACCAGAACCTGTGCGCCTGAGCTGATCATGTTCTCGATCTGAGAAACCTGAGTTGCGATGTCGTTTGAAGCATACTGAAGGTCTACTTCATAGCCAGCGTCCTTGAGCTGAGCTTCCATGTTTGCGCCGTCCTGGTTCCATCTCTGGAGATCCTTTGTAGGCATTGCAACGCCAACCTTGCCGCCGCCTGCTGCAGTTGTATCAGCAGCTGCTTCTTCAGTTGCCTCTTCTGCAGGAGCCTCAGCCTCTGTGGTCTCCTCTGCTGCAGGAGCCTCAGTCTCTGTAGCTGTGTCAGTAGTAGCAGGAGCAGATGTGTTTCCGCCGCCGCATCCAACAAGCAGTGATGCAGCCATTGCTACTGAAAGAAAAGTACTAACAAGTTTTCTCTTCATTTTTGTTTCCCTCCCTATTGAGAAATTATCTTGCGGGGATTTGTTCCCCGTCGTTTACGAGTATTACTCTAACATAAAAGGAATAGCAATGATTTACGATGTTCTTCAAATTTTTATAATTAAAAAGGCGCACAAAAAGACCCGTCTAGCATTTTTTTGCTATACGGGTCTCACATTTTTAATTTGTGCTATTCGTGAACGTTTAAGTACACGTCTTCCTTGAGGTGGAAGCCACTCTTAATTATGACTTCATCCATGTTCTCCGCCGTGACGCTCACAGGGTCTATTTTCACACACGGAATCTCATAGGTTCCGTCCGAAATTGTGCTAATCTGTCCGCTCTGGGTGGTAACTTCCTCACCCTTAGCCATCTTTACCGCTATCTCGGCTGCTGCCTGAGCGAGTTTCTCAATGGGCTTGTACACTGTCATGAGCTGGGTTCCTTCAACGATTCTCTGGCATGCTTCGAGGTCCGCATCCTGTCCTACAACCAGCTTCTTACCGGCAAGTCTCTTCTCCGAAAGTGCTGTAACCACCCTGCTTGCAAGGTCGTCGTTGCCGCACATTATCGCATCGCACTCTATGACACTCGACATGTTTTTCTCCATGTAATCGGTTGCAAGCTCTGCTTTCCAGCCGTCTGCATAGAAGGTGTCGATGATTTCGTTTCCGTTCTCCTGCATGATTTCCTTGAAGCCCTTGCCAACCATCGGAACGTTGTTGTCGCTGTGAGGGCCGCATACCATGAGGACCTTTCCATCGGTAAGGCCTTGGTCAACAAGCGCTTGTCCCATCATCTGCCCGACCTTTTCATTATCGAAGGATATATAAAAATCGACATTGGAATCACTGATCAGTCTGTCGTAGGCAATTACCTTGATTCCGGACTCTTTGGCCTTCTGGATGTTAGCCTTTACAGCCATGGAATCTATGCATACGATAACGATTACGTCCATTCCCTTCTTTATAAAATATTCAATCTGTTTTTTCTGCTCCGAGATGTCGCCGTTGGCATTCTGGATGTTAACCTCGGCGCCAAGTTCCTTCGCCATCGAAACGAATACATCACGGTCTCTCTGCCACCTCTCGATTACGAAGGAATCGAAGGTCATTCCGATCTGTATTTTATTGTTGTCCTTTTTCTTGGTAACGTTTCCGCCGGACTCTTCTCCGGTACACCCACAGAGTGTGCAGGCAAGAAGGCACATCGTAAGCAGCACCGCACAGCTTCTTCTTAATATAGTAGATAATCTTGTAGTCTTCATAATCAGTCTTCCCGGCCATCAGTTTCTTACCGGAGTCTTACCATCCTTATATTCCGTAGGAGTAACTCCCACATTTTTCTTAAAGCTTCTGCTAAAGTAGTTGGGGTCTGTGTATCCGCACATCGCACAAATTTCCTTCATGGACATATCGGAATTGTCCAGAAGCTCCTTGGCCCTCTCCATTCTGACGTTTGTCAGATATTCAATAAAGTTATACCCACTCTCGTCCTTGAAAATCTTACTGAAGTAATAGGGCGAGATATTTACTATTCTTGAAACATCATCAAGGGAGATGTCCTTAGCGTAGTTGTCCTCGATGTAACGCTTTGCGGTTTGTATCGCGTCGTTGGACTTTTCCTCTTTTTTAATTAATACATTCTTGCAGGCGGAGGAAATCTTATCAACAAACCATTCCCGCAGTTGCTGCGGTGTCTCCAGAGCCATGATCTCCGGAAGGTAGTTATTTCTTCCCTGATAATGGTAGGTCTGTCCACCATTTAAGTACATGAGTCGTTCCGCATATAATGAAAATTCCAGGACCTTTAGTCTCATGGCCATGACGTCGCCGTTTACAACCGCCTGGCTCATCCAGTCCGCATATTTGTTGGCTATAACGACTGCCTCATCCACGGCTCCCTTGGAAACAGCTTCAAACAGCTGCTTTTCAAGATCAATGGGATATCCCTCGTCATAGTCGCAGCTGATAGGAAGATCATCGGCATGGGCGACAGTTCCTGTGGTCGCAATAAGAGCGTTCAGAGCTTCGTGATAGGAGTCGCCGAGTTCACGCAGAGGCTTTACTTTTCCTATTCCAACGCGGAACTTGATGTCAGTTTTCTTCCTGAGATACCTTGCAAGGTCCCTCGCCTTATCCACCGCCTCTGTTCTCTCAGCATACTCGAGTTTATTATCCGGATGCGGCACCAGCACTGCGATTTTATTGGCCATTACGTTTCCGATTTTGCAGTCAAAAAATTCCTTTACGCAGTCTCTGATTTCCTGATATTTTCCGGAGAGCTTTACGGAACTTCCGATTGCGTTTGTCATGTGGTTTCCCTCCTGGGAGTCACCGCAGACAATTGCAAGCATATATCCGTAGTTCTCATCAATTCCAAGTATCGTCTTATAGCTGTCGATATCCTCGTCAAAGTGCTCCTGGAGCAGAATGTCGTAAATAAGCCCGTTCTCGATGATGGGCTCGACCGTCTCGAGCTTTTCTTTAATAAGAAGATCGTTGCTTCTCTTTTCGCGCTCACGATCTATCTGTGCCATCGCTTTTTTCAAAACTTCGATGACTTTCATCCTATCAACGGGTTTGTTGATGTAGTCGAGAACGCCAAGCTTTATGGCCTCTTTCGCATAGTCAAACTTGTCGTACGCAGTCATGATGATAAAAATTGTGTTTGCGGAAAATTTCTTGATTTCCTTCATAGCTTCGATGCCGTTGATTCCGGGCATATGGATGTCCATCACGGCGATGTCTGGCCTGAAGCGCTCCGCAAGCTCTATGACGCTGCGTCCGGTCTTGGCAAACTCGATGTCACAGTCTGCGCCGAATTCCTTCTCAATTATGAATTTCATTGAATCAATGACGATACCCTCATCGTCAGCAAGCATGATTCTGTACATGTTTTATACCTTCTCTAATGGTAGTCTTATGATTACCTCGCAGCCCTTGTCCTTCCCCTCACTTTTAATGGAAAAAGCGTCGTCATTTTCCGTGAAGATGCGAAGTCTGGATATTACGTTATCCATGCCGATTCCGTTGTTGTCGTACTGATGCTCTTTTCTGTGCCAGCTTCCGCTGAGTATTTTGTCGATGTCCTCAGGTTCGATTCCCTTTCCGTTATCGGCTATGCTTATGCAGGCATTGTCGTCCTCGCGGTAGACGCGAAGGCTTATCACGCCCTTGTCCCCCATTTCCCGGATGCCATGGTTTACCGCATTTTCAACAATCGGCTGCAGTATCATATTCGGCATGTGAATTCCGAGAAGTCTCTCATCGATCTGCTTGTTGTATTTTATGTCTCCCGAAAATCGAACATTCAGGATTTGTATGTAGTTATCAACCAGGGTTACCTCTTCTTTTACGGTAACCTCCGTGCCGTGGTTTTTAACATTATATCTGAAAAAGTCGGCAACTGTCTGGACATATTCGTAGGTTCTGTCAGCGCCCTCCATCATTGCGAGCTGGGCACCGGCATTTAAGGTGTTAAACAAAAAGTGCGGATTGATCTGAGCCTGCAGGTATTTTAGCTGTGCATCCTTAAGATGTGCTTCCATGGTGAGCTCTTTTTCCTGCATCTTTCGCTCATTTTCCATACTGTCGCGGAGCCTTATGATGTACTCCTTGATACTGATGACCATCTGTCCGAAGGCATCTGTAACTATACCGATTTCGTCGTGATATGGAGTCTCGGGAAGCTTGGTGTCAAAATTTCCGGCCGCCACTTCGTTTGCGGAAGCGGCAAGCTTCTTGAGAGGTCTTATCATCATTCCGACGATGATGGTGATACTTATGATATTTCCCATCATCACCAGCGACAGTACCAGGACGCTAAGTCTCTCGAAGGTTCTGAACGCCGCGGTCAGCTCGGTGTAGTTTTCTGAGTTACTGATAAACTGTTCGTTGTTCAGACTTTCAATATACGCACTTATATAATCGTAAAGCTCGGTGGATTTTTCATAGAAGTTTCTGTATTTTTCTACATTTCGTCCACGCTTTGCTTCGATTGTCTGAGACACCTGATCAAGATAGTTCTCGGTCATGTTTTTGATGTTGCGCCTCATTCTGCTAAAGGAAAGGTCTGTCACTTTTCCGCCAAGCTCTTCCGAAAGTGTCTGCAGAGTCTGTGCATTTCGGTAGTAATTTTCCAGAGAGTCCGTGGTCTTAGAACTCAGATATCCGGTCATGCTGTCCTGAACTCCGGTCAGCGCCTCATTCAGCTCATTCAGCTGTCTGTTGTCCTGGTAGACCATCTCCATCTCCTTGGACATGCTGTTGATGCCAAAGATCAGGAAGATGTTTACTATAAAAATCAGGAAGTTTGCAAGCATGTAAATGCTGACGATTTTTTTCTGCAGGGGGAGGTTATAGAATTTATTCATCGCTTTTCTCCCTCTTCATGAATGCATCAACATTCTGATTGTTGATGAGGGTTACGTCAGCGGTGAAATACTGGCTGGTATTGCCGAAGTGGTAGTAATCCGACAACGCATCGATGCAGTATCTTCCCATCTGCTCTGTATCTATGGAAATTGTGGCGTAGACGATATTCTTGGAAATCGCAGTCATGATTTCTTCCGAGTTGTAATATCCCAGAATATTCACGTCTCCAACCTTGTTAAAGTCGACAACCGCCTGATATGCGCAGACTGTGTTCAGCTCGTTCAGGCACACGATAACGTCCGGGATGTCATCATTCATGAAAATATCACGAATAGACTCCTCGACCGAGAATATGTTTTTGTTGTCCACCGGTACGAGGGATATTGAAAACTCGGAGTCTGTGGCGTTCTCCTGCTCAAGTGTCTCCTGAAGCGCAGAGATGATGATGTTCTGACCCGAATCCCTGGTATCCGTATTAACAAGCACCGCTACGTCCGTGGTAGTGCGCCTTATTGCGGCCTGAGAATTGGCAAAATCGTCACTTCTTTTTTCCTTAATAAGATTGAAAATCTGTCTGCCATACTCTCGTCCGATGTTGTAACTGCCGACACCAACGAAGCTGAGTCTGTCCGAGTGCGTGCTGTCACTGTAGAGCGTGACTACCGGAATCTTCTTCTCATTTGCTTCGTTAATGAGCTGTGTCATCTCCTCATTTTCACTGGCAAAGACGATGATTCCGTCAACCCTGGATGCGATGGCAATTTTCATAAGCTGCTCGCAGGTGTACTGTCCCTGGATGTTCTGGCCAAGCAAATCCACATAAATATTCTGTCTCTTCGCTGCGTCAAAAGCGCCTTTATAAATCGCCTGCCAGAAGTCGCTCTTGTAGTTGTCGGTGATCATGACATAGTATTTATCATACTCTTCTGCATCCGAAGATTTCCTGTAATCTTCCAGATAAAAGCGAAAAACAAGTGCTCCTACCACAAGAGTCATTATGGTAAAGAGCACAGTTGTTATAAGTAAATACTTTTGATTATTAAGTTGGTCTGATGTTTTATCAGTTTTTTCCTGTGTCCCCATACGAAGAATTGTAGCAGATTAGTTAAGCGCTGCCAAGGTATGCTGCGCGTACCTTTTCATCTTCCAGGAGCTCGGTTCCGGTACCTTCCATGGAAATTTTACCGTTTTCTATGACGTAGGCTCTGTCTGCAACGTGGAGAGCCATGTTAGCGTTCTGCTCGATTAGCAGGACTGTTGTTCCGGCCTCATGTATCTGGCGGATGATCTCGAAAATCTCCTGCACTACGATTGGTGCAAGTCCCAGGGATGGCTCATCCATCATAAGGAGCTTGGGCTTACCCATAAGGGCTCTTCCTACAGCAAGCATCTGCTGCTCTCCTCCTGAAAGCGTACCGCCTTCCTGCCAGGAGCGCTCCTTAAGTCTCGGGAAAAATCCGTAAACTCTCTCGATATCCTCCTCGAGGTCATCTTTTCTAAGATAAGCCCCGATTTTTAAATTCTCTAAAACAGTAAGGTTGGGGAAAATCCTTCGTCCCTCAGGTACCATCATGATGCCCTTTGATACGATGCTTGTCGGATCCTTTCCGGTGATGTCATCACCTTCAAAAACTATATTTCCGCCCTTGGGTTTAACAAGTCCCGATATGGTTCGAAGTGTTGAGCTCTTACCTGCGCCGTTCGCGCCGATAAGTGTAACTATCTCACCTTCATTTACATCAAAGCTGATACCTCGAACAGCCTCGATGCCCCCATAGCTTACCTGCAAATTATCTATCTGTAAAACTTTTTCACTCATTTCTCGTCCTCGTCTGCAACTCCCAGATATGCCTCTATTACGCGCTGATTCTTCTGAACCTCCTCGGGTACACCCTGCGCGATCTCGCTGCCGAAATCGATAACATAGATGTAATCCGAAATATTCATAACGAGGTCCATATGGTGCTCGATAAGAAATACTGTCAGGTCGTATTTATCACGGATCTGACGCACAAAATCAGCCAGTTCGTTAGTCTCCTGCGGATTCATGCCCGCTGCAGGCTCATCCAGAAGAAGGAGCTTCGGTTTTGTGGCAAGCGCTCTTGCTATCTCAAGACGTCTCTGAAGTCCGTAAGGAAGGCTCACTGCAAGCTCGTCCTTGTAAGCATCAAGTCCCTGCTCCACCAACAGTTCCATGGTCTCTTCTCTCATGCGCTTTTCTTCTGCGAGATTTCCCCTGAAAATTGCGGAGAATACGTTCTGCTTTGCATGCTGGTGCTTCGCTATGAGCACGTTGTCGAAAACTGTCATGCTCTTCCAGAGACGGATGTTCTGGAAAGTTCTTGCGATTCCGAGTCCGGTTATCTGGTCGGGTGTGGGTGCAAGCACTGCTTCCTTTGCATATTTGTCGGCATTTTCACCCTTATAGGTCTTAGCCGCTTTTCCTGTCGGATGATTTCTGACCATGGGCTTTCCCATGAATTCTATAAGGCCGTTCGTAGGCTGATATACTCCGGTAATACAGTTAAATGCTGTGGTTTTTCCTGCTCCGTTAGGTCCGATGAGAGCGATTATCTTGTGCTCCGGCACTTCCAGCGTCAGGTTATTTACCGAAACAACGCCTCCGAACTGCATTGTTACATTTTCAAGTCGTAAAGCATTTCCCATATCCTAGTGTTTCCTTTCTCTTTTTCCGGACAATACTTTCATGAGTCCGCTGAGGCTCAGCTCGTTGTTTCCCATTATGCCCTGTGAGAAGAACAGCACTATTACCATGATTACTATGGAAAATACCACCATTCTGAAGCCGTTTCTAAGAAGCGGCACTTTGAAGCCGCCAATGTACTGTTCGCTGTCGAGGAATCTCAGCCACCACTCGGAGCACGCAACATAAAGGAAGGTTGCGAGAATGCTTCCGCTTACTGAACCAATTCCGCCGATAACTACAATAAGAAGAATCTCGTAAGTCATTACTGAGGTAAACGCTTTTGCCTGTGCATTTGCAACGTACATTGCAAACAGCGCGCCGCCCACTCCCGCAAAGAAGCTGGAGATGACGAACGAGAGCATTTTGTGTTTGAAAAGATTGATACCCATAGCTTCTGCAGCAACTTCGTCGTCGCGGATTGATTTAAAGGCGCGTCCGTAGGAGCTGTGGATCAGAAGAACTATGATTGCGATGCATACGGATGAAATAAGGAACGGGATAAATGTTGAAAGTCTGACCAGTACGTTCCCCGAAGCATCGGTGATATTGAAGCTTGAGAAGGTCGGGAAGCCCTTAATCATGTTGGCTCCGTTTGTGATTCTTCCAAGCTTTTGCCACTGGAATATTGCACGAAGTATCTCAGCAAAGCCAAGTGTAGCTATTGCGAGGTAGTCGCTCTTAAGTCTGAGAACCGGGATTCCTATAAGATATGCGAAGAATGCAGCAACGCATCCCGCAAGGATAAGTGATATGAAGCAGCCAAGTATCATGCTGATCGCACCGCCGGCTCCGGTCGTTCCGAAGATGGCACCAAGTCCGTCAATTATAGAGAATTTTAATGCGCAGCCTCCGAAAAGGTAGTAAACCTGCTCTTTCTGGTCTGCAGGAACTGTAAGTATTGCGTAGGTGTACGCACCAAGGAGCATGAAGCCTGCCTGTCCAAGTGAGAACAGTCCTGTAAATCCGTTAAGAAGGTTCATTGATACTGCCACCAGTGAGTAAACGGCCGCTTTTTTCAAAACCGTAAACAGCGGGCTGGTGGGCTGGAATACCTGCGGGAGTCCCGGAATCATAGCGCTTATGTTCTCCAGCAGTATTACGAGCAGCAGAAGTACTGCTATGAATATGTATGCTTTAAGATTAGATTGTTTCTGTTTCATAATTTATACCTTGTCTGTGGCAGCTTCTCCAAAGAGTCCCTGCGGTTTGAATACTAGAATGATGATAAGGAGTGCAAAGGTGAACGCATCGGAGAACACTGAGACGTCCCATGCTGAGGGAAGGCCCTTGATGATAGTCTCACAGATTCCGATAAGGAATGCTCCGATGACAGCTCCGGGAATTGAACCAATGCCTCCGAAAACTGCCGCCACAAACGCCTTGAGGCCGGGCATTGCACCGGCCGTAGGCGTAATTGCAGGATAGTTTGTGAAAAACAGTATGGAACCGATTGCCGCAAGAGCGGAACCGATTATGAAAGTTGCGGAGATAACGTTATTTATCTTGATTCCCATGAGTCTTGAAGTTTCAAAATCTTTTGAGACAGCTCTCATGGCCATTCCGACCTTTGTGCGGTTTATGAGTTGTGTAAGAGCATAAACCAGGATGAGTACCAGGAATGGTGTTATTATAACTACCCATTTAGTCTGGGTTCCCGCAACGTTAACCGTGTCAGATAAGAACGGTATTGTGGGATAAGTCATCGGCTGTCCACCGGTAACATAGGTTGCGGTATTTTGAAGAAGATAGCTCACACCTATCGCAGAGATCATAACCGACATTCTCGGCGCATCTCTAAGGGGCTTGTACGCAGCCCTCTCAATCGTAAATCCTAAGAATACCGTAAGCAGTATAACCAGGGGCAGTGACTCTCCTATCGGCAAAGTTGCCGTGAAGTATATTCCCATTAGTCCTGCCACCATGAATACATCGCCGTGAGCAAAGTTGATGAGGCGAAGTATTCCGTATACAAGTGTATAGCCGATTGCGATAAGAGCATATTGCCCGCCAACCGATATTCCCGAGAGCAATACTGAAATGACGTATTCCATAAAACTATTTTCCTTTTACTTATTGTGTTTTATTTTGATGCTGAACCTGTCTGTACTTTCTCGAATGCCCATGTTCCTGTAGCTGTATCAGCAGTCTTGATGTAAGCTGTGTCACGAACTGCATCTCCAATATCATCAAAAGCGATGGAGCCTGATACGCCGTCCCACTTAACACCGGGGATTGCTGATTTGATGGCTGCCTTGTCGCCTGAGCCTGCTGCCTTGATAGCTTCAAGAGCTACATAGTATGCATCATAGCCCATTGCTGTAACTGCTGAAATTGTGTCGTTTCCGCCGTTTGCTGTAAGTGCACTTGAGTTATTGTTAATGTAATCCTTGATACCTTTATCGAAGGTCTCGGAACCACCCTCCTGATAGAAGGTTGATACGAAGAGCTGAAGGTTTGTGCCCTTGGTTGCTTCAAGAACCATGTTGTCATCAAGTGTATCGGATCCAAGGAAAGGAATTCCGATATCAAGTGAAGCTGCCTGCTCCATGATCTGCTTTGCATAAGCGATTGATACAGGTGTGAAGATTACATCTGCACCTTCGCTCTTTGCCTTGTTCAGATATGAAGTAAAGTCAGAGTTGTTTGTAGGGAAAGAATCGGCAATTACCTCACCGCCTGCTCCCTCAAATACCTGCTTGAAGAATGCGATAAGTCCCTGATCATACTCGTTTCCGTTCTCACCGAGGCAGTATGCCTTCTTAGCTGAGAACTTATCCATAGCAAAGTTTGCAAGAACGTCTGCCTGGAAGTTATCAAGGAAACAAATTCTGAAGTAGTAATCATTTCCTGCTGTTACGTTAGGGTTTGTGCAGGTTACGCCGATTGCGGCAAGTCCTGCCTCCTCGAATTTAGGTCCGCCCGCCATTGAAACGCCTGAACCATAGGATCCAAGAACAAGAGATACATCCTTACCAACCAGTTCGGATGCTGCTGAAGGAGCCTTGTCTGCCGATGATCCGTTATCAGCTATTACAAGCTCGATGTTGTAGGTCTTTCCACCTACTTCAACTGTGGGAGTCTCGGAGTTTGCATACTGCATCCCAAGAATCTCTTTCTTTCCGCCGGAAGCAGAGTCACCTGTTGAAGGCTCGAAGATACCGATCTTGATGGTATCGCCTGAGGATGATCCTCCGCCGCTTGCTGCTCCACCGCCAGATGAACCGCAGGCAACAAGACCAAGCGCCATTACTCCCGCCATTGCCATTGCAAGAAACTTTTTCATTACCATTTTTAATTCCTCCTCACTAATTAAATTTTTAATTACATAAGCGGAACTACTATTGGATACAATAGTACAAAATTAAAGAACTCTTTACCATTTTAAACCATTAAAGTGTCATTTACAATTAAATCCATACTATTTTCTGACATCCACAGAAATCTGCCTATGAAAAAAAGGCGCCTTGAAACACTGTGTGATTCAAAACGCCTTCGTTTGTATACAAGTATACTCATTAAAAATATTTTTTCAACCGGATTTTTAACAGCTTAGTCAATCCACCATTCCGGTGTCAGCTCACCAAGCTTCATCACTCTGTCCGCTGAGTAATCAATCATGATATCAATGTCTTTATATTTTCCGGGCATGAGCTGAGTCATAAGCTCCCTGCAAGCTCCGCAGGGTGCTCCCTTCCCTTCATTGGGCGGGATGCAAAGGACTCTGTCGATCTCATAATCTCCATTGGTGATCATATTGAAAATTGCATTTCTCTCAGCACATATGCCAAGAGTTGAGCATGTGTCGATGCACACGCCCGTATATATTTTTCCGGATTTTGAACGAACCGCCGCAGAAACTCCTCCTGCCGTTACATAATCGGAGATTGTTACTTCTCCAAGTACTGACTTGGCTGCGTTATACATTTCTTCCCATATTTTATCCATGGAATCATCCTCCTAATACTTTTCAATCGTGGACAGCTATCGCATGGACAGCGTTAGCCTTTCGACGTCGTCCCTGCGGTCCTAGTCAAAAGGACTACTGTCTCGAGGCTTCTTTGATAGTCCCAACCAGAATCAGAAAGATCCACTTCCTGTGTCTCGGCCCCATTGTAGTATACCGGGAACCGAAATTTGATACTCTTCAAGAAGCGACCATCCTCCTGTTCCTCTTCAAAGATTTCAACACGCTCTACAAAAGAGTTAATAAAGCGCTTCTTTTCTGCGTCTGTGAATTCACCGTATATTTTATCAAAGCTCTTAAGGATGCGATAGATAGAGTCTTTGGAAAGCTGCTTCTTGTTTATGTTTTCGATTCTCAGGGAGATGGTATCAATCTCATCTTCTATTGCACCAATTTCCTCATATAGCTTATTCATGCGCTCCTGCATATCATCATATTTTCTGTCATAGAACCTGTCACTAACATCAAGAGCGTCCATCTGCTCAGCCAGTTTATTCTTAGCACCGATTGTCTGTCGAAGTCTGGTCCGACAGATTTCTCTTTCTTTTTCCAACTCTTCTGTATCTGTTTTTGCTCCCACTTTAGTTTTGAGAGCATCTTGAAACTTTGGGTTATTGACGAGCTTATATATAACCTCTTCTACGGCAGCATTTACTTTATCCTGCCCCCATTGATGATGGTAGCTACAGTTATGACCATCGACTTTAAGCCTATGCTTACATGCATAATAGAAGAAATCCTTATAGTATGTGCCGTCAACTTTCTTTTTACGATTAACATTAGAATACATAGCGCCATGACAAACAGGGCACCGTAATATTCCCGATAAAATATGTTCATGCTCAAGGCTATGCGTCTTTTCTCTTTTTACTCCAGTTTCTTTACGTTTTTGAGCTGCAAGTCTGAAGTCATCCTCTGAAATAATAGCCTCATGAATTCCATCATATAAATCATATTCGTCTTGTTTTACAACATGATATTCATTTCGCGTTCCTTGAATTTTCTCATTAGAGCGCCTGCCATAAGGCATCTTTCCCATATAAATAGGATTATCAAGCACCCCCTTTATGAAAGAACTTGCAAATGCATCAAGTGTATTATTCTGACGCTTTTTCTTCTTATATCCATGCGTGTTTAGGTAATCTGCCACACCATTTACACACATATTGGTATGAATATACTTGTCAAAAATAATACGAATGATTTCAGCTTCATCTTCTGCAATTATGAGTTCCCCGTCAACAAGCGTATATCCGTAGGGAGCAAAACCACCATTCCAGCGACCTTCTCTTGCTTTCTGCCTTCGTCCTTCCATTGTTTGAACAAGAATATTTTCTCGCTCAATTTCAGCGACAGCCGATAGAACTGAAATCATAAGCTTTCCTGCTTCCTTAGAACTATCTATTCCATCTTCTACACAGATCAGATTAACACCATAATCCTGCATTAGCTGTAATGAACTGAGAACATCAGCTGCATTTCTTCCAAATCTTGACAACTTAAAAACGAGAACGTAGCTTATTCCATCCGCACCACTTGCGATTTCTTCAAGCATCCTTGAGAACTCCGGTCTACCATTTATATTCTTGCCGGAGTGGCCTGCATCAGAAAACTCTTTTACAACTTCCATATCCTGATATTCAGCATATTTGGTTAGCTTATCTCGTTGGGCGTCCAAGCTATAACCGTCAACCTGAATTGCTGTAGAAACACGGGTGTAGATATAGCATTTTGTTTGTTTCTTCATTTAGAACATCCTCCTATGGAAGTTGCAATAATCCATTTTGCAATAATTTCTTTATCATCCCCATATCAAACCGCCAGTTAATCCATATAGTATTGTTGTAAGCCAAATAAACATTGTGATTTTATGATTCTTCTTGATCTTCAAGTCATTTACAAAACTCCATATTTTAGACATGCTCTGCACCTCCTAGCGCAATGCTAGCAGATACATGTAAAATCTATTATCAACATTGGTAAAATGTACGTAAAAAAACTCGTGACCACCAAATACCGATAGTCACGAGTTTTTATTTATATCATCTGAAAATGTTTTAGAGCTTCTTCAATCGCTTTAACCTTTTCTTCCGGGCATCCCGGTTGCTTGCTGTTTTCTGATTTTGGCTTATTGTAATTCTCTCTTTCTATAATCCCATGTTTCTGCTTCACCTGAGCAATGTTCAGATTTGTGACATGAAAACCATACTTTTCCTGTACCCAGTTCTGTATTTTCATATACGTAGCCTTTGTCTCTGCACTTGTAGCATCAATCTCATCAAGATTAATTTCTATCTCGATATGATCATCAGGCTTTTGTTGGGACAGAAGAACAACAGTCTCAACATGCACTGTGTTCGGGAACATGTCGCATGGGCGGACATGTTTTAGTTCATAGCCACCGTCCACAAGGATTTGGAGGTCTCTGGCGAGAGTGGCGGAGTCACAGCTGACATAGACGATGCGGTCTGGTCTCATCTTGAGCATGGTATCAAGGCAGTCTTTGTCGCAGCCCTTGCGGGGCGGATCAACAACGATAACATCGGGGTGAAGTGCCTTCTCCCTATCAGCCGGTATTTTCCCTTCATAGAAAGCAGGAAGGACTTCCTCTGCTTTTCCAACATAAAATGTAGCATTTTCTATATTATTGGAGCGTGCATTCTCCTTGGCATTTTCTATAGCCTGCGGGATGACTTCCACACCATAGACATGGCCCGCTTTCTTCGCCATGGACAGGCTGATTGTTCCGATTCCGCAGTAAAGATCCCAAACTGTCTCGTTTCCTGTAAGACCGGCATAAGAGACCGCCGTGTTATATAGTTTCTCTGTCTGAATCGGATTCACCTGATAGAAAGAGAGCGGTGAAATCCTAAACTTTATACCGCAGAGTGTGTCTTTTATGGAATCCTCCCCCCAGAGGGTATGGATTTCGCGGCCAAGAATTACGTTGGTCTTTTCATTATTGATGTTTACAGTTATGCTCTTAACGCCATTTACCGAGCGAAGTTTCTCAATCAGTTTTTCCTGATTTCTGATGTACTCGATTTTTTCTTCATTTGAAAAATGATTGTCTGACTTTATCTTTGCGTTTGTGCCATTTTTCCCACCATACTTAATAACAAGGCACACCATGATTTCTTTACTTGTGAAGCCCTTCCTGATAAGTACATGGCGCACAACTCCCTTGCCGGTAGTTTCCTCATAGGCAGGGATGCGGTTTTTCTCCATGTGATCAAGGACTATACTCAAGATTTCGCGGTTTTCCTCCACTCCAAGAAGGCAGTCCTCCACAGGGATTATCGCGTGTGTTCTTCCCGCATAAAAACCGGCAATGGTTTTCCCGTTCTTGTCCGTTCCTATGGGGAACTGAGCTTTGTTTCTGTATCTGAAATAAGCCGGAAGTCCTTTCTTATCTTCCTCCATCCCGATGATCGGTTCCATGACTGAGTCGATAAACTCAGGCTCGAAACCGCCCAGCCTTATGATATTGTTTCTGACTTTTTCGGTTTTGAATTCGAGCTGTTTTTTGTAAGCTAGATTCTGAATCTGGCACCCGCCGCAGGCCTTTGATACAGGACACTGGGGCTTAATCCTAAACTCTGATGGCTCGAGGATCTCATCAAGATGAGCATAGGCGTAGTTCTTCTTACTTTTCATAATGGAAACTTTTACAAGATCGCCTATAACTGCGTCCTTTACAAAAAGGGTATAGCCGTCAACCTTGCCAATACCCTCTCCGTCGTTTCCTATATCTTCAATCCTCACCGTGAGGATATCTCCCTTGTTGTAGGGGGAATTGATTTTCTTTATCATGCGGGCTCCTTTCCCCTCATCCGTCAGCTTCGCTGACACCTTCCCCCAAGGGGAAGGCATATTAGATTTCACTTTCCCCAATGGGAAGGCTTTACTGATTCCACTGTAGTCTGTGGAGTTCGCCCTCCTCTTCCATTCCGGGGAAGCCGTTCTGTCTTAAGGCTTCGTACAAAACGATCGCAACGGAATTGGAGAGATTGAGGGACCTGATGTCGTGTCCCATGGGGATTCTAATGCAGTCCTCTTCATTATCCACGAGGATTTCCTCTGGAATTCCGGCACTCTCCTTACCAAACATGATGAAATCATCCATGCCGTAGCTAACCTCTGTATAGGAGCGCTTTGCTTTTGTGGTCGCAAGCCAGACCTTGGCACCCGGATGCTTTTCCTTGAATTCTTCGTAATTAATGTAGCGAGTGTAATCGAGCTTATCCCAGTAGTCCATGCCCGCGCGCTTTATATCTTTTCCGTGAAGTGCGAAGCCAAGGGGCTCGATAAGATGCAGGGAGCTGCCCGTTGCAACGCAGGTTCTCCCGATATTGCCGGTATTCTGCGGAATCTCCGGCTGATGAAGTACTATGTGCATTACAGTCCCTCCTCGTCGCTGTCCATTGAAGCGGCCTTAGGTACTGAGAATATGAACTCTGTTCCGACTCCGACGGTTGAAATACAATTAATATTTTCTCCGTGAGCCTTGATTATTTCTTTTACGATTGAAAGGCCGAGTCCGGTTCCCTTTTTGTCCTTACCGCGGGACGCATCGGATTTATAGAATCTTTCGAAGACCATCTTCTGGTCTTCCTTGGGAATTCCGATTCCGCTATCCTTAACCGAGACGAATACCTTGCTTCTTTTCTCGGTGGTCTCGATCTTGATAACCGAATCGTGGTGGCTGAACTTTATGGCATTGTCCAGAAGGTTATAGAGAACCTGCTGAATCTTACTCATGTCGGCGTTAACTATCATCTTATCATCAGTCAGCACCAGCTCTATCGCAATTTTCTTCTCAAGGCAGGTCATCTCAAAACTGGCCGCGGTGTTGCGTATTACCTGGTTTATGTCAAAATCGGCCTTTTCAAGGAGCATTCCTTTGGCGTTCAGATTGTTGAGCGTAAGAAGGCCGTTGGTAAGCTTGGTAAGTCGCTCGGTTTCATTCAATACTATGCCGAGGTATTTTTCATGCATCTCCTGCGGTATGGTACCATCCAGCATTGCTTCGATATATCCGCGAATTGAGGTAAGAGGTGAACGGAAATCGTGGGAGACGTTCGCCACGAATTTTTTCTGATCCTCCTCCTGCCTTGCAATCTCGCCCGCCATATATGACAGGGATGCCGCAAGATAGCCCATCTCGTCCTCGGACTCCACCGAGAATTCATAGTTCATGTTGCCGGCAGCATACTCCTCTGTCGCCTGCGTAATTCTTCGAAGCGGAATGTATACAAGCTCTGTGAAAAAGATGAGTATTATCAGTGACAGCAAAAACATGACGATGAGCATCAGGTAGGAAATATTCAGGAATTCATCCGCAGTTTTCCTAAGCTGGCTCATGGGCGTATGGATGATAACATAGGCCTGAACCTTGTAATTGGCTGTGATAGGGGCAAAAACGGAAAGTACGCTCTCTTGGAAATTCCCCCAGAAATCACCTATGGTGTAGTAGGTTCCGCCTGTTGCGGTGGGATCAAAGCCTTCAATCTTGATCTCCTCGCCCTGTTCGATGACGTTGGAAGAATCCAGAACCAGACGTCCCGAGGGATTGACTATCCAAATCCTCGCTCCGTCCATATATTTTGAGAGAGCAACGAGCTGCTGCTGAACCGTTTCAAGCGAGGTCTCGCTGTTATAAAGGTCCGCAGCGTAGGTGTTCGCAATCTGCGTTGCCTCAGCATAGAGACTCTCTGCCTTTTTCCGGCGGCAGTGCTCCAGCGTCATGTTTGACACGAAGGTCGCCACCATTATGAAACCGAAAATGGCAAAGAGAAGATATGCAATTAAGAATTTTAGATATAGTGTTCGTTTCATTTAAGTTTATGAAACCTCAAACTTGTAACCGATCCCCCAGATTGTAGCGATTCTCCAGGTCTCATGATCTTTGATCTTTTCTCTGAGTCTCTTGATGTGAACATCTACAGTTCTAGTGTCTCCGACATATTCGTATCCCCAGATCTGATCAAGAAGCTGCTCTCTTGTGAAAACTCTGTTCGGAGAGGATGCCAGGAAGTATAAAAGCTCCAGCTCCTTAGGAGGCATATCCAGCCTTGCACCCTGATAGTTTACAGAGTAGTTTGTCATGTTAATTTCAAGATCCTGATATTTTACAACCTTGTCGTCGGAAGGCTCTGTCTCTGTCACGATGGGCTTGTATCTTCTGAGAACAGCCTTGACTCTCGCAACCAGTTCCTTGGAATCAAACGGTTTTTCCATATAATCATCGGCGCCCATCTCGAGTCCGAGCACCTTATCAAAAACTTCTCCCTTAGCGGAGAGCATGATTATCGGTGTCTGAGATCTGGTCCTAAGCTCTCTGCAGACCTGATATCCGTCAATTCCGGGAAGCATGAGATCCAGGAGCACGAGATTCGGCTCAAATGTATCAAATGCAGCAAGAGCTGACTCACCATCCCCTACGATAAGGGTGTCAAAACACTCCTTAACGAGGTAAAGTGAGATAAGCTCTGCGATATTGCTGTCGTCGTCGACTATTAAGATTTTCTGTTTCGTTACCATATTTGCCCTCATCCGCCCCTTCGGGGCACCTTCTCCCAGCGGGAGAAGGCATTATATTTTTATCGTCCTCCACAGGAAAGGCTCTTATTTTATAAATGTCACGATTGTCACACCTGAGTCTCCCTCACCGAACTCGCCAAGTTTAAAGGACTTGACGTAAGGTGCGGCCTTAAGGTGATCGTGTACGGCCTGTCTGAGGACTCCGGAGCCCTTGCCGTGTACGATTCTAACTGAAGGAAGGTGCGATACATAGGCGCTGTCGAGATATTTATCGAGCTCGGCGATAGCATCCGCGCTGTTTAATCCTATGAGATTGAGCTCGGTTCTGATGTTCTTTGCCCCGGACAGGTCCATTTTGTGCTGTCCGTAGAACTTCTTCATCTGCTCCTTGCCGCCCTCTTCCTTGATAAGCTCAAGGTCGTCAATGTGCGCTCTTGATTTCATAATACCACATTGAACCATGACATTCCCATCTTTATCGGGCTTGGAGCTGATTGTTCCCTTGAGCCCCATGGAAATTATGCGCACCGAATCACCAAGCTTAATCTGTGTAGGTTTAAGCTTCTTGTGACCGGGAGTCTGCGGCTTATTCTTTATAGAAAGCTTCTGGTTCTTATCGGAGATCTTCTTGTTGACGCTCTGACGAGCTTTCTCAAGCTCCTGCATGGGAACTCCCGCCTCAGCTTTGCGCATGGTTCTGATGGTCTCATCAGCTGCATCCTTGGCTTCCTGCAGAATCTCTCTGGCTTCCTCATGGGCCTGTCTTAATATCTTGTCCCTTGATTCATCGAGCTTAGTCTGCTTGCCCTGGAGCTCTTCCTTAAGCTGTTCAACTTCCTTCTTATAACGCTCGATCTCGATGCGCTCGTTCTCGATTGTAACTCTGCTGTTTTCAAGGTCAGTCAAAAGATCCTCGAATTTGCGGTTATCCTGACTAATCTGTGCGCCTGCTGCCTCTATGATTTCATCGGAAAGCCCGAGTCTTTTCGATATCGCAAAGGCATTACTTTTTCCCGGAACTCCAATCAAAAGTCTGTAGGTCGGTCTCAGCGACTCCACATCAAACTCGCAGCTGGCATTCTGTATGCCCTCAGTCGTGAGCGCATAAACCTTGAGCTCACTGTAGTGAGTCGTCGCCATGGTTCTGATGCCGCGCTTATGAAGGTGATCCAGAATAGATATGGCAAGGGCCGCACCCTCAGTGGGGTCGGTTCCCGCTCCGAGCTCATCGAAGAGGCACAGCGAGTTTTCATCAGCATTCTCAAGAATGCGCACTGTGTTCGTCATGTGCGAGGAAAAAGTGGACAAGCTCTGCTCTATACTCTGCTCATCACCGATGTCGGCATAAATCTCATTAAATACGGAAAGCTCCGATCTGTCGGCCGCCGGAATAGCTAGTCCGGCCTGTCCCATTAATGTAAGAAGACCCACGGTTTTCAGCGTAACCGTCTTACCTCCGGTATTGGGGCCGGTGATTATGATCATGTCAAAATCCTTGCCCGCATAGACATCTATCGGCACGGCTTTTTTCTTATCAAGAAGCGGATGACGCCCCTTTATGATATTGAAATAGTGTCTCTCATTGAAAATCGGAGTGATGGCATTCTGCGAAAGAGCAAGTGAAGCCTTCGCAAACACAAAGTCAAGCTCCGTCATGATAGCCGCGTTATCGGAAAGCGCAGTAAGATAACCGCCTACTTCAGCGGAAAGTCTTGCAAGTATGACCTCAATTTCAGCCTTCTCCATTGCAGCCAGCTCGCGAAGCTTGTTGTTAAGCTCAACGATAACCGCAGGTTCTATGAAAAGTGTGGAACCTGTAGAGGACTGGTCGTGGACGATACCGTTTACCTGGCTTTTGTACTCGGCCTTGATCGGGATGCAGTAGCGGTCGCCTCTCATGGTGACAACAGCCTCCTGCAGGTAGGATCTTAAAGATCCGTTAACCATTTTTCCAAGCTGGTCGTGAATTCTGTCGCCTGTGATCTGGATGTCGCGCCTTATATGGCGAAGTGCAGGGCTTGCATCCGAAGATATCTCATCCTCTGAAATAATACAGCGTCTGATCTCACCTGCAACCGGAGTCAGCGGTTCAAGTCCGTCAAAAAGATCAGAAAGGACATCTCTGTTATCCTCTTCCTTATCTGATCTTCCGTAGCTCTTCACTCTGTTTACATTATCCAAAAAGCTCGCAATATTAAGGAGCTGCGGTGCATCAAGGCTGCTCCCTATTTTCAGAGCCTTCAGATACCCGCTTATGTCTTTGTTGCTTCCGAAGGAAACGGATCCCTTCTTGAAAATTCTGGAGATACCGGCGTCGGTTTTCTTCAGATTCTTCTGAATCTCACGAAGATCAGAGGATGGTAACAGCTCCCTGCAGGCCCTTTTTCCGGGCTCAGAGGTCGCATGGTTACTCAATTCTTCAATTATTTTGTCGTATTCTAATACGTGTAAAACTTTTTCATTCATTATGATTCAACCCTGGTGTCAAACAGGTTGCTCTCGAGAAGCTTGTTGTACCCGAGCCAACCCACTTCATTCGTGTTATTAAGTATCTCAGTAAATGTCTCGAGTTTGGCATCCGTGTTGTCCGCAAGGTGAAGCGCCATGGCTTCAATGATAGCGGGCATCTTGGGTGAGCCATACTCATATTTCCCGTGGTGCGATAAAATGCAGTGCTGAAGCTCCTGCTTTAAGAGCACAGGGAAATCATTAATGTCTTTAATCTTCTCTGCAACCATCTCACTGCCCATGACGATGTGCCCCAGGAACTGGCCCTCGTTCGTGTAATCATTCTCAGGGAAAAGTGAGAGTTCTCTCGTTTTTCCTATATCATGGCAGATTGCGGCTGTTATAAGAAGATCTCTGTTTATGGCAGGATATGCCTTGGAAAAATAGTCGCACATTCTGGTAACGCTCAGGGTGTGCTCCAAAAGTCCGCCCACAAAGCCGTGGTGAACCGATTTTGCCGCAGAAGACTTGCGAAATGCCTTCACAAATTCCTCATCCTTAATGAAAAGTGCTTCAAGAAGCGCCTTCAGATACTGGTTGCCAACAGTATTAATGATGGCCAGAAGGTCCTTGTACATTTCGTCGTTGTTCTTCGAAGATACCGGCAGATAGAGCGACTCATCGTACTCGCCCTCATGACAAAGGCGCGCTCTCTTGATGTTGATCTGAAGCGCGTTGTTGAAGGTTGTCACCTCACCGAAAACGTCTATATAATCCAGGGAATCGAAGTCGTCAATTCCCTCGCTGTTGGGCTCCCAGACCTTTGCGTCGACAGTTCCTGTCTTATCCTGCAAGGTAACGGAATAGTAGGTCTTTCCGTTTTTTGTTGTTGCTGCCTGCATGTGTTTGCAAAAGTAGATGTCGGCAACCCTGTCGCCGTTGTTTAAATCTTTGATGAATTTCATTTAGTTCTCCTGTTGTTTCTAGGTCCCTCATCCGGCGCTTCGCGCCACCTTCTCCCAGAGGGAGAAGGCTAAATGTTCTATTCCGCATTATCGGTTGAGTTGTCCGATGATATATCAATTGTGAGTTCGGCGTAGCCCTCGGCTGCCTGTCTCATTAATGTAAGTGTCACCTGAGTTCCGGGCTTGACATCTCTGATTCTTGATACGAAGGTGTCAAATCCTGCCACTTCCTCTCCGTTCACTGCGGTTATTATATCTCCGCTCTGAACTCCCGAAAGCATCGCCGGTGAATCCATTTCCGTACGTATTACATAGGCACCTGCAGGGATGTTCTCTCCCTCCTGAAGGTCCTTTGGGACAGTCTGTCCATGGATGCCCACAAAGGTTCTCCCTTTTCCGTTGGACAGATCCTCGATAAGTGCCCGAAGCTCTGTAATTCCCACAGCCGAAAGGACGTTAGGCATAGCCTGCGTGTTGTACTTCATGTCGATGAATCCCACAACGGAGCCGGAAAGATTAATGATGGCACCGCTTGCGTTGGTGCTTCCGTTCATGTCCGTTGTAAGGAGCTTGTAATTTGAATCAGCAAGATCAAGATCCGAGTTAGCAGATGTGACAAAGCCGTAGCACATGGATCCTCTGGTGCCCATGGGTCTTCCCACTGCAATTACAGGGGTTCCGATCACTCCGCCGGTCTTGGAGCTTCCAAGAGGCGCTACGCCTATTGCCGCCCTGGTGTTTTCCGAAATATCCTTGTATTTTACCGCAACAATACCAAGCCCCGTAACCGCATCGCTCTGCTTCAAATATGCGCTGCCCACGGTTTCATCGCAGAAAGTGACCTGAATCGATTCAGCATCGCTGATTGCCGAAGTCTGAACCAGGATCAGATACTCAGCCCCGTTGTCCGCCACAATCACGCCGCAGGTCTGTCCTTCACTCTCGTAGGGATCGTTGATCCAGTTGGTGTCCGAGGTTTTTGACGTCACTGTCACAAGGCTCTTCTCAGCACTTGTGGCAACACTTTTTAAAGAAGCGTACATATCCATGTAATCGGTCTGATCTGCCTGGTGCGAAGTCATCTCGCTCTTCATCTTGGAGAGCTCGGATGATGCCATGTCTATGGCAACGCTGGCAGCCTCGGCCGCAATGGCATTGTCATCAGCGTACATATCCTCAGGCTGCATCTCATCCGCAACCGTCTCCTCTGTGAGTGCCACGGGTGTGGGGGTCTCCTCCGGATATAGCCTGTTGTTTATAACGGGCGCCAGAAAAACGAATGTCAGGCACGCCACCGCGCCAAATACCACTGCCAATGTCATAGTTATAAGAGTTCTTCTAAGAAGCTTTTTCTTGTTTATGGGGCGCTGCTTGATTTTTTCTCTTAGGAAATCTGCCCTGGCTATCGGGCTTTTCTCAGGATCAAGCTTTACGTCGTCCACGTTTTCCCTGTTATCTTCCATAACTGCCTCTTGATTATCTGTGGTTATCTATGAACCGCTTTAATCTCTCCATTGCCTTTTTAAGGTCATCTAGTGAATATGCATAGGATATTCTTATGAAGCCCTCGCCGCAGTCTCCGAATGCGTTTCCGGGTACCACTGCCAGTTTTTCCTCCTGGAGAAGCTTAGTTGCAAACTCATCGCTGCTCATCCCGAATTCCTTGATGCACGGGAATATGTAAAAAGCTCCGAAGGGCTCAAAGCACGGAAGTCCAAGGTCTCTGAGCTCCTTTACAAGATATCTTCTCCTCTGGTTATACTGCTCACGCATCATGGCAACGTCTTCATCGCCATTTTTCAGTGCCTCCACAGCAGCATACTGGCTGGTCGTGGGTGCGCACATGATAGCGAACTGATGGATTTTGGTCATCTGAGCTATGATGTCCTTAGGTCCGCACGCGTATCCCAGTCTCCATCCGGTCATCGCATAGGATTTCGAAAAACCGTTGATAAGAACGGTTCTCTCGTACATTCCGGGAATCTCTACAATTGACACATGTTTGTCGGTATAGGTCAGTTCTGAGTAGATCTCATCGGATATTACGAAGAGGTCCTTCTCCTCTATAACCTTTGCAATGGCCTCGAGGTCCTTCTTTTCCATAATTGCCCCTGTCGGGTTGTTGGGGAAAGGCAGAACAAGTATCTTGGTCTTGTCCGTTACATGCTCTAGTATCTCTTCAGCTGTAAGTCTGAATTCATTTTCTTCCTTAAGCTCGATCATAACCGGCTTTGCTCCCGCAAGGATTGCGCAGGGCTCATAGGAAACGTAGCTGGGCTGCGGTATTAAAACCTCATCTCCGGGATCAACCATTGCCCTGAGTGCAAGGTCAATCGCTTCGGAACCTCCGACGGTGACAAGCACCTGGTCGTCGGGATCATATTGTATGTTCTGTCTGCGTTTTAAGTAATTGCAGACTTCTACCTTAAGTTCTCTCAAACCGGAATTGGACGTGTAGAAAGTGCGTCCTTTTTCCAATGAATAAATGCCCTCATCCCTGATATGCCAGGGTGTATCAAAATCGGGTTCACCCACACCAAGTGATATTGCGCCATCAATAGACTTCACAACATCAAAGAATTTGCGGATTCCCGAGGGCTTGATTTCAACGATTTTCTCAGAAAGCGGATTCCTCATGGTGTGACTATCTCCCTTGTATCTTCATATTTTTTTGTCAAAATTGTTCCGTGCTCTTTGTACTTCTGAAGTATGAAGTGCGTAGAGCAGCTAAGGACAGTATCAAGCGGTGACAGTTTGTTTGTAACAAAGGTTGCCACTTCCTTAAGGCTCTTGCCCTCAAGCATTACCATGAGGTCAAAACCGCCTGACATCAGATATACACTTGTAACTTCCGGATATTTATAAATTCTCTCAGCAATGGAATCAAAGCCAATACCTCTCTGAGGTGTAACCTTAACCTCGATGAGAGCCATTACCTTCTCTATGTTGGTTTTGGACCAGTCAATCATCGTATGATAACCACAGATGATTCCCTCATCCTCAAGAGCTCTGAGTTCATTCGCGACTTCGATCTCCGGCGCGGCCAGAATCACCGCCAGTTCCTCAACGCCTATACGGCTGTTCTTATCAATTGCGCGAAGTAATTCATCTCTGTTTACCATGGTATTCTCCTCCAAACATTTAAATAGACGGGTAAAATGGCATACTTTGCCCTGCACATATTCTCATTATTGTACCATAAAATCAGCACTTGTTATACCTGCAAGCTTAAGGATCTCATCCGGCTGGGGTTTATCGAGGTAGCGGACTTCATCGTCGTTGATGATCTTCTTATCATTACTGTCGGTCGTAACACCAATTATTTCAGCATTTATTCCGGCTTCTTCATAGGCTCTGACAAGGCCCTTACCGTCGTCAGTGAGAATCAGGAGCGAACCGCCTGAGATCATCTGGTAGGGATTGAGGCCAAGATGATTTGTAATCTCAATAGTTTCCTGGCGGATTGGAATCTTTTTTAGGTACACTTCTATGCCGCAGCGAGCTCTGGCGGCAATGTCCCAGAGGGCAGCAAAGACGCCACCCGATGAGATATCATGTAAAAATACAACGCCGGATGTCTCCCTACAAGCTGACGTTTCTTCACAGGAATTGCAACCCGGTTGCTCTAATCTGTTCTCCAGCGCGATCTCCGCATCCCTTCTAACAGAAACAAGCTTTTTGAAATCCTGTGCCTCGCGAATCATGTAGTCAGGAAGGCGTTCAGACAGCTTCTCTGCGCATTCACTGGCAAGGATAGCTGTTCCTTCTACAGCAGCCCACTTGGTCATGACAATATCGAGTCCTGCGTAGGATTTCTTTTCTGAAAACTGGCTACTTTTTTCTCCGGTAACAACCGCGGTTATCATAGGCCTTGAAACCGCATCCGTCACCTCAGTATGTCCGCCTTCTACGGCAATTCCAAGCTCATTCGTGGCAGCGATGGCTCTTCTCATAATAACCTTAAGCTCTGCTTCCTCTGTATCCACAGGAAACATTACGTTAAGCACTGCCATCAGAGGTTTTCCGCCGTCGCAGAATATGTTGTTTGCCGCATTGTGGACAGCATAATAAGCCGCCTCCTCCGAAATAGCTGTAAATGTGGACACAGCTGTCATAATTGTGCTTCCTTTTTCATCTAAAGAATAAGCGCAGTCTGACCTTCCAGCTGCGCTTTTCTTATTGGAATCACTTTTAATAAGTTTAAGTACCGAGCGATTTAAAACGCTCTCAGTTACTTTTCCGATTCTCATTTATTCATTTTCTCCGTGAATACTCTGCCAATATCGGCAATATCTCGGGTTCCGATTCACCGCATCTATCAGTCAGCCGGCGGTGGTACTTCCTCCTGCACGGGATCTATCGGTGCAGGTGTATCATCCGCTGCGGGTGCAGGTGTCTCCGCAGGAGTTGCCTGTTCTGCGGGAGCTGTCTGCTCTGCCGGAGCTGTCTGTTCCGCGGGTGCTGCTTCCGTTGCCGGAGCTGCTTCAGGATTCTGTGCTGCCTGCTGAGCTGCAAGCTGTGCTTCTGCCGATGCAGCCTGAGCTGCAGCTGCTGCCTGTGCGGCCTCCACATCACCGCCCTGTGCGGCAACCTGTTGAACAGCGGCGATTGCGCCTGCCACTGCTTTTATCTGGTTGATGTCACCGGTTGCAATTGCTGTTGCAATCTGTGCTGCAGCAGTCGGATCTGATGTTGCGGTTCCTACTGTGATAATTCTGGGAACCATCTTATAAGTACTGGTATTGATTACCTCACGATTTGTCTCGGAGCCGTTTTCATAAGTAATCTTCCAAAGCTGTGCCTTATATCCGATGTGTGCAGACTGGGTACTTACTGTACCTATCGGTGATCCGCCGTCTGCAACTATCTGGTCAGCACCTGCCGGTGTTTCCTCTAAAACTTCACTCTGGTACTCAACCTTATGTGTGGAAGGTCTTGTCTCCACGCCGTAGATAGTGAAGGTTATATGCTTATCTGTAGTAGTTACACCCTCTATATAAATAGGGTGCTCTGTGCTGTTTACAAACTTGAAGTTCTTACCGCCGGTCTCTGCAATCGCAGCATCCATAGACGGTTTAACATAATTGATGATCATTGAGTGGTTGTGACGCTCGGTAACCTGAAGCTCTGCCTTCAAAACAGCATTGTAAAGTGTACTTGAAACCTGGCAGATACCACCGCCAACACTTTCAACAACTATTCCGTTAAGGTACGAACCTGCGGGAAAATAACCGTTAGCCTCCGTAAAAGGAGTTATAGTCTCAAGAACTGAGAACTCCTCTCCGGGATAAACAGTTGTACCGTTGATAAGGCTACAGCCGTTTGCTACATTGGCACTTCTGGCAGCACCTGATGAAGAATAGCTTGTAGTATAGGTTCCGAGAACATCCTTGACTTGACTAAGCTCCTCGTAACTACCCTCAGGCAAATCCTCCTCAATCACAACATCAATTGCACAATCGTTGTGATCCCAGCTTTCCTGGATATAATCCTTAATAGCGGTAAGAGAAGCCTGTTCATCAAGAATATAGCCTGTCTGTCCCTCTGAAATAGTGAATCCATCACCGGTTTTCTTCAGAGTGTAATTAGCCTTGGAAGCATTAAAGGGTGCGCAGTTTACTTCCAGGATCTGGTAGATTGCATCGTCATTAAAGGAATACTCGATGTTATAACGTTGTGTACTGTGCTCAAGGTCCTTGATCGCCTTGTATCGCTGAATAATGTTGCCCTTTCTGCAAAGAGCAAAAGCTTCATCAACTACTTCGGGATTAGCCCAGCCGAGACCGAAATCGGCCACTGTTACTGCTACGCTCTGTCCCTCTCCTTTTCCTCTGAGTGTCACATTCTTGGCACGAAGCTGCTCGATGTACTGGCCTACAGCCTCTGTAGCCTGCTCAGTTGTCATGCCCGAAACATCAACATCACCAATGAAAACTCCCTGGTGAATAGTATCTGAAGCGGCGTTAGCGCTACCTGCCGGAATTACAAGTGCAAGCGTAAGCGCCATCAGACAAAGGAACATAAATTTTTTCATAATCTCTCCATTTCGCCACTTTCCTGGCAAATACCGGTGTTATATAATCAGAAGGAAAGACTGCTTGCGAGCGGAATTACCAGTGCAAGAATCAATACGATAATGATTATTGCAGAAATGACTTTTCTGTTTTTGCCGGAATTAAAAAACTTCAACATAGTATTATACTCCTAAATTTTCTGAAAGGAAATTATAAATGAAATTACCTTTTTTGACAACCTTTATCCTCTTCGTCCTGATGACCAACATAGCGATACACAGGAACAATGAGAAAATTCGCAAAAAGGAAGAAGACTTCTGGGATAAAGAACTTCGAGCCAACAGCACGAGACGAAAAAGTCTCGAGCATTTGGACTATGTCACAATCCCTATGGACAAGCTCCCCTTTGGCGCTGTAACCGGGAACGATGAGATCGATTTTTGTGAAAAAAGCATCCGTCGGCTCGCTGAGCAGAGGATCGTCAATCTGACCGGAATTACCAACACCGATCTCAAGCTTGAATACGGTGCTCCCAACATTACGGAGCTCACAGCCTACGACCAGAACTACACAACACTGGTCACAAACCTTCAAAAGTGGGCAAAAGAGCTGTATGACGCTTCTTTATATAAGGAAGCTGTCTCCGTCCTTGAATTTGCAGTATCTACCAAAACCGACGTGACCGCAACTTATAAGCTTCTGTGTGATCTTTATAAAAACAAGCTGTCGCTGTCCCAGACTGAGGCTGATTCTAAGATAGAAAAGCTTCTTCCCATCGCCGAAAGCCTGAATTCATTAAGTAAGAGTAATATAGTCAGTATTCTGAATTCGCAGCTTGGTGATAATTCAAAAAATAGCCTTCCTCCAACGAAGGAAGATGTCAGTGAAATAGTCGGGTGAAGGATCCCCTCATCCGTCGGCTTCGCCGACACCTTCCCCCCAGGGGGAAGGCTTTATTTATTTCAAATTACTGCAGGGCCGCCGCCGATGGATACTGTGTAGAAGGTTGCGTCATAACCTATCTTTTCGCGATAAGCCTTTCCTACCTTCTCCTTGAATTCCTCGACTGCTTCGTCCTTAACTATTGAAACAGTGCAGCCACCGAAGCCGCCGCCTGTCATTCTGGATCCGATAACTCCCGGAATCTTCCAGGCTTCCTCGGCAAGAGTATCAAGCTCAATACCTGTTACATCATAGTCATCTCGAAGTGAAATGTGAGACTGCTTCATGAGCTCGCCGAATTTCTCAAGATCTCCTGCTTTTAAAGCAGCAACTGCTTCGATCGTTCTCTGGTTCTCATACACGGCGTGCTTAGCCTTGATGCGTCTGTCATCATCCTTGATGGCGTCCTTATGAGCCTCAAATTCCTCTTCAGTAAGATCACCCAGTGTCTTAATATCAACAACTGTCTGAAGCTCGGAAAGAGCCTTTTCACAAGCGCTTCTTCTGGCATTGTAAGCAGAATCTGTAAGCTTGTGCTTTTTATTTGTATTACTGATGATGATCTTCGCACCGTCAAGCTTTATGGGTGCATATTCAAAGGACAGATCCGCAGTATCGAGGAAAATTGCATTCTCCTCTTTTCCCATTGCAGATGCAAACTGATCCATAATTCCACAGTTGCATCCGTTGAAATTGTTCTCGGAGTACTGTCCGATAAGTGCAAGATCCTGATTGGTAACATCAAATCCGTAGAGGTCTCTTAAGATGAATCCTGTCAGAACCTCAAGGGATGCAGAAGATGAAAGGCCTGAACCGTTCGGAATATTGCCGTAGATTATCATGTCGAAGCCCGTATCGAGCTTAAGGCCTCTTTTCTCAAAAGCCCATACAACACCAACCGGATATGCTGTCCAGCCTGCTGTTCTGGATTTTTCAAGATCATCAAGTGAAGCCTCGATAATTTTTCCGTTGTCAAAATTCATTGAAAAGAAGCGCATTTTTCTGTCGTTTCTCTTCGCTGCAGCTCCGTATGTTCCTATTGTCAGTGCACAGGGAAATACGTGCCCGCCGTTGTAATCTGTGTGTTCACCAATAAGATTAACACGGCCGGGAGCAAAGTATGCTTTAACGCTGTCGTTTTTGCCATACTGCTCTTCGAATCCCTTAAGTACTGCGTCTTTCATTTTCTGTTCCATATTCTGTCCTTCCTAGCCCCTCATCCGGCACTTCGTGCCACCTGTCTTCGCTCCGCTTCGGTCCGCGCTAAACCAACGTCCCCCGGACGTTGAGCGCCCCCAAGGGGGATGGCTTTAGTTCTTCGCTGCCTGAAGGAGCTTCTCGCGGAGCTGGCCTTCGATCTGTGCAAGCTCTGCTTCTGCGTTCTTACGCTTTTCCTTACCTTCAGTCTGTATTCTCATAACTTCGTCAAGAGTTGTGATAAGTGTCTCGTTGGTGTGCTTAAGTGTCTCCATGTCAACTATGCCTCGCTCTGATTCCTTAGCAGCCTCAACGGTAGCAACCTTCAGCATGTCTGCGTTCTTCTTAAGAAGTGCGTTGGTCATGTCGTTAACCTCGCGCTCAGCCTTAGCTGCCTGTGCGGAGTGCTCGATTCCGATTGCGATAACCATCTGGTTCTTCCAAAGCGGAATAGTGTTAACGATTGTGGACTGGATCTTCTCAGCCATTGCTGTGTCAGCACTCTGAACCATACGGATCTGAGGGCCTGTCTGCATAGCGATTGTACGTGTAAGCTCAAGATCGTAGATCTTCTTCTCGAATCTGTCGCAGAGAGCTGCCATATCCTTAGCTGCCTGTGCATCCTCAGGAAGTCCTGACTGCTCTGCCTTCTTCTGAGCTGCAACAAGCTCGTTTGCTCTAACCTGCTCAAGCTTCTTCTTACCTGCAATGATGTACATTGAAAGCTCCTTGTAGTAATTGAGGTTGAGCTTGTACATGTTGTCGAGTGTGGCAACATCCTTCATAAGAGTCATCTGATGTCTCTCAAGCTCATTGCTGATAGCCTCAACGTTTTTCTCAACGCTTGTATATCTTGCCTTTAATGCAGTAACCTTATTGGCACTCTTTTTGAAAAGTGCTTTAAGTCCCTTCTCGTCCTCTTCAACCTCAAAGTTCTTGAGCTCTGTAACAAGGCCTGTGATCATGTCGCCGACCTGTCCCATATCCTTTGTGCGAACGTTATCAATGGCCTTTTCCGAAAAATCTGCCATCTTCTTCTGTGTGCCTGCACCGTAGTTCATGATTCCCTGAGAGTTGGTAATATCAATCTGCTGAACGAAAGCATCAACCTGCTTCATCTCCTCCTCAGTCAGCTGTGCCTCTGCTGCAGCTGCCTCAGGTGTCTGCGGTGCTGTAGCTGCCGGCGCAGGTGCAACTGCCTCGGCTACCGGTGCGTCAAATGACAATGTCGGTGCTGAATTCTCAAACTCTTTAAACTCGTCTCCCATTTTACTTCCTCCAACTAAAATTTTCTTTTCATAATGTTTCAAAAAACAAACATTTACGACTAAAAATGATTACTGTTATTCTTCGGGTTAAAACTTAAGCTGTACCTTTTCATCCTCAGCGGCCTGTGCCTGCGCACCTGCGGCCTGCTGCAATTCGGGGGCTACCTGATATGCAGATCCCTCAAACGAAAGCGGTGCCGGCTGCGGTGCAGTTCTTGCCGGAACAGGAACCGGCTCGGGCATAGGCTGTCCGGACATAAGCCCATCGGGGGTAAGACCGTCCTGCGCCATCATGGTTTTCATAACCGATATATCTGAAGAAATATCCCATGCCATATCCTGGAACAAGCTGTCCAGAAGATTTTCAAAGGCATCGTTTATTACATCGATAGCACCCTCAATCTCTTTCTTGGTTCTCGTGATGTTCTCACCAACCTCAGGCTGCTTATCGAGATCAACATAAGCATTCAAAAGCTTGGTTGTTGTGGGCAGATAGTAATTCATGAACTTCTTGAGTTCGTCCGCACATTCGGGCTCATTCTCCACCTGGGTGAAAATCTTCCTCATGATATTTTCAAGCTGATAGAGCTTCTCCGACATCTCATCACCGGGAATCTCATCATTAATTCTGCGGATAGTTGCAAGATAAGCATTACCCTCATCAATGATAGACTTAACGCCCTGGTTTGTTACACCCTCTGTGCTCTCGGCACTGAAGCGATCCTGGCTCATCTGCTGTGCCTCAGCCAGTTCTCTGTCCTGTCTGGCCTTCTCAGCTCTCATGTACTGCGCGAAAGCTCTCTCGGAAAGCATTACCGTAGTCTCATTCCTGTCAAACCTTGCGGTAGGAAGAAAGTCCTTATTTATCATCTTCTTGATGTTTTTCAGAACCGTATCGGAACGCTCTCCTGCTGCCATCGCAAGATCACCGACTGCGAAAAATTCGGAATTCCCCAAGATTCTTCCGTATTTATTAAAAGCTTTTGCCAGCTTTTTATCATCGGATCCTACCTTAATAAGAATGCCGAATAATGCTGTGATTGCGAGATAAGTAACGGCTTGCGCCCACACACCGGTTGATATGGCCCCAAGGGTTGCAAGTCCGAAAATTGCAGCACCTACTATGCCTCCAACTACCTTGCCCATTCCGTGATTCATGCTGACTTTTCTTGTAAAAAACGGTATCCTTTTGGCGCCGCTTGCATAATTTACGGTCCTGCCTGTCGAAGCCTTGCCTCTGAAATTCTGTGAGGGATTAGCTTTTGCTGCCCTGACCGCATCCTCTATTGAAACCTTCAGTGAAACACTAAGATTATCATAATTTCCTGTCTCGACCGCCTTGGTAACCTCTTTTAATATCTTGTTACCAGCGTTATAGATGTTATCGTAATCTCCCATAACTCAACCATCCTCAATAAAACAACTGATTCAAATCTTTTCCATTTTATAATATTATCCATCAAAAAACAATCTCAGACCGCGTAAATTCAAGGGCTTTAATTGGTTTACTTTGGTACCTTAAAGTGAAAAATTGTGTTATTATTGACCGTGGAGTTACTTTTTTCCAAAAACTTTATATTTAAGAAGGTAAAATTGTATGGACAGACAAAATCTGACACTGCTGACAGACCTGTATGAACTTACGATGATGCAGGGCTACTTCAAGAACAAGTCCCAGAACGAGACCGTAATTTTTGATGCTTTTTTCAGAAATAATCCGTTTGGCGGCGGCTACTCGATTATGGCCGGACTTGAGCAGCTTATTAACTATATTAAAGAGCTGCATTTTGACGAGGAAGATATCGATTATCTCAGAAGCATTGGTATCTTTGACGAGGATTTCCTTGATTATCTTCGCGACTTCAAATTCAGCGGGGACATCTATTCCATCCCCGAAGGAACACTCATTTTCCCCAGAGAGCCCCTTGTTAAGGTCATCGCACCCATCATGGAAGCTCAGCTTATTGAAACCGCGATTTTAAATATCATCAACCATCAGTCGCTTATCGCAACCAAGGCAGCAAGAATCTGCTATGCCGCTGAGGGCGACGGAATTATGGAGTTCGGTCTTCGCCGTGCTCAGGGTCCTGACGCCGGAACCTACGGTGCAAGAGCCGCAGTTATCGGCGGATGTGTCGGCACCAGTAATGTTCTGTGCGGACAGCTCTTCGATATCCCTGTAAAGGGCACACATGCTCACAGCTGGATCATGAGTTTCCCTGATGAGTACACAGCTTTTAAGACCTATGCAAAATTGTATCCTTCCGCATGCATCCTTCTTGTCGACACCTATGACACCCTTAAGTCAGGTGTACCAAATGCAATCCGTGTTTTCAAGGAGATGAAGGAAGAAGGCATCGACCTTAGCTTCTTCGGCATCCGTCTCGACAGCGGCGACCTTGCTTATCTTTCAAAAGAGGCCCGCAAGATGCTCGATGACGCCGGATTCCCGGATGCTATTATTTCAGCTTCCAACGATCTTGATGAGTACCTTATCTCATCCCTTAAGTCACAGGGCGCTGCCATCACTTCCTGGGGCGTTGGTACACACCTCATCACAGCCAAGGACAATCCGTCCTTCGGAGGCGTTTACAAGCTCGCAGCGGTTATGGGCGAAGACGGTGAGTTTATTCCCAAGATCAAGCTCTCCGAGAATTCCGAGAAGGTCACCAACCCCGGAAACAAGAAGATCTACAGAGTTTATGAAAAGGCAAGCGGCAAGGTTAAGGCCGACCTCATCTGTCTCGAAAACGAGACCTTTACTGAGGATAAACAGCTTCTGCTCTTCGATCCCTTAGAGCCCTGGAAGAAGACTCTTCTTCCCGCAGGAAGCTTCACTTTAAGAGAGATCATGGTTCCTATATTCAAAAACGGCGAATGTGTCTACACTTCACCTAAGACGATGGAAATTCGTGATTACTGCCTCAAGGAGCAGGATACACTCTGGGAGGAGACAAGACGTCTCTTCAATCCTCACGAGGTTCATGTGGATCTGTCCCGTCGTTTGTATGACACCAAGATGAAACTTCTGGATCAAATGTCCGGACTCGATATGACAAATGTAGAAAACTGATAAAATGACGCCCGGGGATTTAAGTATATAGATTTCAATCTCGTTGCTTACGCATAATCGCTTGAAATCTATATACTTAAATCCCCGGGCTGTTTTTTATAATTATTACATTTTCATATCATCCGGTTATTCAAGGATAATTATTTTTTATGATCATAGGGATGGATTGTCTCTATAGTTCCATCCTCTGCGATGTTAAGCTTTGTATACTTAACACATCTTCTGTGGTTGATTCCGCCTGACAATTCACAGTCATGATAGAACAGGTACCACTCACCCTCAATCTCAAGAATTGAATGGTGGGTTGTCCAACCGATTACAGGCTCCATGATGCGTCCCTTGTAGATGAAGGGGCCGTATGGGTTATCACTCTCAGCATAGCAGAGATAATGTGTGGTTCCGGTTGAATATGAGAAATAGTACTTTCCGTTGTACTTGTAGGTCCAGGGATCCTCGAAATATCTGCGATCCTCGTCACCTGCAAGAAGGGGCTTTCCGTTTTCATCCAGAATCTGAATATCTCTGGGTGTTTCTGCAAAGGACTTCATATCCTCGCTCATAAGTGCCATCTTCGGGAAAACCGCATTCTCATTCTTCTCCGGCTCTGTGCCGTTAGGATCGAATTTTCCTGTTCTGTATTTCTCAAGCTGTCCGCCCCAGAGGCCGCCAAAGTAAACATATACTTTTCCGTCGTCGTCCTTGAAGGAACAGGGATCTATACTGAAGCTTCCCTCAATGCAATTGTCCTCAGGCTTGAAAGGTCCTTCGGGCTTATCGCTCTCTGCGATACCGAGTCTGAAGTTTCCTTCCTTATCTCTTGCCGGAAATACAAGATAATACTTGCCGTTTGTATAAACCGCATCCGGTGCCCACATCTGATCGCTAACCCAGGGTACATCGTGCATGCTGAGTGCCACGCCATGATCTGTAACATCTCCGCCGAGCTTATCCATGGAAAGGATGTGGTAATCCTGCATCTGATACTCATCACCGTTATCGTTATCCTCACCGTCATGCGGAATATCATGTGACGGATATACATAGATTTTTCCGTCGAAAACATGTGCTGACGGGTCTGCTGTGAAAATATGTGTAACTAAAGGCTCTCTTTCTTTGCTCATTATAAACTCCTCTCTATTACCAGTGGATTAAGATTATCACAGGCGCCTTGCTCATTTCTTTGCAATAGTTGTTAATTGGTGTCAAAAAATTGCCTTAATTATTTTCGCTTTTTTGCTCATATCATTAATTATCACCTATTTTCACATGGCAAAATTGTGCAAAAGCCATAATCTTAGCGCTTTTGTCCGCAATAATTAATCGGTTAAAAGCAATTTTTGATAGTTAAAAGAGCACCTTTTTGTAATAAAATAAACTCTGTAATTTACAGATATTGCTAATTGCATATTTGAGAACCTTAGAGGAAACGAATATGATTGAAACTTTAAACGGACTTGTTGAGACAGTCAATTTTAAACAGAGTACTTCCATAAAATTATATGACAATGATAAATATGAAGATTATCCGCCGCACTGGCATGCTGCGATTGAGCTCATTATGCCCACTCGCAATTTGTACTTCCTGAACTGTGCAGGCGAAGATGTTGTTCTAAGAGAGGGCGATATCGCCATTATCTGCCCGGGATGCATCCACTCCATAAAAGCTCCCGAAGTTGGTCAGCGCATCATTTTTCAGCCCGATACCAATGAGCTCAGATTCATGCATGACGTTGAATCACTTATCAACATCATGTCTCCTTATATTGTCGTAACTCCCGAGGATTATCCTCAGATCCACGACAGGGCAAAGACTCTCCTTTTGGAGATCAACCAGATCTATGAAAAGAATGCCTCTTTTTCAGAGGTTGATATCTATTGTAAGCTTCTGGAATTCATGTCTCTTATAGGAAAAAATTACGTCAGCAAAAAGCGCACCGACGATTCTGCGGAATACGCCAAGGGCGACGAATACTTTGAGAAATTTATCGAGATCTGCGACTATCTTCAGGAGCACTGCTCTGAGGACCTTACTCTCGATGATGTTGCCGACAGAAGCGGCTTTAGCAAGTTTTATTTCTCAAGAAGATTCAAGCAGTTTACAAACGTTTCCTTCTATAAATATGTGAACCAGAAGAGAATTGCAAAAGCTGAAACATATCTTACAGATCCCAGGAACTCTGTAACGGATGTAGCCTTAAACTGCGGCTTCCCGTCGCTGTCCTCTTTTATAAGAATGTTCAAGATAATAAAGGGATGCACACCAACAGAATTCAGAAATATGTACTGGTGTGGGAATAAAGCGTAACGGTCCTGTAATGGACACACGCAGGGCGAAACCAGGCTACCTTACAACACATGAGAGATTCCGCTTAGTGCTGCTTCGTTCCCGACCTGACACGGTTCGCAGGCTCTCATTGCATAAGACCCGATCCCGCACGAGCGTGCACCCGTTACAAGACCGTCATTTGTTAATAATAAGCAGATGATGATAAGTTGTCAACCATTATCCACCACGAGGCACATTATTGTGCCTTTTCTACTATATAATCAGAATAACTCATTCCAACATATTTCTTAAAACATCTCCCAAAGTAATTGGGATCCGGAATCCCGACCTCTGCTGCCGTCTGGTACATTTTGTACCCCTGCTCAGCATACTTTATGGCCTTCTTCATTCGAAGATCTGTTAAGTACTTCGCAAAGTTCTTGCCGGTATCCTGCTTGAACTTGCGGGAAAGATAGCTTGAGGAAAAGCCAAAATTCTGCGCAACAAACGCAAGGTTAAGGGTGGAATCCGTGATGTGGTCCTTAACATATTGCTTGATCAGTTCGGTGGAATTAGCCTCTGTAATTGCAGGTTCTTCCTCGCTGTCCGCAAAGTCTGAGGTGCCGGCTCCTCCCATCGCATCAAGTTTCTCCTTTGCGCGCTCAAGAACCTTTGTAACCTCCGCACGCACCATGGGTTTAAGCATATAGTCAAAAACCGGAAGACTTACGCATTTTCTTGCATACTCAAATTTATCTATGGCCGTCATGATGATGATGATCAGGTTCGGATAGCGCTTAGTTGCGGTCTCCGTGAATTCTATTCCGTCCATGAACGGCATGGATATATCAACAAAGGCGATGTCCGGTTTTATCTCATCAATAGTGTTTATTGCCTCTATGCCGCTGGCGGCTTCGCCGACAACTTCCATGTCGAGACTTTTATAATCTATAGCTGCACGCATCAATTTGCGTGCGGATTCCTCATCGTCTATGATCATTACTCTGTACATAATACCTCCCCGTATCCCCTCATCCGTCAGCTTCGCTGACACCTGTCTTCGCTCCGCTTCGGTCCGCGCTAAACCAACGTCCCCCGGACGTTGAGCGCCTCCCGAGGGGAAGGCTTTTACAATTTATACTCAAGCCCCTGGATGCATCATATCAGGAATAATAAACTCAACCTCCGTGAATTCCCCTATTTCACTGCTTATCCTGACTACATCCTCTCTGCCTGTGTAATACCTTATCCTCTCTATTGTACCCCATAATCCAAAACTACTCGAGTTTTGTTCGTAGGTATTGCTCCTCGAGGTCACGATTTTCTCTATAAGCTCAGCATCCATGCCTACTCCGGTGTCTCTAACTATCAGATGGAGCTCTCCGTCCTCGAGATGTGCAGATATTTTTATTGTGCCCTTTTCACCTTTAAGTCGTATGCCGTGATAGATGCAGTTCTCCACCATCGGCTGCAGGATAAGCTTAGGCACAACAAAATCCAGCGTGTCCTCACTAATGTCGTATTCATCATCAAGAATATCTCCATACCGCAGCTTCTGAAGTGATAGATAATCCTTAACAATGCAGATCTCGCGGGAAAGCGGAATCTCTCTGTCGCCCTTACTAAGGAAATTCCTGTAAAAGCTTCCGAGTGTCTCCAGAGCATCATGCACCTTGTCAGCTCCGGCATCAAGCGCCATGAATCCTATGGTCTCAATTGAATTATATAAAAAGTGCGGCTTAATCTGCTCCTGTAAAACACGCATTTCCGCCTTTTGAAGAGTCTTTTCCTTCTCCACCAGCTCATCAAACAGCTCGTTTACGTGGTCGATCATACTGTTATAATCACCCTCAAGCATGTTTAATTCACTGTAAGGAACCTCAACATCTATTTTTTTCAGTTCTCCGGAGCGCTTATTTCTCTCCATCGCTCCCGATAGCTCAAATATCGGATCTGTTATGTTCTGTCTTATGAATATTGCAACAAAAACTGCCATAAGAGTGAAAACAACCAGAAGAAACAACAGGATATACAGCATTCTGAAGGGTATTCCCGCTGTGCCGTAGGGTGAAACCCTAAGGATTACTATCGGAAGGTCATTCACTCTGCATCCTGAAAGAAGGACATCTTTTCCGCCCAGCCTGATATTTCTGTGTCTGATCTTTTCACTAAGAAATTCATCTCCAAAGTAGCTCTCATACTCGCGGTTCCCGGCGAGAAAGGTCCCGTCGGTTCCCATGATGCAGATATTGTTGTATCCAAGCCTCGTCAGCATATTTTCAAATACGTTTGTGGAGATGTTCATCATAAGGAGTCCCGTGCGCTTCTGGGTATCAATGTCATTAATGGCTCTTCCTATAGAAACCATGGGCCTTCCGTCCGCCTTCTCGGCAATACCATAGCTGTTTAGGGACACTACTGCCCTACCGTTGCCCTCATATATTTCCCTGCGCCAGTCCTCGCTGTTCATCAGATCCGTGTTGTAATTATAGGTGAATCTGTTGGTTGCAACGATGATCAAATCTTCTCTTATGACCATTACGCTATCCACACCCTCTGTGGAATTCAAAATGTCCATTATACCGTATCTGGCATCATTTATCATTCCCATACTCACAGCTGATACTTCCGCGCGCAAAAAATCGATCACGCGGCTCTCTATCATTATGAGCCTCGAGAGCGATGTGTATTTTTCAATATCTGATGAAATATTACTGGAAAGAGTTTTTAAGACGTTATCAGAATCTCTGACTCCATAGTCGCGGCGCTCTCTCTCGGTAATGATGGTCATTGAAATAATAAATGCTGCAATTGCAACCAAAACCACCTCAAAGATGAGCTTTTTAAGGCTCAGTGAAAGAGATACTCCGCTCCTATTCTTTTTAATTAATCCCCAATTGCCGAACTTCATGTAAACCCCTAAAAAACCAAAATGTGCTTACACTATTATAGTATATTCAGAATTGATTTCAAAACTTTAACAAGGTGTAAATTAGTTATTTGCTTACAACTTTGAGATTTCATCAAGGATCTCTTCCCGATCTCTGAATCTATAGTAATCTTCTTCATCCTTAATGCTGAACGCACCGATTGGAATTCTTGCAAGATCTTCAATTAACTGCATTGAGTCAGGCGCAAATCCTGCCTTCTTAATGACGTTTCTAAAAGGAATCTCCAGCTCGGGTTCAAGACGCAAAGCCTTGAAAAGTTCCTGAATATTTTTTGTATCCATTCCTTCATCTCCAACAAAGTGATATGCTGTCGATTTTCCTCCTTCAAGAACCTCTATTGCAAAGAGCATGTCATCAAAATAGCTAATACTGATAACCGGCGTATCCAGCCTCTCTGACAGTCGCACTGCTTCTTCTCTTACATCTTCAAATTCAGTTTCAAGATTATCCTCGAAAATTGTATCCCAGTCAGGAGTCAAATGCTCTATGCAATAGTCTTCCTCAAGCTCATATTGATTCTTATGTCCGGGGTTGTAAACCTGAATATTACGAAATGATGTCCCCATTTTTCCTCCTTACCCATTTTGCTTTTATTCAGCAGTTTTAATTCTCTTTATTGTTGATCCCTTCAGGTAGAACGCATCACCCTTACTGGGTGACTTCTTTACTCTTGCAACCATCAGCGGGGGAATGCTGATGAAATTGATATCTCCGATTTCCTCAAACATCAGTACATTTCCGCTGTCACTGATACCATACCTATGTTTATGCCATTTTATTTTTTACAAATAAGATAATGAATCCTCCCGCTATACAAACAGCCAGAAGAACCAGGTAAATTGCATCCATTATTCCCGCAAAAAATAAACCCATTTCAGGACCGACACTTACATATGGATCATTCACATATCCGGACACATAAATTGCAGTGGACAAAGCTATGCCTACCAGATTCGTCCATATGATCGTAATTACATACTTGTTGTAGGGAAAATATCCCTTGGATTTCACCAAATCGTAGATAATGAATCCCAGTGTAACAAAAAATGGAGTTATCAGCTGCGGAAAATCAAGAATTGAAAAATATGGTATAATCCACGCCGCCAATATCAGCAAATGGAATTCCCGCACCCTTGCATAGTTCATGTAATCAATATACATTTCCCTTACCTTATTAATTCCTTCTATTTTTTTCTTTCTTTTTCGACAAAGTGTCAAAAATGATTTGCCATATCATTCAAAGCCTCATCCCGTTTCCATTGTTCAACTTTTATATTGATGGCATTTATATATCCTGTCATTTTTTTATTAACAAGATTTATCACCTTTTCTTTTTCATAGGTGACATTCACTGCCTTTGCTGTTATTCCTCTGCCGTAAACAATTATCAGCATTATGGTTATAACCATCAGGAGTTTTGTTGCACCCAAGCAAACTCTTTTCATCAGATTCTCCACTGTCCTCGATCCCCTACATACACGCAACAAGGGATGTAATGCATATAAATGCATCACATCCCTTGATTTTTAAATAATTTAATTGTTAAAGACTCCCCAAACAAAACTGTAAGACACTTCTTGCGCTCCCCTGATTTATCGTTCCCCCTCGATATATCAAACAAAAAGCGTCTTTACAATAGCATGATTTTGCTAAAAATACAACAATATCATCCCAAATTGTTAATAATCTTAATAAATTCTTAATAATTCAGAAAGTATTGTCAAAAGGCCATCAACCCTTGACCGCACCTGCGATGAAGCTTGCCTGAATCTTTTTACTAAGGAACAGATAAGCTATAAGTGTCGGGAAGGTCGCGATAACAAGCGCAGCACCAATGGGTCCCCACTCCGTTGTATGCTGTCCTGACAGGGCCTTGATACCTACTGGCAGAGTTCTATGCACTGAGTCTGAGATGAATACGTTAGCAAACATGAACTCGTTCCAGCACTGAAGGTATGAATAAACGCCAACTGTTGAAACCGCGGGCTTCATAAGCGGCAGGATTATTCTGAAAAATGTTCCGAAAAGTCCGCATCCGTCGATTCTTGCTGCCTCATCAAGCGCAAAAGGTATCTCGGACATGAATCCGGTGCTGATCAGAATTGCCATTGAAAGCGAAAAAGCTGCATACGGAATAATAAGTGTTGAATACTTATTGAGCCAGTGAAGCTTTGAAAGCACTACATAAACCGGAACGATTGATGCCTGGATCGGTATTGTGAGTCCAAGCATAAAAAATGCGTTCATCAGCTTACTGCCCTTCCATCTGATTCTTGTGATAGCGTAAGTAGCCATCATCGCAGCCATAATAGATATGGCAATGGCAATAGTTGTAACAAGCAAACTGTTAAAGAAATAAAGGCCCATGTTTCCCGTGCCCATGGCAGTTGTAAAGTTTGACCACAGCCATTTTTTCGGGAGACCTATCACGTTTGCACCAAAGATTTCATCGTTGGATTTCAGGGCAAATGTGAACATGAAATATATAGGAAATAGGTTAATAATCGCCCAGATTACTAATATTATCTCCGTAAAAACCTTAAATACAGGATTTGTTTCCTTAAGTGTATAGCTTTCCATATTAATCTTCCTTTTCCCTAAATGCTGCACTTATCAGCAGAGCAAATGCAAAGCACAGTATTATCAGCATGACAGAAATAGTACTTCCCATTCCATATCTGTTTCGAAGGAACAGCATGTTTTCCAAAAGGGTACTGGGTACCTCTGTGGACTGGAACGGACCACCTTCAGTAAGGATTCTTACAAGGTCATAGGTTTTCAGTGAACCTGTTACCGCGAAGATAACGCTTACTCTGATGATGGGCTTGATGATCGGAATAACCACGTATCTGTCTACCTGCCACTTTGTTGCACCATCGAGCATTGCTGCCTCTCTGAGGTCCATGTCAACGCCCTTAACTCCTGCATACATGAGCAGCATGTGATAGCCGACGTACTGCCATACCGTAGGAACGATGATACTTCCAAGAGCAGTACTTACTTCACCTACCCATACGTGTTTCCAGTCTCCTCTGCCTATTGCTTCAAGGAATCTGTTCAAAAGACCATAATCGGGATTATATATTTTCAGCCAGAGCTGACCGATAACTACTGTTGAAATTAGAACCGGCATAAAGAATATTGATAAGTATACTCTCTCCTTAAGGCTCTCTCTTCTACCAAGAAGGAGTGCCAGCAAAAGCGCAAAAGGTAACTGCACAAAAACTGAGAAAAATGCCAGTATCAACGAATTTTTCAGTGATGTCACAAACTTGATCGACCCGTTTGTGAACAACTCGACATAGTTGTCAAAACCGATGAATGTGCCTGCGGAAAAACCGTTCCAGTCATACAAACTTCTGTACACAGATACTGCGATCGGTGCAATAAGTATGCTTACAAAAAGGAGCAGTCCCGGAAGCAGAAATACGAAAATTGCTAATCCTTTTTTTAAACCTTGTTTATTCATACACAAACCTTCCCAGCCGAATTTCTTCTGTATCCGGCTCTACTGGCATAACCTTAGTAAGGCAAAATGCCTTTGCATTAAAAAGTCCTTCCTGCTTCCAATTTTATTCAGAAGTCAGGAAGGACAAAGTAAAGTCTAATCCGACTTATTATTTGTTATTACTGGATGTCCTTAGCAAGCCCTTCGATGAACTGCTTACCATCAAGAAGGCAACCATAAACCTGATCTACATATGAAAGATATGTGTTAGCAGAATCAGCGCTCATAGCTGTGTCGCCGAAGAGTACCATTGTATCAGCGTTAGCAACGATGCCTGCAACTGTCTGTGTAAGCTCGTTTACAGAACTTGTGTCGCCATAAGGTGTCCATGCAGGAAGTCCGCATCCATCAAGGTAACCATAGTGGCAGATAAGCTTACCAAGCTCGAATGCATACTCAGCAGCCTTGTCAGCGTTAGGTGAAGATGCTGCTACAGCAAGTGTATCTGAAGGTCCACCGATGAGCTGTCCAAGCTTAGCCTTGTCAGCATTGATTACAGGGAACTCACTAACCTTAACCTTATCCTTGAACTCTTCGTTAGCAGCGAAGTCAGCACAGTTCCATGTTCCGTTCATGTAGAATGCATACTTGCCAGCCATGAAGTTGTTCTTAACTTCGTCGTTTGTAAGACCGATTCCTGAAGGATCGAAGTAACCGTTGTTTACAAGACCCTGGAATGTATCAACAGCATCAGCAACGTCCTGGTTGTTCCATGTTGCCTTGCCTGCGAAGATCTCGTTAAGTGTATCAGCGCCTGCGCTCTTCTCGATTACAGACTCAAGATACTCTGTTACGCACCATGTCTCTTTTCCTGCACATCCGAAAGGAATGATTCCTTTATCCTTAAGGGCGTCGCAGCAAGCGATGAACTCATCATAAGTTCCGGGAATCTCATCATATCCAGCTTCCTTAAGAAGATCCATGTTTGCAAAGAGACCAACGATGTTCATTGTAAGCGGTACACCGTAGTGCTTTCCGTCGTATGTGGAGTTACCCATCATAACTTCAGGAAGCTCACTCTTGTAGTTCTCATAAGCATCATCAAGGCAGTAAACCTTGCCTGCATCTACGAAATCACCAAGGAATGCACATGACCATGTGAAGAAGATATCAGGCATCTCGTCTGCAGCAACTGCAGCCTTGATCTTTGTCTTGTAGGACTGGTTCTCAAATGCTTCCCATGTGAAGTTTACATTGGGATATTTCTCTGCCATGTCGGCAATTGCAGCTTCATAAGAATGACGGTTTGAATCACTCTCTGTTGCAATACACCACATTGAAAGATCAATAGCCTCACCATCATCAGCTGCTACTTCTTCTGTAGCCTCTTCTGTGCTCTCAGCCTCTGTAGCCTCCTCTGCTGTGTCAGCAGCTTCAGTGGTCTCTTCGGTGCTTTCAGCTTCTGTTGCAGCCGGAGCTTCCTCTTTAGCTGTGTTGTCTGCTGCCGGTGCTGAATTTCCCCCACCGCATCCAACGAGTGATAAAGTCATAACACCCGTAAGCAGCAATGATGCAATACGCTTCATTTTCATAACATACCTCTCCTTTTCTTTTTGGGCATTTCTGCCATTAATACGTTATATCTTAAGCACGTGGTGCTTTAGATCTACATTATTGCCTTCTCCTAGGGGAGAAGGTGTCAGCGAAGCTGACGGATGAGGGGTTATACTCAATTTTGCTGAGTCTTGATCATCGGCCAGGGATAGTCGATTACAAGCTCATCATCATTCAGTGTGTAGTAAAGATATGCATCCTCTATCGGATCACTGTACATAAGCTTTATGCATGAATCCTTCTCATCTACAGTGTAGTGTCCAAAGAAAATGCCCTCTTCACTGAATTCCCCATCTTTCGTGAAGACATATGACCAGCCGTTGTCCTGTGTCCAGGTTCCTACCAGTCCGTCGTGCTCTTCTTCACTGCTAAGCTTATATGTTGACTTCTCATAGAGAGTCATTGTATCGCCATTCATTTCATAGCGAAGCTTTGTCTCATTTTTATCTTTATCGGTAAGGGTGATATACTCATCATCCTTGGTATATGTATACTTCTCACCCTTGAAGACTGCCTTGCCATTGTCATAGAGCGCAATAGCTTCTTCCGTGGGCTCATGTGTATATGCCCAGCTCTCAGTCTTCTTGCCGCATCCTGCCGATACTGTCATCATGACGATGAGCATTGTCAGGATCGATGTTGTTTTTAATACTTTTTTCATACTTCTCATTTTGTTGCCTTTATTTATCTATACAGATGTTTCATTTCTAAAATAAATATAAACAATGCTTTGTATAGATTGAATGTAAATCTTTTACCTCATTAAGCACTTTTTTTACTTTTTGTACACAAATCGTTCATACTTCACTAATAATTTGTGCAAATGTTTGTTACATGTGTCTGAAAAAGTGATGGAAGCCATCAGGAAGGTGTTTACTTTTTATAGTCCCTCGAAATCAAAGGCCGGGATGAAGCTCTCGGAATCCGTGCCCTCTCCCTGGAAAAAGCCATTCTCTATGCCAAGATCGATAGCGTAATCTATGAGTTCTTCATATTCTGAAGCATTAACGCCTGTGAGTAGTTCCGGATAAGCAGATAAATCCCCATAGGGGGTAAATTGATTCATTATGCTCAAATATACCTTGTCACCAAAACGAGAAAGAAGCTCTTTGATAACTTTCTTAGAATCAGACAACTGCCCGGGAAGCATCAGATGGCGCACAATAACACCACTTTTCATAAGCGGACCGCTGTAATCATCATCAGATAATTCTTCAATTATTCTGTTATATTCAATAGCGCCAAACATGTCTGTTAACTGTCTATCATCTTCGGCAGCCTTTTTCTCCCACATAAACAAAGGCTCGTGGACCTGCCTCAGCATCTCCTCTATAGCATCCATGGCAATTCCAAAATATCCGGGGGCATTACTGTATCTCATCGACAGTTTCTCGGAATAATACTTGCAATCAGGCAGATAAATATCAACAAGCCCCTCCAATGCCTTAAGTGTATCGACATTTTCATAAGCACTTGTGTTATAGACAACCGGAATGTGAAGCCCCTGCCGCTTTGCAGCCTCAAGAGCAGGTATGATCAGCGGTACAAAGTGAGTAGGCGTAACAAGATTGATGTTAGAAGCCTTCTCTTCCTGCAGCCTAATAAAGATTTCCACAAGTCTTTCCGCAGAAATCTCTTTTTTCACCTCACCTGATGCAATCTCATGATTCTGACAAAAGACACATCGCATATTGCAACCCGAAAAGAACACGGTTCCCGAACCGTGTTCTCCTGATATGCAGGGTTCCTCCCATGCATGAAGATAAGCTCTGGCTGCTGTCAAAACAGCTCCCTGTCCGCAGTAACCAAGCTCTCCGGATATTCTGTTAACGCCGCAGCCTCTGGGACAGATTCTACAATTATCCAGCAAAATTTTCTCCTTCCGCCTCGGCCAGCTTTCTGGCTTCTTTCTCAGCCTTATTCCGCTTCCTTAGCTCCGTGAAAAATTCCTTTAAAATATCACTGCAGTCCTTTTCAAGAACTCCCTTGGTAATATCCACCTGATGGTTAAACTCCGGATTCTCAAGAATATTAATAACCGTTCCTGCGCTTCCGGCCTTGGGACTTGAAGCTCCCATCACTACGCGGGGAATTCTTGACTGAACGATAGCACCGGCGCACATCTGGCAGGGCTCAAGTGTCACATACATGGTGCACTCCTCAAGCCTCCAGTCGCCCATCTTCTTACATGCCTTTTTCACTGCGGTAATCTCAGCATGGCAAAGCACGGATTTATCGGTATTTCTACGATTATACCCTCGTCCGATAATCTTTCCCTCATATACTATGACACAGCCTATCGGCACCTCGCCGAGTTCAATAGCCCTGCGGGCCTGCTTCAGTGCAGCTCTCATATATTTCTCATCAAGTTTTTCCTGTTCCGTTCTTACACTTAATTCCGGACGTTTAGCCATTCTAATTACAACTCCTTTATGCCTCAATTTAGCAGCCTAACAAACTAAAAGCACATAGCTTTTCACCATGTGCTTTATTTTTGTATCAATCAAAATCTTCCGGAATCCACATACTTCATATAGTTCAGCACCATCAGCGCAATCTTGAAGGTAAGCGCCTCATCAAAGGTTCTGATATCAAGTCCTGTAGCCTTCTCCAGCTTCTCAATTCTGTAAACAAGCGTATTTCTGTGCACAAACAGCTGTCTGGAGGTCTCAGATACATTCAGGTTATTCTCAAAGAACTTGTTGATTGTGTTAAGAGTTTCCTCATCAAGATTCTCGGGAATCTCGCGGTCTCCGAATATCTCATCTATGAAAACCTTGCACAGGTTTACGGGAAGCTGATAAATCAGTCTTCCGATGCCGAGCATGTTGTACGCAATTACTCGCTTTTCTGCGTAGAAAATCTTGCCGACATCGAGTGCCATCTTCGCTTCCTTATAGGATTTACTCAGATCCTTGATCTCGCCGACTATTGTGCCGTAGGATACACGAACATCAAGCATTGCCTCTGTGTTCATCATATCTACAATTGTTGTGGCAACACCGGCTATTTCCTCATAGGTTTCACCTGACTTAAGCGCCTTTATCAGAATAACACTGGTCTCGTCCACAGCTGTCACATAGTCTCCGCTTCCGCTGGTGTACATGCTTCCGAGCAGCTCAGCCGCGCCGCTGTCACGTCCTGCCTTTGTCTCAACAATGATTATTACTCTCGGCACATTGACATCGATTCTAAGTTTCTTTGCGCGGTTATAGATATCGATAAGAAGCAGATTATCAAGAAGCAGATTCTGGAAAAAGTTGTTCCTGTCATATTTTTCCTTATAAGCAACTATCAGATTCTGCAGCTGGCTTACACAGATTTTTCCGACCATATATGCATCTTCGCCCTGCCCCTTGGCAAGTAGAATATATGAAAGATCTCCCTCATCCATAATCTTCAAAAGATGCATTCCGCCAATAACCTGAGAATCAACCTGTGATGCGGCAAAGTCCGAAATGAATGATCCCTCAAACTTCGGAGCTTCTGCAGTTGCAGCCACAACCTTTCCTTTCAAATCCATAACACTGAGCTGAACCCTCGTAATAGCAGAAAGTTCATCAATACTGTTTTGTATAATCTGCGCAGTAATCATTTATGCCTCCACCACTTTTCTTGTAGTACAGTTTTGCACATTTTGCCGTCCAAAAATCTAATCTACAATCATTTTACTTTTCAAAATAGCGGAGTTCAAGTGGTTTTATGGCTAGTTTCACTATACTTCTTTCACAAAACGGAACACATTCCAAGAGAGTGGCTTAAGCTCTGCTTTTACTGTCATCTCATTGCAGACAGTGTCTTTAGCCTCTGTGGGCGCGAGGTTTTTATCTGCCTCTTCATCCGGTGTTCTGTTTTCAGTGAACATCTCCGTATGACCTTCAAAGCGCATGCCTGTGAGTCCTGTTATATCCAGTGTAAAGTCTGCGCTATCTTCCCAGTCACGATTTATTACAAAAACTGTAAGTTCACCGGTCTCGTTATCATAAGCTGCAGCGCTGTCAATAAAGTCTACCTGATCCTGTTCATGGTATTTGTGCGTATCATCAAGCGCAAAGCTTTCCAAATCATATTTCTCACATTCGACAGCAGTTTGCAGAGAAATTCCATGACCATATTTCATGAGATCTGCATACGGATAATAAGCCGGGATCGTGAAGACATGATCATGATCACATCCTGCCGCAACACCAAGGCCTGAAGTCATACAACCAATCTTTACACGATCTGCATGGCGAAGCATTTCCATGATAACGCCTGCATTTCCAAGCGCCATAAGCATCGGATCCATAGGCGGGAACGACCTCGAAGGCATATTGTCCGGATCGTGACGGACATACTCGCGCTCCGGATCAAAAGCGTAATGTGTGCCGGGTTCTACGTAGCGCTCTCTTCCGAAATGAAGTTCCTTTTTAGGCAGAGGCATTACTCCGTACTCATCCAGGGACAGCTTCATAACCTTAGGGGAGTGCATGAGCGCCTGAACATAATCACACAGACCAATCTCTGTACGGATATAATCTTCGTAATAACGTGAAGCGGCCATAAACTGCGCATAATTACCAATTTCCGCAGATTGATAATGATGCATGGAAATATAATCGACCGAGTTATAGCATTCCTTTAGGACTTGTAAATCCCAATCGGGAAAATGCGAAAGGTCCGGAGAGCTCGAGACACAGACTGCCGTTTCGATACTTCCATCAACCCATTTCATTGCCTTTGAGGTTTCATTTGCGAGAATTCCATACCCTCTGGGATCCTTCTCCCAGGAAGCAACCTGCCATGGTCCGTCCATTTCGTTTCCAAGGTACCATACTTTAACTCCGTATGGTTTCTCGTGACCATTCTTTTTGCGAAGCTCTGACCAATAAGTGCCGTCATCATGGTTGGTATATTCAACGTTGTAGATAGCGTCATTTATGCCACCTGTGCCAAGGTTTATTGTATACATTGGCTCCAGGCCTACCTTTTCAGCCCACTGCAGATACTCGTCGTGTCCGACATCATTCGGATAATATTGATGCCATGCCAGGTCCAGATGCTCCTTCCTGTTTTCCTTTGGACCAATAGAATCCTTCCAGTCCCAGCCGGATACAAAATTGCCTCCCGGAAGGCGGACCGCAGGTACATCTGTCTTTTTCAATGCCTCGATCCAGTCTTTACGAAATCCCTGCTCATCTGCAGTCGGATGCTTGGGGTTGTACATGTTTCCGTACACAATCGATCCGATGGGTTCCATGAATGCACCATAGATACGTTTTGATATATTTCCTATCCTAAAATTCGGATTAATAGAAACTTTTGCCTTTTTAGCCATTTTCTTTTCCTTTCTATTCTCAATCATTAATTCCGTGATGACATTTCAATGATTTTTGTCATTTTCAGCCAGCCACAAATCAAACTGTCTTTGCTTCTCTGCAATATATTCATCTAAACCGGCTTGTTTTAATTTTTCGTTAAATTCCGCCGTTCCTGAAACAGGATCCAGAAAGCCGTACAGAAGCTGATTTGAATACTCATCGTATATGTTTTGTAATGCCGCATATTCTGCGGTATATTGACTATTGTCAAAAGTAAATCCCAGGGCGATAGAGGTCTCTGCGTTCGCATTAAATTCCATTATCTTTGAACCCAAATCCTGAGAATCACCGGCCCAGTAAGGGCATATATACTGGTTGGGCATCTCCCAGTTCATAGTGTGATACCACTCTGCGTTTTGTATATTCACGCCCTCCGGAAAGTCAATGCTCCCATCCGGTTTTGTGACGTAATCTATACCCTCTTCCCCCCATACCAGCAGGGTAGATAGCTGTGGATCCGTGTATAGCTCGTTCATAAGCTGCACTGCAGCAATAGGATCCGGAGAAGCCTGATTAAGGCATGTAATTACGGATGTGATACCTGTAGACTTGATTATGTTCTGGCCTAAGCGAAACACAATCATTTCCCTTCCGCATTCGCCGGATATCTGGGACTTGTAACCCGGTTTTGACGGAGCGAGCATCGACATATAGTCTCCGGACTTAATCCTTGCGGAGCTGGAACTTTTATCGCTCAAAGCATCCGGAGAGATAAAGCCCATCTGATTCCATCTGTGCATACGCTGGACCATATCCATCCACTCATCGCTCTCCATCAGGTTTGTGACTTTCCTGTCCTTTGTTGGATCCAAAAGAACACCGAACCAGTCATTGCCAATATTATCCACAATAGAACCCTGAGCAAAATGGTTGCCTGATACTGCAAAAACATACTTATCCGGAAATTCCTTGTGAAGCTTTTCATAAATTTTTTCTATCTCATCCCAGGTTGACTGAACTTCCTGGTTTTCGTCTTCCTCATATTCATAATCGATTGCATCAAGATATTCCTTGCCTATCACAATAGCAGCTGTAGTGATGGCATAATCTTTTACCGGAGGGATACCATACAGATGACCTGCATATTTACAGGCTTCCTGGTATTTTTCAGGGATAAGCTCCTCTATTCCCGGTCCATAATTTTTAAGTAAATCGTCCTTATTAAGGTCATAGCAAAATCCATTATTTACGCAGAGTGTATACCCGATGACATTTCCGCCGAACCAGTCAATTTGTTCATCATTGTTTGTCAGTTTCAGATGAACATCCTGACCGTATGAAGAAAAATCCATCGCCAAAAGCTCTATCTCCAGACATAGCTTCTTACGCAGGATTTTATTCATTGCTTCCTGTATTCTCTCTATACCAATGGGGCTACCGGTCCAGGTATATATAGCATAAGTGACCTTTTGATACTCTCCTGTCTTCTCATACTCAGCTCTGCGATCTTCTATTGCCTTGCTGTATGCGGGAGACATGTTACTTTCAGTTGTTTCGGCAGATTCAGAAGCTGTAACTTCTTCTGCCCCGGTCTTGCTCCTGCCACATGCCATGAGAGTGACCGTAATTAGTATAATCAGAAAAAAAGCTGCCCACCTCATTGTTCTTTTCATTCCAGAAACTTCTCCTTATCATGAAGCATTGTGCAGAATATATAATTATCTTGATATTTTTTTAGATAACCAGTATTATTTTAACAATAAAAGAAGGTGTGGATATGTACAATATGGAGGAGATTTGTCACTATTTTCATAATATTTTGCCGGCATCAAAGAAAAAGCACTCTCTGCTGCACCGGTTCGATATATTGTTTTTAATGTCCATGCTTATCTTTACCACCCTTCTCGCAGCAGTTACAATGGTTATCTTTTTTAACCTGCGAGAATTCTCATATCGTTCTGTTCAAGATTCTCTTCGCTTTTACGATAACAGACTCGATGTAGAACTTAGTCAGAATATCATGTTCCTCATCGACAACTGCTCATCTGATCCGGATATTATAAGGCTTCGTACTACCATGGATAGCAATGAGGAAGTAGGCTGCATGGCACGTATCCAGAACCGATTATCTACTCAGATTACACCGCACTCCGTAATCAGGGGCTTTTACCTGTATTATCCCGATAAAGATGTATTTCTTCCGGTCTATAATACTGCCAATACAGGCACCAGTTCGGGCTATCCGTTCCCTTCTTTTATCAGATCACTTTTACAGGCGCACCTGAAAGACGACGGATCCGGCGCTTATCTTCCTCAAAACTGGTATTTTATTGAAGACCAGAACTGCCTTATCAGGACATTTAGAGTAGGCGGAATATACGGTGGCGCATGGATTGACCTAAACAACCTTCCAGGATTTGAAGAGTTTTTCGGAAATGATGCCATCCTACTGATTACAGACAGCTCCGGACAAGTGCTGTTTTCCGGTAATACCTTTGCAGCAGATGGCAATGCGAATGATTCCGGGAAAGAACCAAATCTCCCTGTTGAGAAATCTCTCTCCGGTCCTGTTACTGTAAGTATCCCGGGCATCGGAAAAAGGATCATTATCTCCTTTAGACAAAGCTTTTCAGATTACTGCTTTACCGTGCTGCTTCCTCAAAAACAGTTTTTACAGGCTTTCCGATCTCTTTATTATCTTTTGGCACTTATTATCCTATGGGCTGTTTGCTTTTTTATATCCTATAACCGCATGGGACGGATGATCATTGAGATTCCGACCAAATCTCTTATGGCAGTAACCAGGAACATCCGATCCGGAAATCTGGACACCAGAATCACTCCTTCAAATAACTATGAAGAGACAGTCCAAATTACAGATGCCTTTAATAAACTAATATCCGAGATAGGTAATCTAAGGATCAGTGTCTATGAAGAACAGCTCCAGGCTCGCGAGTTTGAATTGAAATCTCTGAAAAACCAGGTTGCTCCTCATTTCCTGATCAACTGTCTGAACACTGTGTTTATGTCAGCACAGGATCAGTCAAATCTGGAAGTGACAAATCAGATAATCTCCACACTATCCTCTCATCTGCGGTATACGCTTTCTGACAGGAATATTGTTCCGCTGTCTGAGGAACTTGAATATCTCGAAAATTACATACTGCTGACTCAGTACAGATTTCCCGAGACGTTGCACTATGAAAAGGAAATTGACCCTGATCTGCTGAATACAGAGGTGTTCCCGATGATTCTCCTCACTCTTACCGAGAATTCCATTAAGACGGGACTTATTATGGGCGAGCCTTTTCTTATCCGAGTCAAGGCGACAAAAAAGATTGAAAATGACGAAACCTTTGTGTACCTTGAGCATACCGATTCCGGAAGCGGTCTGTCCGAAGAAAAACTTGAAAAGTACAACCATATCCTGGAACATCCTGAAGTTACGGAGAAGGGAACCGGCATAGGACTCTATAATACCGCTATGCGCCTTAGACTCATTCTTGGATCCGAGGCAATGCTTAGCTTTGCAAACGCGGAAGGCATGGGTTTATGTGTTACAATACGCTTCCCTTACAAAAAATACTCGGAAAAGGAGAGTTTTCATGAATCTTCTGATAATAGATGACGAATACTATATTGTTCAAGGTCTTGTAGGTATGATAAATAAAGAAGAACTTGGATTTGACCATATCTTCACAGCCTATAGTGCGCAGCAAGGGATGACTATCCTAAAAAAAGAACAGGTTGATCTGATGCTGCTGGATATCGAGATGCCCAAGGAAACCGGGCTTGAACTACTTGAACAACTTAATGTTGAAGGACTTCAGCCAACAACAATTATATTATCCGGACATCAGCGTTTTGACTATGCCCAGGAAGCCATGCATTATCACTGCTTCAATTATCTGCTTAAACCCATTGGAAAACAGAACCTGAACCAGGAGCTATCCCGCGCCATGGCATTTTTGCGCCCGAAACAGGTAAATCCTGAAAGCGAAGCAGGTAACGGCATCAAAATCAACGACAACAGTTTTGTCCACACAGTACGAAGATATATCCGCGACCATCTGTCGGACGCAGATTTAAACCGTGTCAAGATTGCTGATGCCATACACCTAAATCCAGATTATCTGTCATTTTGTTTTCATAAGGAATTTGAAACAACGCTTACAGCTTATATCAATTCAAAACGAATGGATCAAGCCAAATACCTACTAAAAAACACGACTATGAGCATTTCGGATATCGCAGAACAGGTTGGAATCCCCAATACCTCATATTTTTACAGACAATTCAAGAAAACAACGGGTCAAACTCCCCAACAATACCGCAAATAGCAGGTATTTTCCAGCTTACCCTTTTACTGCTCCGATTGTGATACCTTTTACGAAGTATCTCTGCAGGAAAGGATATATGATCATAATGGGAAGGATACCCATAACCGTCAATGCCATTCTTACAGAAGTTGAAGGCAGATCAGCCATGTTAACATTTCCACTACCGTTCTGAGCCTGCTGCCTGAGCTGATCTAGATTACGCTGAATCTTCATAAGCAGTACCTGAATACTGTAGAGTTTGTCATCATTGATATAATACAGACCATTCATCCAGTCATTCCAGTATGCAAGTCCAACCAGGAGCCCGATTGTAGCGGTTATCGGCAGCGCCATAGGGAATACCACCTTGAAAAGGATTCCGAATTCACCTGCTCCGTCAACTCTTGCTGCATCAATAACTTCATCAGGAATATTGGTGGTGAAGTATGTACGCATCATAATGACGTTAAAAGGGCTCATAAGTAAGCCCGGAACAAGCAGCGCAATAACTGTATTTCGAATATGGAATGTCTGTGTCCACATCAAATATGCAGGAACCAGTCCTCCTGAGAAGAGCATTGTAAAGAATAGATAGAATGCAAAAATTTGTCTTCCGGGAAGCTCTTTTCTTGAAAGCGGATAAGCATATAGCAAAGTAACAAACAGGTTGGATAGAGTTCCTACAACTGTAACTGATATTGAAATCACATAACCACGTGCCACAGATCCGGATTGAACAAACAGATATTTATAAGCATATGTACTAAATTTTTCCGGAAAAAAACTATATCCGTTTGCTAACAAAGTTTGTTCATCTGTGAGTGATGACATGAGCATAAGAAAGAAAGGCGCAAGTGCACAGATAGCCAGAATGATCATCAGCGCATTTGCCAAGGTCTGAAATACTCTGTCTTTTTGTACCATGTTTCTACAATCCTCCTATTAAAACAGCGAACTTTCGTTGTCTATTCTTCTGACTATAGCGTTAGCCGTTACTACCAGAACAAATCCAACAACGGACTGATAAAGGCCTGCTGCTGAGGACATTCCTACATTGTTATTCTGGATAAGTCCGCGGTATACGTAGGTATCAATTGTCTGCGTTACATTGATAAGCGGACCGGAGTTGAGCGGAACCTTATAGAAAAGACCGAAATCAGAACGGAAAATTCCGCCAAGAGCCATAAGTGTCAGTATGATAATTGTAGATTTCAAACCGGGCAATGTAACATGAACAATTTTCTGCCAACGATTAGCTCCATCCACAACAGCAGCTTCATAAAGTGTGCCGTCAATACCGCAGATGGTAGCATAATAGAGGATCATATTATATCCAAGGCCCTTCCAGATATTGATAAGAACCAGAATAACGGGCCAATATTTTGCAGTGTTATACCAGTCAATGGGCTCTTTTCCAAGCAGTTTGACTAGTGAGTTGTTGATGAAGCCATCACTGGTGCTCAGGAAAGCGTAAGCAAGATAACTTACTATGACCATTGAAATCAGGAAAGGAATCAGAATAATCGTCTGATATGCCTGCTTCGCTGTTTTGTTGCGGATCTCATTAAGAATGATCGCTGTTGCTACAGCCAGAATAGTTCCAAGTACAATAAATACGACATTATAAAGTACTGTGTTTCTGATCATTATCCATGCGTCTTTGGTTCTGGTGAGGAATTCGAAATTTTTAAATCCGCACCAGGGACTTCCATATACACCTTGCGCAGCATTATACTGCCTGAAGGCTATCTGTATTCCAAACATCGGAATATATGAATTTATAAAAAGATATACTACCCCGGGTATGAACATTAAATACATCGGCCAGAAGCGTTTTAATGTTTTCTTTGTCTTTTTCAACCTAACCCCATCCTCCTTCAAGTAATATTATCATGCAGGTGCCAAAATGATATTTGACACCTGCATTTTTTGTGTTAATTATTATTGGCAGAATTATTTGCTTGCAAGAAATGCATCAAGCTGTTTCTGCTTCTCGGCGATGATCTCATCGATGCCGGCTGCCTTAAGTTCGTCAATATACTTAGGGAGGTTTTCTTCAGGATCGATAGCGCCCCAAAGAAGAGCGGTCCTGTAAGAAGATACAACGTTGTTACAAGCTGTTACCTGGTTCATAACAGGTGAGCTGTCCCAAATGAATCCCATAGCAGGGCTAGGCTCTCCACTGTTGTTAAACTCGTTAAGCTTTGTCCAAAGATCGGGATCCTCAGCGCCTTCCCAAACTGGTGTAATCTGCTGATTAGGCCATGCCCAATCCATTGAAGAATAACCGGAAGCGTTCGGATCAACACCTTCAGGAGATGTGATCATCTTCTTGGTGTCATCAGTGTATACCCAGTGCTTACCTTCGATACCGTTGATGAACAGGTTGGAAATTTCAGGATCTGTATACATAAGGTTCCAAAGCTTCATAGCTTCTTCAGGATGCTTTGAGCTGTAAGGAATCATCCATGAGTTACCATTAGGAATTGCTGTATGCTTGATAGGTCCATGAATCTTCATGAAGTAAACTTCTTTGCCGTTGCCCTTGTAAACCTCAAGTTCCTTGCCGGGCTTCCAGTTCTCATACATTGCAAATCCATTGTTTGAAAGAAGAGCGTTCTCTGTAGTTGTTGTAGCATCAGGCATGATCAAACCTTCCTGATTCCACTGCCACATCATCTTGCAGAAATCCTGGAAGCTCTTTGTCTCTGCTTCGTCAACAACTGTTGTGCTGTCTTCGCGGCAATCCTCAAGGATACCAAGAGAGTCTCCAAGCGGATCAGCGGGAATAGTTGTCTGCATACCACCCTGTGCCCATGTGGGAACAAGAGCATCCATCTCAGGATGAGCTTCGTGAACCTTTACAAGGATTTCGTGCATATCATCATAAGTGCCGTACTCAGGAACTGTGATACCAAGTTCGTCACAGATGTCCTTACGCATAGCAAATCCGGCTGCACGTGATGTATCTTTCTGGTTCGGAAGTGCATAGAGCACACCATCCTTTTTGCAGGCTTCAAGGTCATATTCGTTAATTACTCCCTTTGCTCCCTGTCCATATTTCTCTAAAAGATCATCAAGGGGATATGCCCAATTATTATTAACTACAGTGTTAAACTGACCACTTATGTTGTTGTAGCACATAAGATCAATAGCTTCACCGGAGGTCAGAGCAAGGTTGATCTGTTCAGCATCCTGTCCACGAACAAGCTCGATCTCACAACCGATTTTCTCACGTGTGATCTTGTTAACGGCTTCAGCAACTTCGTTGCAGTCTTCAGTATCAGCATTACCATTTCCCCAAACTACGAGCTTGACATACTCGCCTGATCCGGAACCGTCCCCACTGGCCTGATCAGAATTTGTTCCGCCACCACCGGAAGTTCCTGCGCCACTTCCGCCACAAGCGGTAAGGCTAAGCACCAACGTTAGAGCAGATAGTAAAGCTACCAGTCTCTTTTTTTCATTTTGTTACATCCTCCTACTTAATATTTTTTGTTACGGTTTTGAATCGGCATAATGTACAAATAACGTTCCCCTTTTGCCGTTTCTTTGTATTTATTTATACAATAAATGGTGAATGTATAGTATGCACTTTTGTTCGTTTTTATTGTACATTTCTTATAGTAAATATTTATCTTCTAATTTTCGTTTATTCTATAAAGGTGTATACAAATAAAAAGAACTGAGCTATTACGCAAGCGTAATGCTCAGTTCTTTATTATTTGTGCATATACTGTTTATCACATAAATTAGTTTGTGATAACCTTCTCTGTCTCTTTGTCAAATACGTGAATCTTCTCAACGTCGAATGCGAACTTAACCTTGTCGCCGGGACGAGCTGTTGTACGAGAATCAACTCGTGCTGTTACAGGGAAGCCTGCAAGATCGAAGTACAGATAAACTTCTGCACCAAGAAGCTCGTATACGTTGATTGTAGACTCGAATACAGCCTTAGATGTGCTAACAACCATCTCGGAATCATCAACGTCCTCAGGACGGATACCGAATGTAACTGTCTTTCCAGCGTAGCCGCCATCGATAACCTTCTTAGCCTTAGCCGGAGGAAGCTCGATAGACTGACCAGCGATCTTAAGGCTAGCCTTGTCGCCTGAAACCTCAACCTCTGCATCAAGGAAGTTCATCTGAGGTGATCCCATGAATCCAGCAACGAAAAGGTTTGTAGGCTTGTCATAAAGGTTCTGAGGTGTATCAACCTGCTGAACAACACCGTCCTTCATAACTACGATTCTGGTACCAAGTGTCATAGCCTCGGTCTGATCGTGTGTAACGTAGATGATTGTGGTACCAAGTCTCTGGTGAAGCTTAGCGATCTCAGTTCTCATCTGAACACGGAGCTTAGCATCAAGGTTTGAAAGAGGCTCATCCATAAGGAATACCTTAGGATTACGAACGATAGCACGACCCATAGCAACACGCTGTCTCTGACCACCGGAAAGAGCCTTCGGCTTACGATCAAGAAGGTTTGTAAGATCAAGGATCTTAGCTGCATCCTTAACCATCTTGTCGATCTCAGCCTTCGGAACCTTACGAAGCTTAAGGCCGAATGCCATGTTATCATATACTGTCATATGAGGATAAAGAGCGTAGTTCTGGAATACCATTGCGATATCTCTGTCCTTAGGCTCTACATCGTTAACTACGCGATCACCGATCTTAAGTGTACCTGAAGAAATATCTTCAAGACCTGCGATCATACGAAGAGTTGTTGACTTACCACATCCTGAAGGTCCAACGAAGATGATGAATTCCTTGTCCTGGATATCAAGGTTGAAATTCTTAACAGCTTCGAACCCGTTAGGATAAACTTTGCATACATTTTCAAGTGTTAAACTTGCCATTTTCCTTTTCCTCCTCTGTGCAAATAAAAAGAGCGTCTCGCTCCTAACAAAAACAAGTATAGCCAAAGCGTTTTGCTTTGGCTATGCAACTATTATACAAAGATTTCCTTAATCGTTGTAAAAAATGCTTATTTATAATTTTTTTATAAATTGGTTATGACTATTTGCACAAATAAAGTAAAATCTTATGTGCAAAATGCCTCCTTACTTCTTGTCTCTTGCCTCCTGCAATCTCTTGATCGCAGCCTGAAGCTCCTCGTCGTCCTCATCGTCAAGATGCATCTCATCATCCTTCGGAACCTCAACCTTGGGCTCAAATTTAAGGAACAATCCATTGTAAAGAACCGCCATAAGGAACCCCGGTCCTGTAAATCCGAACATCATCAGAATCGGTATAATTCTAAGTTCGAAGAAATACAAAAGTAACAGCGGAATAAGCGAAATAATTGCCATTGCAACTGTTCTGGGAAGTCCCAGGATCGCAAACATTACTGCATTTTTCAGTGTTCCCCTGACAGGGTTATCGAATCTTGCAAGCAGCGGGAATATGTACAGCGAAACCATATACAGAATAACGGTGATTCCAAACATTATATATGCATAAACCGGAGGAATGGCACCTGCATTATTATATATCCACCAAAAATCCATACCGATAATCGCTGAAATCGCAACGATAATTATCCAAATAATTGTTGCCTGTTTGAAATTCAGTTTGAAGGATTTCCAAAACCCTTTAAGTACATAAGTCTCTTCATTTCTTACTATTTTCAGAAGGACATAATGCATACCCGTAAGGGCTGCTCCACCCGTAAAGGGAACAAGTACAAACAACAAAACCGCAAAATTCAAAATCATGAGATCCGCTACTACATTCAGGACTCTCATAACAGGACTGTCTAAATCAAATATCTTTCCCATAAAATTTCTCCTTTAAAATACAAAAACGCCCAAGCACTACTATAACATGCTTGGGCGAAAATTGTATATTATTTTATTGTTTTCTTAATCCATTCAAGCTGATCTGAAAATACTTTTTCTCTTCCGATCTCCTGCTGAAGCTCATGTCTCATTCCGTCATAGAGCTTGATTTCAAGGTTCTGAAGGCCTATCTGATCCTTCCAGATTCCGTAGAGGTGTTCAACGCTCTTGCCATACTCTCCAACCGGATCTTCCTTACCTGCTGTGAGAAGAATCGGCAGCTTCTTCGGAATATCATCCATCTTGCCAAGATCCTGAACTCTTGAGAGAACCTCGAACAGTGTCTCAAAGCCGTTTACTGTGAATACGAAATTGTCCTTGGGATCATTTTCGTACTTCTTAACGCTCTCCTCATTATGTGAAAGCCAGTCAAACTTGGTCTTCGGGCTTGATATTCTGCTGTTGTAAGCCTTGAAAGCCATATTGTTAAGGAAGTTCGAGCGATGCTTCTCTCCAAAGAAAGCTCCGAGGATTGCGCAAAGCGATTTACCTGATTTAATTGTTCCGGGTGACTGCCAGCCTGTGCCCTGAATAATCGCACCCTGGATACCCGTGCCGTATCTGGTAAGATACTCTCTTGCAACAAAGGAACCAAAGCTGTGTCCCAGAAGGATTACCGGAAGTCCCGGATACTCTTCCTGTGTCATCTTCTTAAGTCTGTGCGCATCACGAAGGATAACCGTCGCGGGATCGTTTTTACAAAAATATCCATAAGGCACTTTAGTTGAAACGGAATCGCCATGTCCAAGGTGATCGTTACCAATAACCATGACTCCGTTATTTGCCATATAATTAGCGAATTCGTCGTAACGGTCGATGTATTCCTGCATACCATGGATGATCTGTAAAATAGCTATGGGTTTCTCATCCGGAATCCATCTAATAGCATGAATAGTAGTCTCGCGGTCTCTAGATTTGTAAGTAAGTTCCTCTTTGCGTGCCATAAAAACCCCCTTATATGCATACAGAATATACCTTCTAGGGATATTTTACCACAATATCGTAAATCCGTATTCTTAAAAATTCGTTAAATTGATAATTTTTTATAAAAAAATGAAAGCCTGTCTCTATTTTGAAACAGGCCTTTCATAATTATCATATTAACTTCATTAAGTAAAGGATATCAGCATATCTCTGCACCTGAAGGCATTGCCTTCTCGGGAGTCATGAGCGCAAGGTTACCCTCCGCATCCTCTGCGCAAAGGAGCATTCCCTCGGACAGCACTCCCGCAAGCTTAGCAGGCTTAAGGTTTACAAGAACCATTACCTTCTTACCAACCATCTCCTCAGGAGAATAGTACTTGCTGATACCTGATACAATCTGCTTGGTCTGGCTTCCGATCTTAACCTGTGAGCAAAGGAGCTTCTTGGACTTCGGAACAGCCTCGCAGGCGATGATCTCACCAACCTGGAACTGAAGCTTCATGAAGTCATCAAAAGTGATCTCATCCTTTGCGGGAATATCGATTCCGCCGTCTGCTGCCGCTTCCTCAGAGCTCTCTTCAGCACCACCTATAACAATGGCGTTAGCTTCCTTGAGCATTCCTGCTTTAGTAAGGTTTTCCTTAGCCTTTTTCTGACTTTCAATGAAGTCAGCTTTCTGCTTCTCAGTTATCTTTGCTGCTTCTGCAAGGACTTCATTAAGGTCCTTTCTGGCAAAGGTCTGCTCGGGAGCATCCGTTACCTTGGTGCCGCTCTCATACATTCCGAAGGTATCAAGTGTATCAAAATCACGGCTCTTAGTGTTAAGCATTCCGAAAATCTTCTCAGCTGTTCTTGGCATGAAGGGCTCAAGAAGGCTTGTTCCGATTGTAATACCTTCAACAAGGTTATAGAGAACGGTTGAAAGTCTGTCTGCCTGAGCCTCATCCTTTGCAAGTGCCCACGGCTCAGTCTCATCAATATATTTATTGCAGCGCTTGAAAACTGTGAAAATCTCTGTAAGAGCATCCGCTACGCGAAGCTCATCCATCTTTTTCTCAACCTTATCATAGGCACCTGTAACAACTGCCTTAAGGTCAGCATCAACGCCTCCCTCTACACCCTTATCTGCCACAACGCCATCAAAGTACTTGTTGGACATAGCAATTGTACGGTTTACAAGGTTACCGAGTGTATTTGCAAGGTCTGAGTTGTAACGCTCAACCATAAGTTCCCAAGTAATGACACCATCATTATCATAAGGCATCTCATGAAGAACAAAGTACTTAACAGGATCAACTCCGAAAAGGCTTACAAGGTCATCAGCATAGATAACGTTACCCTTAGACTTACTCATTTTCTCGCCGCCCTGAAGGAGCCAGGGATGTCCGAACACCTGCTTCGGAAGAGGCTCACCAAGAGCAAGAAGGAAGATAGGCCAATAAATAGTATGGAATCTGATGATATCCTTTCCTATAAGATGGAGGTCCGCAGGCCACCATTTTTTATACTGCTCACTGCTGCCGTCAACATCATAGCCGATACCGGTGATATAGTTTGTGAGCGCATCAAGCCATACATATACAACGTGCTTCTCATCAAAGCTTACAGGAATACCCCACTTGAATGAGGTTCTTGAAACGCACAGATCCTGAAGTCCCGGGAGAAGGAAGTTGTTCATCATCTCATTCTTACGTGAAACCGGCTGAATAAACTCAGGATGGCTGTTGATATGGTCAATGAGCTGCTGCGCATACTTACTCATCTTGAAGAAGTATGCTTCCTCTTCAGCGGGATGAACATCTGATCCGCACTCAGGGCACTTGCCGTCCACAAGCTGAGATTCTGTGTAAAAAGCCTCACACTCTGTGCAGTACATCCCCTTGTAGGATCCCTTATAAATATCTCCCTGGTCATAGAATTTCTTGAAAATCTTCTGAACCTGCTCCACGTGATCCTCATCGGTTGTTCTGATGAAACGGTCATAGGAAGTGTCCATCATATCCCAGAGGCTCTTGATTGTTCCAGCAACACCGTCAACAAATTCCTTGGGGCTGCTGCAGCCTGCCTCGATAGCTCTGGTCTCAATCTTCTGGCCGTGCTCATCCGAGCCTGTCTGGAAGTGAACGTCATAGCCATCCTTCCTCTTATATCTTGCAATAGCATCGGCAAGTACTATCTCGTAGCTGTTGCCGATGTGCGGTTTACCTGATGTGTAAGCAATCGCTGTTGTAATATAATATTTTCCTTTGTTCTGCATTTACCAAAATCTCCTTGTTTTATTGCCTCCCCCTCTGGGGGAAGGTGGCGCGAAGCGCCAGATGAGGGGTCACCAACAAAGTATGTCGCATCCCGTCTCTGTCACCACAATCTCGACTTCCCACTGTGCTGATGGTGAGCCATCCTCTGTATAAACAGTCCAGTCATTATCGGCATCCACAAAGATCTTATCGCCTCCCATATTTATCATAGGCTCAATCGTGAATACCATGCCCGGAACCATGATCATTTCTGTGCCGGGTTTACTTACAAAGCTAACGAACGGTTCCTCATGGAATTCGTTGCCGCAGCCGTGACCACCAATCTCGCGAACCACTGTATATCCGTTCTTCAAAGCGTGCTGATGAACTGCATTTCCCATATCTCCGAGCGGAGTCCATGGAATAACATTCTTAACACCGATCTCAACCGCTTCCTTGGTTACATCTACCAACTTCTTCCACTCCGGATCCACATCTCCGATGCAGAACATTCGTGAAGAATCTGAGAAGTAGCCATTCAGAATCGTTGAGCAGTCTACATTAATTATATCTCCATCCTGTAAAATATCGTCAGGAGAAGGAATTCCGTGGCACACCATATCGTTAATCGAAGTGCACACGCTCTTGGGAAATCCCTCGTAATTAAGAGGAGCTGCAATGCCGCCCATTTTCCTTGTAACATCAGCTACGATATCATCAATATCCTGAGTCGACATACCGGCCTTAATCTTATCAGCGACCTCATCAAGGCAGGCCATATTTATCTTCGCACTTGCCTTAATGCCCTCTATGTCAGCCTCTGTCTTCAAAAGTGAGCGTTTCGGAACAATCTTTCCCGCTCTCTCGAGAGCGATTATCCTGTCATCAAAGCTCTCATGGCAAGTCTTGTACTTCTTGCCGCTTCCGCACCAGCACGGATCGTTTCTGTCCATTTTTTTATACATATCTTATTATCGACCTTTCTACTCCTACCGGTCATTAGTACTTTTTATGAAAAATCAAACCATTCTCATTTTGCCAAAAAGCCACTATCTAGTATGCCTTTTGAAACGATTATTGTCAACGTGACTGCTTATGCTTTCTCTCCTCTTATCTCTGACAGCGCTATCGCAATGAAAATGTACATAAAAGATGTCGCATACACATGCTGGAAAAAGAAGAAGCTGCAGGCAATATAGCCTGAAAGTGAAAGCAATGCCATAAGTGAAAGTCTATGCTTATCCGCTCTTTTCCAAAGAAGTGCAAAGGATGAAACCAGCACTCCGATGTATGTAAGACAGCCGAGGATGCCGTTTTCTATAAGCATGTTAAGGTACTCGTTGTGAGCAACCATCAGTGCAAAGCCCTCATACATCGCCTCTAACCGCGCCTGTAAATCAGGAAAGGACTGCATAAGAGGATTAAAATATCCCTGTCCCATTCCGATCACTTTACGAATAGGCGACATCCTAATGAATCCGGCTATGGAGCACTTCCAGTTCAGGCCTCTGTGAGTTCCCCAGTCATCATCAAAGTTAAGCATTCGAATGTTTGCAAAAGCGCCTGCTTTTTCAGGTGTAGTTGTTACTACTACCATAAGGACTACAGTTACTGCCAAAGCAATAAGCATAAGGCAAACCAGTACTCGAAATGCTATCTCAAGAAGTTTCTTATTCCACTCTTTATTCTTAGTTAACTGCATAATGCCTAAAATTATCAATGAACCTACAATAATAATCAGGCCTATATGCATTTTCAAAAGTGTGTTGACTGCATCCTGTTCATCAACAAATACAAATCTATCATGAAATAGAACAAATACAAAAACGTATACAAACTCTGTAGCTATACCAAATGCCAGGAGAAACTCGGAAAACCTCTTCATCAGTTCCCTTTTCTTCAAGCAAATTCCAAACATAATAAAAAGTTCGAAGAACATTGCCGGTAAAAAGGTATCACTTCCCGCCATCCATGCTCCGGCTATAACCACACAATTCAAGACCAGAATAATATATCTGAAAAGAGGCTTTTCTTCATAAACAAACAATCCAATACCTGCTCCAATCAGCATAACCGTATATATTGTTGCCCAGTTTGTCTGACCCAGTGTGGAAATGAACCCCGGATATTTATTCCCCATATCGATGGGGTAAATGTCAATCCTGTTCAATATAGTAAGTATCCCTGTTAATACAGCTCCTATTGCAGCTGCTATCCATATCAAATACTTATCGGAGTAATAATAGTAAACGAGAAGCATCGAGCCCAAAAACAGAATCTGCGACAGTAATCCCATGTGCCAACTTCCATTCCCTCTCCATGCTATTTTATGGTCAACCGCAAACACCCAGGTTAAGAGATTAAAAATCAGATGAGCGGTTACAAATATGATAGGAAGAATCGGCTTTTTTCTGACATTCTGCGTCTTTTCGCAGGCTGTTTCAACCAAGAAGCACACTAGTCCTGTAATTATCAAAAATGCTGTAGATACCAGTCTATATAATATGTATTTTGAATTTGCAATATCCGAATAGCCATTCTGAAAATATAGCGGCAAAACTACAAACATTACCACCAGATAGTACTTAGTCAGCAGTTCTCCGTATTCATGAATTACCTGCGCAGTTGTTTTGTCCTTCTGTCTCAATCCAAACCTCCCGTAAAACACAATTTCACATCGTTTATTATACCTATGCAAAAAAACACAGGCAAGGATTTCTCCCTGCCTGTGTAATAAGGACTATTGGTTAAATTACTTCTTTACTCTCTTAACCTGTGTTTTCTTGTTGCCTGTCTTCTTAGCTGCAGTATTAAGTGCCTTCTTAATCTTATTGAACTGCTTTGCTTTAGCAACAACCTGAATCTTTGTGAGCTTCTTCAGGCCCTTAACAAAGTTCTTGTCAATGCTCTTCTTTGTAAGCTTAGCGCCATTGACCTTAATAGTCTTAGCCTTTGTTGCGCCCTGGAACATATTAGCTGTAAGCTTCTCAAGCTCAAGTTTTGATACATCAATGCTTGTAGCCTTTGAGCCCTTGAATGTACCCTTCTTGATACTGGTAATCTTATATTCCTTATCACCAACCTTCAATGTTCCGGTCTTAAACTTAACCTTCTTAGCAGTCTTATCAACAGCTGTAAGTGTTACTGTAGCGCCATCACCATTAGACTCGAAATCGCAGCCCTTAAGGTCCGGGTTGTCCTTCTCGTTAAATGATACCTGACCACCAGTTACTTCATCCTGAACAGATGCCTGTCCGTCTGTAACAGCAGCATAAGCAACGATGTTGTCCTCACCTGCAACTGAAGGTGCAATGATGCCTGCAACAGCACCAAAAGCGATTACTGCGGCTAAGTTCATAGCCATAATGTGTTTGTTAAGTTTCATGATAGTATCCCCTTTCGTCTTTTTATAATCACTTTTCTTAGCCTCGGTTTTTTCCGAAGCTGTTTATAAGTATAACTCATATGGATATAATTGCAAGTTAATTGTTGCTTTTTTGTTTCAATTAGTGAATATTCATTTCATTTTTTATAATTCTTTATAATTTTTTTATAAATACAATTATTCAAAATCATCACTACAAATATCAAAAAGGCAGATATTATGCGCATTCGCAAAACATCCGCCTTTCTTTAAGTTGATTTGTATTATAGCATTTCGATAAATTAAATATTACATTTATTTTGAGCCCGATGCCTTGTAGGATTTATGGAGCTGCAAATTTTCGCAATCAGGCGGAGAATTCATAAGCGAATCGTTCCTTACCTTACAGGCTGCATTCCTGCAATCCCTGCATCTATAGCCTGAATGATTGGAATACATTTTCTTACATTCAAGAGAACAGAAAGCATGGTTACTCTCCCTTGCTATGAAAAATCTTCCACAATTCATGCATATATTTCTAACATTGTGCGCCATATCGTTACCCTTACTTTCACAACTGGGTATACTTCCAATATAATTATACGATATATGGCGCAGCAATTCTCGTTATTTAGGGATATTTTAGAAAAAATTAAGGAGTGATGCGGATTATCATCACTCCTTAAAAAACTCATACTATTTCAAATTTTGCCATTAAACTTCTTACATTTTCCTGAATATCACCATTAAATACTGCAGACCCGGCCACAATTACATTTGCACCTGCTTCCAGTGGTACATTAATATTATTCATTGTGACTCCTCCATCTATTTCAACATCTACAGATAACCCTTTTTCTTTAATCAGATCCCTGGCTTCTCGTATTTTATCAGTACATTCATCTATATACTTTTGTCCGCCAAATCCGGGCTCAACCGTCATGACAAGCAGCATATCAATATGTTCGATGTAAGATTTTACTGCTTCTACCGGTGTCTTGGGCTTTATTGCAAGACCTGCTTTTTTTCCGAGACTATGAATCTTATCTATTACTTCTCTGGGATCAGATGCTGCCTCAACATGGAAAGTTATAATATCTGCCCCTGCTTCGGCAAATTGTTCTATATAACGAATAGGCTCTTCTATCATAAGATGAACGTCATAGACTTGATTTGAAGCCTTCCTGATAGATTTAAGAACAGGTAATCCAAAGGATATTGACGGCACAAACAATCCGTCCATTACATCGAAGTGAAGGTACTGTGCGCCTGCCGCCTCAGTTTCCTTTATCTGCTCTCCAAGTATTGTAAAATCCGCCGACAAAATAGATGGTGCAAGAATATTCATGATAGGTGTATTTCCTTCCAAACAAAATAATAACAGCCCACATATATCATATATGCAGGCTGTTAGTCAAATCTCAAATCAGTATTACTTCAAGAATTCTTTTACTGAGTTATATACGCCCTCACCATCAAGGCCGTACTTCTTAACAAGATCTCCTGCAGAACCTGACTCGCCGTACTTATCCTGCATACCGATCTTCTTAACTACTGTAGGACACTCTTCTGAAAGAACATCACATACTGCAGATCCAAGACCGCCGATTACAGAGTGCTCCTCAACAGTTACGACCTTGCCTGTCTTCTTTGCAGTAGCAACAACAAGCTCTCTGTCGATAGGCTTGATTGTGCAGATGTTAATAACCTCTGCGCTGATGCCGTCTGCTGCGAGCTTCTCAGCTGCTTCAAGAGCTGAACCTACGCCAATACCTGTAGCGATAATGCTGACATCTGTTCCCTCGCGAAGAACAGTTCCCTTACCAAGCTCAAACTTGTAATCAGGTCTGTCATTAACGATGGGGCAAGCTGCACGTCCGAAACGGATGTAAACAGGGCCCTCGTGCTCAGCTGCTGCACGTACACAAGCTCTTGCCTCGATATCATCTGCAGGGCACATAACTACCATGCCGGGGATTGTGCGCATAAGAGCAAGGTCCTCGTTACACTGGTGGCTGGCACCGTCTTCACCTACTGTAATTCCGGCATGTGTTCCGCCGATCTTTACGTTGAGATGAGGATATCCTACTGAATTACGAACCTGCTCATAAGCACGTCCTGTTGCAAACATAGCAAATGTGCTGACAAAAGGAATCTTACCTGTTGTAGCAAGTCCTGCTGCAATGCCCATCATGTTGCACTCTGCGATACCGCAGTCGATGTGACGATCCGGGAATTCCTTCTTGAACCAGCCTGTTCTTGTTGCTGCTGCAAGGTCTGCGTCAAGTACTACTACTTTGTCGTTAACCTTTGCAAGCTCTATAAGTTCTTTACCATAGCTGTCTCTGGTAGCTATCTTCTTAACTTCGCTCATTTTAACCTCCAAATCTATTATGCTTCTAATGCTTCGCCGATCTTATTAAGATCTTCCATAGCCTTAGCATACTCTTCATCATTAGGTGCTACACCGTGCCATGAAACCTGGTTCTCCATGAAGGATACGCCCTTACCCTTTATAGAGTGTGCAATAATTGCTGTGGGCTGTCCCTTGGTCTCTCTAGCCTCCTTGAAGGCTGCTCTTATGGCATCAAAATCGTGTGCATCAATATTGATTACATGGAAGTTAAATGCTTCGAACTTCTTATCAATAGGATAAGGTGAGCAAACTTCATCTACAGGTCCGTCAATCTGAAGACCATTGTTATCTACAATAACAACAAGGTTGTCAAGCTTACGGAAGCCGGCAAACATAGCTGCCTCCCAAATCTGACCCTCTTCAATCTCACCGTCGCCGCAAAGTGCGTATGTTCTGTAGTCTTTATTATCAAGCTTTGCAGAAAGTGCCATACCACAAGCAACTGAAACACCCTGTCCAAGTGAACCTGATGACATATCAAGTCCGGGAAGGTACTGCATGCTGGGATGTCCCTGAAGTCTTGAACCAAGCTTACGAAGAGTCTTAAGCTCCTCAACGGGGAAATATCCACGCTGAGCCATTACTGAATAAAGGCCGGGTGCTGTGTGTCCCTTGGAAAGCACGAAACGATCACGATTCTCTGCCTTAGGATCCTTGGGATCAATATTCATCTCCTCAAAATACAGATATGTGTAGATATCTGCTGCTGACAGTGATCCGCCCGGGTGTCCTGCACCTGCTGCGTGAACCGCTGTGACTATGCCCTTACGGACTTCATTTGCAATTTTCTGCAATTCTTTGTTCGTCATAATTCCTCCACTTCCTTTACTTCTGTCTCTCTTTGCGCGCAGAACAGCTTTTTCTACGCGTGCAGTATAAATTTAGCACAATTCGCAATATGTGACTATTCTATTTTTGCGGTTTTTTTGCACTTTCTTGCCTTCCCCTTGGGGGACGATTGTTCTGCGCCGACCGAAGCGGAGCGAAGACAAGGTGCCCGAAGGGCGGATGAGGGGTCATCCCTGGCCATAATATGCATTCGCACCATGTTTTCTGTAGTAGTGCTTATCCTGAAGCTCCTGAGGCGCGGGCTGTACTCTGGGATTAATAACCTCGCATCTGTATGCCATCTTGGCAACTTCTTCTGTTACAACTGCGTTATGAACAGCTTCATGAGCATCCTTACCCCAGGAAAAAACGCCGTGGTTCTTACAAAGTACTGCTGGAACCGCCACCGGATCCTTGCCCATCGCCTCGAACTCGTTTACGATAAGGTGACCGGTGTTCTCCTCGTAGGCATCCTCAATCTCATCCTTTGTAAGGCATCTTACGCAGGGTATCTCACCATAGAAATAATCCGCATGTGTTGTACCATAGCAGGGAATTGATCTTCCTGCCTGTGCCCAGCTTGTAGCATAAGAGGAATGTGTATGAACCACACCACCAACCTCTTTAAATGCCTTATATATCTCCACATGTGTAGGTGTGTCTGAGGAGGGGTTGAGCTTTCCCTCAACCTTATTGCCGTTTAAGTCCATGACAACCATATCATCGGGAGTCATGGTCTCATAATCAACACCACTGGGCTTTATTACGAAAAGCCCTGACTCTCTATCAATCTCACTGACATTTCCCCAGGTAAAAGTTACAAGGCCGTACTTTGGAAGCAGAATGTTTGCTTCGTAGACCTTCTTTTTAAGTTCTTCTAACATCATTTATCTCCTTACAGTAACTTATTAACTGCCGCTCTCTCGATCTCAAGTCCGGCCTTATAGTCATCCATAAATTTATCAAAGCCCTTTACATCCTCAGCTACAGGCTCGCAGGTATCAACTTTTCCGCTCTTAAATACCTTGTTATTGAGGTACTGCTCAAGTGTCTCGCCATCTTCCTTATTAAGCATGAAGCCCGCAAGAATTGCCTGACCCCAAGGGCCGCCCTCTCCTGCTGTCTCCATAAGCTTGATCGGTGTGTCGAGCGCTGCTGCCATAACTCTGTCACCAACGCCTCTGATCTTGAAAAATCCACCCTGACCAAAGAAGAAATCAGCCTTGACGTTCTCTTCCTTCATAAGGATGTCGTTACCTACCTTAAGTGCACCGAGTGCAGTATAAAGGTGTGTTCTCATGAAGTTTGCAAGATTCATCTTTGCATCAGGTCTTCTTACGAACAGCGGTCTTCCTTCGTTGAAGCCTGTGATGCTCTCACCTGAGAAGTAGTTATATGCAAGAAGTCCGCCGCAATCAGCATCTCCCTCCATAGCCTTTCTGTAAAGTGTGCCGTAAAGCTTGTCGTCATCAACGTCCGCTCCTATAGCTCCTGCAAACTCTCTGAAAAGACCTACATATGCGTTGAGGTCTGAAGTACAATTGTTGCAGTGAACCATTGCAACCTGCTCGCCACTGGGAGTGGTTACAAGATCAAGCTCCGGATATGCTTTTGAAAGGTCATGCTCAAGAACTACCATTGAGAAAACAGAGGTTCCAGCTGAGATATTACCGGTTCTTACACCAACAGAGTTTGTTGCAACCATACCTGTTCCTGCATCTCCCTCAGGAGGACATACCGGAATGCCTGCCTCAAGAGTACCTGTAGGATCAAGCTTCTTAGCACCTTCTGCGGTGAGCTTTCCTGCATCTGCTCCTGCGGGAAGTGATTTCGGAATAATATCACGAAGCTTGAAGCCAAAGCCCTTATCAGCGGCAAGTTTATCAAACTGGCCTACCATTTTTTCGTTGTAATCGCATGTTGCTGAATCAATAGGGAACATTCCTGATGCATCACCCACTCCGAGAACCTTCTCTCCTGTGAGCTGCCAATGAATATATCCTGCAAGTGTCGTGAAGAATGTCACGTTCTTTACATGATCCTCTCCATTAAGCATTGCCTGATAGAGGTGAGCAATACTCCATCTCTGAGGAATATGATATCCGAAAAGCTCTGTAAGTTCCTCGGAAGCCTGCTCGGTTATTGTGTTTCTCCAGGTTCTGAAAGGAACCAGAAGATTATCGTCTTTATCAAATGCCATGTATCCGTGCATCATTGCCGAAAAGCCCATGGCACCTACCTTTGTAAGCTTTTCGCCATACTGTTTCTCAACATCTTCGGTAAGCTTTTTATAGCAGTCCTGAAGTCCACCCCAGATATCATCAAGTGTATAAGTCCATATTCCGTTGTCCAGTCTGTTCTCCCATCCGTGAGAACCCTGCGCAATCGGGTTGTTATCCATATCGGTAAGAACCGCTTTGATTCTTGTGGAACCAAATTCTATTCCGAGTAATGTTTTTCCCTCAACAATAGCACTTTTTGCATCTCCCATAATTCTATTCTCCTTTTCCTTTTTTCAATCAGAAGATTCCTCTCCAAGATTCTATCATAGCCGCGATATTATACACGGTCAATGCTATTTGTGTAGGCATTTTGTACAACTTTCTGACGATTTATATGTACAACTTGTTTATTTCAATCCAAATTTCTTTAGCAAATAATAAAATAATCTGAGACTCAGTCCCCATGCCGTATGGCGTTTTTTACATCCTTATTTAATAAATTCTTTATATTATCTAAATGTTATATTTATATCTATACGCTATGATGTTTGGCAGTGACGTAGTTACATCCGAAACTTAATCGTATTAAGGAGGAAATTCAAATGAAGAAAATTGTTTCTTTCGCTTTAGCAGCAGTTATGGTTTGCGCTATGTCTATTTCCGTATGCGCAGCTCCCATGGCTCCCGGCAGATTACTTCCCGGTGAGTATACTAACAACGCAGTTCTTAGCGGACTCTGGCTTGAGACCAATGATTTCGTTCCCGTATCTTCAGGTGTAGGCGACTGCACTATCGAAGGTCAGGAGAAATCCGGCATGACAGCAGATTTATTCCATGTATTTCCTAATTATACAGGAACAGCTCAGTCTGTAGCTGCAGCACATGGTTCAACAATTGTTTGCGCTTTCGGCGTTAAGCTTCCGCCCCTTCTTTCCGGTGGCAGAGTAGTATTACATGTTAAAGATGGTTTTGATATGCCTTCAGATATCGTTGCTGTATCAATGCATGGTGAGAAGTTCAATACTATCGCTGTTGAGAAAGTTAACGACAGACAGATCGCACTCAACCTTAAAGCTTCCGATAACCAGATCTATATCTTCCAGGGTGGCAACCTCGCAGCCGGAACAGAAGAGACATACAAGGATTGCCTTGGATGGAAATAAGCTATATTAGGTAACTTAAGACTAATGAGAACCTAATTATCGGATGTGTAACTATGAAAGAATCGTAAGAAAGGCTGTCGTACCGCTTTTGGTACGACAGCCTTTTTGGTATCATTCCTCCATGGAATCTATATATCCCCTATCCCACAGCATAATCTTCAATTTCTTTGCAAGTTCCACAGCAGGTGCCGTGAAATATTGATTCGTCATTACAACTCCCACCATACAGTCGTAATAATCACGGCCTGCGTAAACTTCCTGAACCGCCTTTACTCCGATGGGTTTATCATAGCACTTGCACTGCACGGCATAGCTGATGCCGTCTTTTTCCGCAAGTATATCCGCTCCGAAATCTCCGCTACCCTTCGTAACTTCAACATCAATAAATCCGTGTGCTTTTAACAGATCCGCACAGTAATACTCAAAGTCATGTCCCTCAAGCTCATCCATCGGAAGAGGGCGATGCCTGCGTATTCGGATTATCAGCAGAAGGACGAGCAGGATTAGTAAGATTACGGCTATTAAAATCGATATAAGTATTATGTTATTATTTATGCTCAAAATGCCTCTCATCCGCCCTTCGGGCACCTTCCCCCAGTGGGGGAAGACATTTTATTCTTCCATCCATTAGAATAATCTATTTAATCCTCCAGGAGCGCCTTGTAGATCTCGCGCTTCCCGACTCCTCTGTCGGCAGCAACCTGCTTCATTGCATCCTTGTGGCTCATGCCTTCATTTTCATAGTAAGCCATGTGATCCTGAAGGCTCATCTTCGACCATTCCTGCCTCTGCTGCCTGTCCAGCTCATCCAGACTTATCCCTTCTATTACAAGAACATATTCCCCGCGGGGCTCATTTTCCTCATAATAAGTAACCGCACCTTCTATCGTGGTTGGCATTATTTCCTCGAAACGTTTCGTTAGCTCCCTGCATACTGTGAGCTTCCTATTACCAAGTGCATCGCTTAAATCATTAAGTGTTCCCCTTAAATGATGGGGTGCTTCATACATAATGATTGTTCTGTGCTCATCCCGGAGCTGCTCGAGAATTCGTCTTCGCTCCTTTTTGTCATCAAGTCCCGGCAAAAATCCTTCGAATACAAATCTTCTGGTGTTAAGGCCAGACAAGGTAAGCGCTGTAATGCAAGCCGCCGGTCCGGGAAGCGAGGTCACTGTAATTCCTGCCTCGTGGCACATGCGCACAAGAACTTCTCCAGGATCCGAAATTGCAGGCGTTCCCGCATCCGTTATGAGAGCAATATCCTTGCCGTCCTGCATCAGACGTATCAGATATTCTGCCTTTTCGACCTTATTATATTCGTGATAGCTCGTCATTTCCGTATGAATATCGAAATGATTGAGCAGTTTTATGCTGTTTCTGGTATCCTCTGCCGCAATAATGTCGACACTGCGAAGTGTCTCAAGTACCCTCTCCGTAATGTCTCCAAGATTCCCTATGGGTGTTGCACAGAGGTATAACATGCCGGTTTTAGAATCCATAATTTTCAACCATCTCTCTACCGTACTTCCCCGGTTCATCGTATATGATAAGCGGCGGATCCACCGAAAGCCTTGGCTTTCCGTCCCTTGCACCTTCTATAAGTACCATACTCGGTTCCTTATCGATATAAGGGTGGACCATCCGTATACGCTTTGGCTCAATCCTGTTTTCCTGCATACAGGCAAGTATCTCCGCAAGCCTGAACGGTCTGTGAACCATAAAAAACTTTCCGCCGGGATGAAGCATTATCTTGGCCGCCCTCATGACGTCCTTCAGGTCACAAAGTACTTCATGCCGGGCTATAGCTTTGGGACTATCAGGATTTGTCAGCCCATGTCCCTTTATCATATAGGGCGGATTTGTTGTTACAACGTCAAAAGAGGCAGGTTCAAATATTTTCTCCGCCTCTTTTATATCTCCGCAAACTATTCGGACACGGTCCTGCAGCTTGTTATAGCAAACGCTCCTTCTTGCCATGTCCGCACTATCCTCTTGTATTTCGAGACCTATCAGCTCCTCTGCATCAGTTTTCGCTGACATCAAAAGTGGAATAATGCCGGTTCCCGTACCAAGGTCAAGAACCCGGTCACCTTTTGTGGCCGTAGCAAATCCCGATAGCAGTACCGCATCCATCCCGAAGCAGAACCTCTCCGGATCCTGGATGATCATTAGCTCATTTCGCTGAAGATCATCAAGTCTCTCTCCGGGTTTTAGGAAAAACTCGTTAGTTTTGCTGTTTTCCATCCGCTCCCTCGCTGCGATTCTGGTTTCTGTTATCTTTTCCGGAATCTCTGTTGCCCTGATTCTTATTGTTTCGGTCTCTATTATTCTGGTTTCTGTTGTCCTGATTCTTACTGCGGTTGTTCTGACCTTTTTTATTGAAATTCTTTTTTCTGTTCTTCTTATCGAAATTTCTCTGGTCTTTATTCGTATTCTGATCTTTATTAGAATTCTGATCTTTGCCAGGATTCTGCTCTTTACTCTGATTTCTGTCAGGTGTGCTTTCCTTATCCTTCACACTATCAGCAGAACCTGCTGCCGAAGCTTCAGAATTATCAGCATTTGCGCGATTTACTTCCTTGTCTGCATCAGCTTCCTTTTTCTGATTTTTCTCCTGAGGAGTATTCTGCTTTCTGTCCTGATTATTATTCTGCTTCTTTGCCTGGGAAGGAGCCTGATTCTTATCCTGCTGCTCCAAAGCCTTTGCAGCCTCTTCGTCTGCATCCTTCTCCTTTGGCTGATTCTGCTTATGCTTCTGCTTCTTTCTCACAAGAGTAAGGTCGTCTACATTGCACTCGTGAACTTCCTTCTCATCATCCACATCAACAAGAATCTTCACTGTCTGTCTGAGGATATTTACACTTGCAACTTCACCCTCAAGTTCATCGCTTGTCTTAACGATATCACCAACTCCGGGCATCTTGCGGTTGAGTTCCTCGTATACATCCTCTTCGTTTTTCAGGCAGCACATAAGTCTTCCGCAAACACCGGAAATCTTTGTCGGATTAAGTGAAAGATTCTGCTCCTTAGCCATTTTTATGGAAACAGGGATAAAATCCGCAAGATAGGAATGGCAGCAAAGCGGTCTGCCGCAGATTCCGTATCCTCCGATTATCTTAGTCTCATCTCTTACACCGATCTGCCTGAGCTCTATTCTGGTCTTAAACTCTGATGCGAGATCCTTTACCAGATCTCTGAAATCGATTCTGCCATCCGCAGTAAAATAAAACAGCACCTTGTTATTATCAAAGGTGTACTCAGCATCTATAAGCTTCATCTCAAGACCATGCTTAATTATCTTTTCCTTGCAGATCCTGAAAGCTTCCTTCTCCCTTGTTCTGTTGCTCTTTTCCTGTTCGTCGTCCTTCTCATTCGCCATGCGAAGTACGGCCTTGAGGGGCTTTGTAACCTCGCTGTCATCAACATCCTTGGGATCGGAAAGTACTGTTCCGTACTCAACTCCCCTCGCTGTCTCAACAATTACATGGTCGCCCTTTTTTATTTCAAAATTACCCGGATCAAAATAATAGATCTTGCCGGCCGTTCTGAATCTTACGCCGATAACCCTGGTCATATATTATAAATTCTCCTTTATATCAAGCATCAGCATCTCAAGGGTCATAAGACTGTTTACATTGGAATGAATCCTGTTTCTGGCCCTGTCAATTGCCTTTAATATATTATCAATTTCCTTATAGGAACATTTTTCCGTAACACTACTAATATACGACAGTTTATCCGCGAAAATCAAGTGATCCGCGCTCCCCTCTGCCTTATACACCAGGATATCTCTGACGTAGAACATAAGCACATCAAGAAAATCGTTTGTTAAAAGTGCATCCGGTTTTTTTTCGCTGCTGCCCTCCGGTGTCAGCAGCAGTTGAAGCCTTGCAATTACATCGCTTATCTGCGCTTTAGGAAGCCTTGCCGTCAGATCTATCGCATCATTTTTCAGCTTTTCAAAACTCTCATCTTCCGCAAGCTGGATTGCCTTTCCCACATTTCCCTGCGCAAAGGACACGGCAAGGTGAGCCTTGTAATCCACAACCTTCCTCTTTTCCATGAGGTATTTTTGTATCAGATCATCTCTCACCGGCTTTATCGGAAATACTATACATCTGCTCAAAATAGTCGGAAGAAACGCATCGATATTGGATGTCAAAATGATGATAGTCGCATAAGCAGGCGGCTCCTCCAGCGTCTTTAGAAGGGCATTCTGGGCCTGCTGCGTCATGAGCTCCCCATCGGGAATAAGATATATTTTGTGATCTGAGTAGGGTTTTATATATACGTCATCGCAAACCTGATCTCTGATCTCATCAACGCCTATTGAAGTTGGCTTTTCATGAGCCACAATTCTGATATCAGGATGTGATCCGCTCTCCGCCTGCTTGCAGTAGTGACACTCCCCGCAATTTTCAATATATCCACCTATTTCTTGCTTGTTTTCACACAGAATCGTTTTTGCAAAGGTCCTTGCTATCATTTTCTTTCCGCTTCCAACATCGCCGGAAATTATGTAGGCGTGGGATATTTTGCCGGTCCTGATAGCATTTTGCATATGCTCTTTTATCTGATCCTGCTCTATTATGTCTGAAAAACGCGCCATCTGCGCTCGTTCCTCCTAAATATATGTTTATGTAAAAATGTCCAGTAGAAGTCCCTGAATCTGGCCTATCTTGGCAAGTATGCTTATATTGTCCTTCTCATCCTTAACGAGCTCCTGAGCCAGTTCATCGAGATTTTCATCCACAAGTCTGATTATTCCGTATACTCTGTGGCGTCCTCGTCTGTCCAGGAAGTTTTCACGTGAAAAGGCGTGGGACCTTGTGACTACTTCATTTAAAAAATCCTTGATAAGGAAGCGGTATCTTTGCATGTCCCTGATATCGTTTTTCTTGGCAATCTGTTTTCCCTGCTGCACGATATCCTGCATCATCAGATTAAGGCGCTCTGCGAGTGCCGAGTCCTCGATCTTACTTGTAAGTGTGAACTTAAAATCCCCGCTCACCTCCTGCTGAGGCTGTGTCTGTTGGACCTGTGAAGTTGGTTGAACATTGTCAATCCTTATATCCATAATATGTCCTCATCACTTTTCAGATGAGATAAAGCTCTCAATCTCATCAAGGCAGACTTCCAGTTCTCCGTCATTGTCGAAGGTTCTGTCTATCCCCGCACCCTTAAGCCTCTCATCCGAATAATCCGCTTTATCCGCAAGGAATCTTCTGCACATCTCATCGTATTTGGGCTCTTCCTGCTTTAGCTCTCTCTTCATGGCTCTCTGCATTATCATGCCGTCACTAACATTTATCATCAGCGGCACGACATTCTGCTCACCAAAGTACTCCCTGATTGAGACATACATATCTACTGTCCCAATCATGAGGTAATTTCCCTCACTTAGATCTATCTGTCCGTCATCCACCGTGAAATAGTGCCAGGGTCCGTACATTGTGTTGTAAGTACGTTCCTCTATTATTTTACGGTCTTCTTTGTATTTTTCATAACGCTCTATGCTGCAAAAATAATACTGAACTCCGTCCATTTCCTTTTCGCGCATTGGCCTTGTAGTGTAAATAATAACCTTTTTAAGATCGAGCTTTCCTCGCTCCAAAAGCTTTTTATATATTGTATCTTTTCCACACGAGCTCCTGCCCATGATCAAATAAATCTTGCCCATTTTATGTCTTTTCCCAATTTTATTTTTTCAGAAAAAATGTTACATCGGCGCCACAACCTTTACGGTCCTTTCTCCCTTTGCTGAGATCTTCACACCCTGAACATTTCTTCCATCATTAATATATTCTCCGATTTTCCGAACGAGCTCTTTATCAATGGCTTCTCCCGGTATCACCAGGGGTATTCCAGGAGGATATAGATTGATGAAGTCTCCCGCAATCCTTCCGGCCGCCCTTGTTAAATCAACTTCCTCCATATCGCCATCCCACGCCTTATAGAAAGGAATTACTGTTTTCGGAAGTTCTGTCGACCCGCTACTCTGTTCAATATTTTCCTTTTTGTCTTTTTTGTTCCGAGCACTCCCTAAACAATTACTTTTTTCATTCTCTATCCTGGTGTCCAGTTCTTTTACCGCTTCTATAAGCCTTGAAATTCCATCTTCGGTATCATATCCCGTTATTATAGCTAGTGCATAAGTATCACCGGCCATCTCCGGCTGCAATTTATATTCTAATCGAAGTATATCATATATCCATTGTCCCGTAATAGCGCAGTCAGCAGAGCATATGAGTACCTTCCCTGGATCCTGTCGTTTTGAAAAATGAGGAATCCTTATCCATGTCAGATCTGCTGTTTCCTCCTCAATCCTTTTTCTGAAATATATCAGCCTTTCAAGCACTTCCTTACCATTGTCATTAATGTCATTTATACAGGAATCTATCGATGCCATCAGCACATATGAAGGACTGCTCGTCTGATATATTCTTAAAAATCTTCTAAGTTTTTCACGGTCTACTCTGTCACCCTTCACATGAATAAGTGCTGTCTGAGTCATTGCCGCCAATGTCTTGTGAAGGCTATGTATCACTATATCCGCGCCTTCGGTCACGGAGCTTTCTGGCAGCTTTTTATAAAGTCCGAAATGCGCCCCATGAGCTTCATCAACCACCAGGATTGCCCCATTTTTATGTGTAATCTGTGCTATTTTCTTTACATCAGACACCATGCCTTCATAGGTTGGCGAAGTTATAAAAACAGCCTTTATTCCAGGGTTTTTATCAAAAGCATCTTCGATATCCTTCGGGTTAACCAGACCTTCCGGATCCGGTAGGATATATGTGACATCCAGTTCACGAAGGTAGACTGCATGATAAAAGGATTTATGGGCATTCCTTCCTGCTATGATTTTCTCACCCCTGCCTGCAACCGCAGAAATCGCCGCCAATACTCCGCTTGAACTTCCGTTTACAAGAAAATGCGTTTCATCTGCTCCGTATAGAGCGTTAGCACGCTCCTCCGCCCTTAGAATAATTCCGTCTGCATCATGGAGATTGTCGTAGTCATCAATCTCGGTAATATCAATATCCATATATCTTGCCATCTCGCCTGCGCCCGGGTTTCTTTTATGTCCCGGCATGTGAAATGGGTACAAATCACTGTTTTTTAAATTTTCAAGGCAATCTCTTAGACTCTCTTCTTTTTTCATATACACTTCCATCTTCTGTTTAGAAATTCAATGTCTTTGAGAGGTATTTCTCTTACAAATATGATACTTTATCTGTTTTATGTATTCAAACCCGCCTTTTTCTTAGATAATTTCTGAACGTTTTGTTAAATTTATAGCAATTTTATATTATTTTTACCTAAATGTATTGTATAATAAGTTTTGGAGCGTTTATCTGTTCTTTACAAACAGATATCACAATAGAAAAAGAAAAGGAGTTAAAGAAATGGCAGAAATCAATTTAACAAAGTATGGCATTACAGGCACAACTGAGATCGTGCACAACCCTTCTTACGAAACACTTTACGAAGAAGAGAAGAAGGCCGGTCTTGAGGGATTCGAAGTAGGTCAGGATACTGAACTCGGTGCTGTTAATGTTATGACAGGTATCTACACAGGACGTTCTCCTAAAGATAAGTACATCGTTATGGATTCCAACTCAAAGGATACCGTTTGGTGGACATCTGACGAGTATAAGAACGACAACCATCCCATGAGCGAAGAAGTATGGGCTACAGTTAAGGATATCGCTAAGAAAGAGCTTTGCGACAAGAGACTTTTCGTTGTTGATGCATTCTGCGGTGCTAACAAGGATTCCCGTATGGCAGTTCGTTTCATCGTTGAGGTTGCTTGGCAGGCTCACTTCATTAAGAATATGTTCATCGTTCCTACAGATGAAGAGCTTGCTTCTTTCGAGCCTGATTTCGTTGTTTACAACGCATCAAAAGCTAAGGTTGACAACTACAAAGAACTCGGCCTTAACTCCGAGACTTGCGTAGCATTCAATATCACAAGCCGTGAGCAGGTTATCATCAACACATGGTACGGCGGAGAAATGAAGAAGGGTATGTTCTCAATGATGAACTACTACCTTCCTCTTAAGGGCATTGCTTCCATGCACTGCTCAGCTAATACTGATATGGAAGGTAAGAACACTGCTATCTTCTTCGGTCTTTCAGGAACAGGTAAGACAACTCTTTCAACAGATCCTAAGAGACTTCTTATCGGTGATGATGAGCACGGCTGGGACGACAACGGAGTATTCAACTTCGAGGGCGGCTGCTATGCTAAGGTTATCGGTCTTGATAAGGACGCTGAGCCCGACATCTACAACGCAATCAAGAGAGATGCTCTTCTTGAGAACGTAACAGTTGATGCAAATGGTAAGATCGACTTTGATGATAAGAGCGTTACAGAGAACACTCGTGTATCTTATCCTATCAGCCACATCAGCAACATCGCTTCAAAAGTTAACAAGATTTCTGCTGGTCCTGATGCTCAGAACGTTATCTTCCTTTCAGCTGATGCATTTGGAGTACTTCCTCCTGTATCAATCCTTACACCTGAGCAGACTCAGTACTACTTCCTGTCAGGCTTCACAGCTAAGCTTGCTGGTACAGAGCGTGGCATCACAGAGCCCACTCCTACATTCTCAGCTTGCTTCGGTCAGGCATTCCTTGAGCTTCATCCTACAAAGTATGGTGAAGAGCTCGTTAAAAAGATGCAGAAGTCTGGTGCTAAGGCCTACCTTGTTAACACAGGTTGGAACGGCACAGGCAAGCGTATCTCCATTAAGGATACTCGTGGAATCATCGATGCAATCCTTAACGGCGATGTAAACAAGGCTGAGACAAAGAAGATCCCGATCTTCGATTTCGAAGTTCCTACATCACTTCCGGGTGTTGATCCTGCAATTCTTGATCCTCGTGATACATATGCAGATGCTTCTGAATGGGAAGCAAAGGCAAAGGATCTTGCAGAGAGATTCACAAAGAACTTCAAGAAGTATGAAGGCAATGATGCAGGTAAAGCTCTTGTAGCAGCTGGTCCTAAGATTTGATCTTAATCTCAAAATAAAATAATTAAAGCGTCGGCTTGAATGTCGGCGCTTTTTATTTGCTTATTATTGTAAACGATATAATCATTAAAGTTATGAATATGATTTATAGTCTCTCTATATCCTGAGCCGGTAAATCAATGTGTCTGGCTCTTATCTTTGCTTTATGAAGTCCAAAGGTCTCCATAGCTGAACAATACTTATCAGCCATCGTAACAATCCAAGCTTCCCTACACATAGGCGGTATTACCGTTAATGGCCACATATGCTTCTTTATGATGTCCTTTTCACGTTCAGATAATACGAAGTCCCTACTTGCGTTTTTAAGGGCCGTAGAGGGGTGAAAAAAGCCATGAAGCTTAGGATGTACGTTACCCTTATCTTTGCCGTCCTTATGCCAGTCATAAAGGAAATAATCGTGTAACAGAGCTCCCCTTACCAGGTCTCTCTCATTGCACTTCGCATGAATGAATCTATTGATTCTAATTGCCCTCTCAGCAACACTTAGACTGTGATCATAAACAGACATGTCTCCATGCTGGATAAAATGCTTGGTCTTGTGGAACTTATGAGATTCAAGAATATCATTACCGTGTTTTGCTAAAACCTCTCTGACATGCTTGCGCCTCTCCTCAATAAACCTGTGCTTCTCTTCTCTTGTCATATATGATAAATCCTAACTCTTAATACCTAAAATCAAAGATGCTCATCCCAGCTTCAGCAAATAAAAGCTACGGCCTCTTGCCTTACTATATTGCTTAAAACAAGAATATACATCTGTACTTCTCACGGATTGTATTATACGGCATAACCGGGAAAAATAAAACTGAAAAAAGAATAAAATTAATAAAAAAGATGCCTAGACTCGGAATCGAACCAAGGACACGAGGATTTTCAGTCCTCTGCTCTACCAACTGAGCTATCTAGGCAAATTTGAGTAGCGGGGACAGGATTTGAACCTATGACCTTCGGGTTATGAGCCCGACGAGCTTCCAGACTGCTCCACCCCGCGATATTAAGTTGAATGGATGGCGGTGGATTCGAACCACCGAAGCAATTTGCAGCAGATTTACAGTCTGTCCCCTTTGGCCACTCGGGAAGCCATCCATATAAAGAGCCGATGAGCGGACTCGAACCGTTAACCTGCTGATTACAAATCAGCTGCTCTGCCAATTGAGCCACATCGGCTTACTTCTGAAAAATGTCTTTTCAGAAATAGTGGGGCCTATAGGGCTCGAACCTATGACCCTCTGCTTGTAAGGCAGATGCTCTCCCAGCTGAGCTAAGACCCCAGATTTCACAAATATTAGATTGTTGAACGACCCGAAGGGGGTTCGAACCCCTGACCTCCGCCGTGACAGGGCGGCGCTCTAACCAGCTGAGCCACCGGGCCAGATCTTCGTCTGTACCTTCAAAACCGAACACTGAAATGATACTACATCGCTTACAGAAAATCAACTACTTTTTTTGTTCTATATCCATATTTTTTTGGACAAGCCCTCGACCTATTAGTACACATCAGCTGAACATGTTACCATGCTTACACCTTGTGCCTATCTACCTCATAGTCTCTAAGGGGTCTTACTGCCGAAGCAGGGATATCTCATCTTGAGGGGGGCTTCACGCTTAGATGCCTTCAGCGTTTATCCCTTCCGGACTTGGCTACCCAGCCTTATGCATCTGGCGATGCAGCTGATACACCAGCGGTCCGTCCATCCCGGTCCTCTCGTACTAAGGACAGCTCCTCTCAGATATCCTACGCCCGCGCCGGATAGGGACCGAACTGTCTCACGACGTTCTGAACCCAGCTCGCGTACCGCTTTAATGGGCGAACAGCCC
>NZ_ATVV01000005.1:0-178228 GCF_000420905.1 Butyrivibrio sp. AD3002 | reverse complement strand
CAGCTCTCTAAAGAAGTCAGGATCAAATACCGTGAACATATAGAAAAATTTCTGTGGGGAGATGCTCTTTTCTGGAGCAGGAGCTATTTTTGCGCCACAACCGGATCAGTTTCACTTGAAACAGTGAAAAAATATATAGAAAGCCAGCGCACGGATGACCACAAAAGAAAATATGAAAGAACAGGACGATACAGCAAAGCGAAACGCTGAGGGCCAGCGATTCATCCCCCACCGACTATGTCGGAAGGAGTTTTCTCGCTGATACATCATAAAATCAGGGCATGCTATAGCATGCCCCACGTTTTTTATAGAAAATCTTTTTTAACAAACTGATCATAATTCCTTTGCATACAAATGATCTTTTGTTCCGCCATAATTGGTTATTTCTTTTATGTAATGATATCCGTATCGTTCATACAAACCTGTGAATTCTGATGGAATATAACTTTTCTTAAAGCCCTGCTCCATCAAATACACATTTGCATGAGAAATCAGCTTCTCACTGACTCTCTGTCCGCGGTATTCCATCCAAAGTGCTTTTCCACCAAAGCTACCGTATCTGCAACACTTCTATTGTAGTCGCGCTCAAGCCAGAAGAAATTACTGCGTTTAATCTCCTGATATTTCTCCATATTGAGCTCGTACAGTGTCTGCGTACAGGTCTTCTTTGCCTTCTCATAATCAGTTGCACTGTGAATGAAGTCGCTAAAGTCCTGATGATCAGGCCTGTCACAGTAAGTCTCAACCAAATCCGTCGGATCGGTTATCATAAACGCCGCCCTGGAAGGATCGGATAACTGTTCAATCTGCTCCATTGTAAGGTGACAATCGCAAATAACTCTTCCGTTCTGAGAAAGCTTAATCAGATCAAGGATTATGAAATCCAGCTGTTCCTTCAGATTCCCCAGAAGCCACGCTTTATAATCCTCCACGCTTCGCCCGAAGAATTCATCAGCATCCCTGAACTGCTTATTCATATTCGGCTGATGCTCGCTGTCCGATATTGCCTGATGAAAAGGAAACTGCTCATCGATGTCATACACCGGAATTCCGTACTTTTCACCCAGTGCCCTCGATATTGTCGTCTTTCCTCCGCAAGGTGTTCCTGTAATAAAATAAACGTTACGTAAATATTCTTTAATTATGTTGTCTTGAAGTATCATAATAGTTATCTCCTTATTTCAAATAGTTTGTTTTCCGGTCACGATAAACAAGCATGAAACTATTCTGATAAGGTTTCATGCTTATCAGATACTTCTAAGCTTTAAAAACATCACCATGTCTTTGTCCTCCTTGGAAAGTTTATAACTTTATGTATTATACCTTATTTAAGAATGATTATCTGCATTATTTTTTACTCTTTTTATAATCTGGCTGAACTCTTTTATTTTATTCTTTGCGATTGCATTTTACTTTGGGAACAACAAATCTAATGGATTCTTCTATATTTATTGCGTGCTTTTTCTGAACGTACAATAAACCTAAACACCTCTTCTATATTTGTTGTTTGCTTTTTCTGTGAGCACAATAAATTCAACTGTTTATTCCTTATTTGTTGCATTCATTTTTTTCAAGCACAACACCCCTGACCTATCCTTCAATATTTGTTGCATATGACTTCCAAACGCAAAATATAACATAAATATTTCTTAATCCCCCATAAAAACATTCCCAGTACACTAGCAGTAGTGTTCTGTAATAGTCCGACTTATTTGAGACTTGTTCCAGGGTATGCAGACAAAAGTACTACTCTTCACTACATAAGGACAGTTCAATAGGATACTAAAAAATGAACATAATAAGGTAATGTTAGTTAAACGGAAGAGTTACGCCCACTATTTTCAAGCAATCTGTTTTTACAAAGCTATACGGCTCGTATTCTACATGCGCAGAAGGCCTGCTTATAGTAACAAGCTGTATTCTTTCCGATCCCACTTTTGAGATCAATACCTTTTTTAAAGCAACAAATGCCGCTATTTACCAAATTAAAGTTATCTATCTTTATAATGTTTGTATTTAAACACATTTAAACGTATAATATATTTAAATAAAAACATTAGGAGCATTTTATGGGTAGAAGAACTGCTTTATTATTACCTAAAACACAAAAGAAACTACAGACTGTCGGTGAACAGATAAAACTCGCCAGATTAAGAAGGCATCTTACCGCGGAAGATGTTGCTGAGAGAGCACGTGTTGGCAGATCTACTGTTGTACAGATAGAAAAGGGCTCTCCTTCTGTATCAATGGGAATGTACCTGGCTGTTCTTAATGTTCTGGGGCTCTCTGATGACATTCTTCTAATTGCCAAAGACGATGTCTTAGGACGGACCATTCAGGATCTTGATATAAAAGTACCCCGGAGGGTAAGGAAACATGAGTGACAATAAAGATATATTTGTTTATGCCGGATGGCTTAATAATGAACTTATAGGAATAATCCACCGAGGAATCGTTAGCGGAGGCGAGGTGGTTTCTTTTGAATACGATAATAACTGGTTAGGATCTCATTCAAACCTTATGCTTGATCCCACTATACCTCAGACACCTTATAGGACGTATTCTGAGGACAAGAAACTTTTTGGAGCATTTGAGGATTCCTGCCCTGATAGGTGGGGACGTAAGCTCATCGAAAGACGGGAAGCAAAATATGCAGCCAAAGAGAAACGCCGTCCCAAGAAGTTTTTTGAGACTGACTATCTTTTAGCTGTCCAGGATTGTTTTCGTAGCGGAGGTTTTAGATACAAGACAGATCCTTACGGTGATTTTCTGGATAATGACGAAAACTACTCTATTCCTCCTATAACTGCGATAAGAGAACTTGAACAGATTTCTCTTGGCTATGAAAAAGATACCGACGAAAAATGGTTAAAACAACTAGTAAACCCCGGTTCTTCCCTTGGTGGTGCCCGTCCTAAAGCAAATGTGGCTGACATTGATGGTTCATTGTGGATAGCAAAGTTTCCATCCAAGAATGACGATTATGATATTGGTGCGTGGGAAAAGACTGCGAATGACCTCGCTCTAATGTGTGGTCTTAATGTACCCGAAACAAAACTCATGAATATTAGTGAACTTGGCAGTACTTTTTTAACAAAAAGATTTGACAGAAAGTATGAAAATAGCAAAGAATTTCGCATCCACTACACTTCTGCTATGACAATGCTTGGAGCAAGAGACGGTGAAACAGATGGATTAGGTTATTTGGATCTCACTGAAGTTATCTGTAATATTGCGTCAGAAGTTGACAAAGATCTTCATGAACTGTTTAACCGCATGGTTTTTAATATAGCTATTTCTAATCACGACGACCACCTAAGAAATCATGGTTTTATTTTGAACGGCACAAGATGGGAACTATCTCCTGTTTTTGACATTAACCCTGTAGCAGGTGAGGAATTCTTATCTATGAATATTGATATAGATAATGGTTACAGATCATTTGATAAAGCTCTCGATACTTGTGAGTTTTATCACTTAAGCAAAGATGAAGCCAAAAAGTGTGTTAATAATATTGCCGGAACAATCACAATTTCTTGGGAACACACCGCCTCAAAAAACGGCATAAAAAAGAGTGAACAAAAATATATGGCTTCTGCATTTGAGCTGGCAAAAGAATACTATTTAGGTCTGTAGAAGTAGCAAAAAACCTCAAGGCCATAAAAGCCTTGAGGTTTTCTATTCGAGCTGGCAACGGGAATCGGATAATAGCCAGTTACGAAAGCCCGCATGGAAAGGAGGTTTTCGTTGCTCTCTTTTATAAAAAAGACCACTTTACAGACCACTTTTAATTCACCTTCATTACTTAGCTGGAATAAAAATTCGCTTGGAATTAATATAATCCTCAACATTCCTTTTTGCCTTAAGCAGTTTTTCTACCAACCCTTCAGGTGGATCCTGCATAAGTGCATATGACAATTCAACATCTGTTTTCGCCTGCATATATTCCGATCTACTATAAAGACCATTTGATGCTTCAAGGAAAGTCTTGTCATCAACAATAATATCTTCTATCACTTGTCCTGAATTATCTTCATCCAAACTATATCCCATATCCAATTTATCTAGTATTTCCCATCTTTCCTTTTCTGATGACATAAAATCACCTCTTTCTATTTTTATGAATCAGTTTAAATCCATATTCATCAGATAATTCTTTTGGATTACTAAGAAGTCTCATAACCTCCTGGTTTAATGCATCCTCAACCTGATAGCTTTTTATCCCTGAATTATTCTTAATAATTTCCGCCCTCATACGAACCATATGAGCGTATAGCCTGCGCCTTGACATCACATCCACATTATTATTTACAAGGATGAAGATATCTGAAGTGTTCCCAACGGCCAAAATGGCACTAATCGAATCATTTCCATAAAATAGTCTTACATCCTGAAATGAAAAAATCTGGTTATTAGGATGATTATGTACAATAATCACACGCCCAATTTTATATAAAAGACCACTTTCGGCTTAATAAAAGGGTCAATGGTTGCTTTAGATACGGTTTAAATATACCTATTATTTCCTAAGTGATGAATTGTCATTGATAAGAAAATCTCTTACCATATCTATTCCACCCATACCAGAATCCACACCATCAAGATTAAGAACATCCTTCAGTTTATTATGGTTATTAAATTCAATCTTCCCTATGAGCCAGGATGAAAAATCAAATCTGTTAATTACTTCCTGTCGTATCTTATTCGCATTAAGTTCTGTCATATAATCATTTGATGTTTTGAACTCCTTCAATTTCTCTTCTTCAGATAGTTCATCATTAGCCAGCAAATCGGAAATCCTAAGAAATTCTTCATCCATCAACTTATCATATTCATTCTTACTCTCAGCAGCCGCTACATATCGAGAGGACATCTCATCGACAGCTTCCTTATTTTTATCAATTAAATCGAAAGCTCTATCAATCAGCTGCTCGTCAGCAGTTTTACCGGTTTCATCGAATTCCAATGCATTATCATCCTTATTCTCATCGGATTCAGTTTTTTTGTTTTCCTCTTCTTCGTCTTCATCATCGACATCAAGAGTTTCTTTTAGTATGTCAATAATTCGCTGCTTTTCATTTTCGTCTTGCTTAGCCTTTGCTATAAACTGAGCATTTTTATTGTGCTCATCCTCGAGTCCCTGTGCATCCAACTTCTTTTGCATATCAGCATACATATTAAGACGAGCCTCAAAGTTTTCCTTCAAAGTTTTGAGCACAGCTTCATATTCGTCTTTTGTAATAATATGTGTTTTATTATACACGTATCGTTCAGATGTAATCTTCTGAAGATTATCACTGATAAACTCTTTATCAACATCTGTCAGCTCTTCACCGCTTTCGATTTTGTTTGACAGCCTGTCGGCCTCTCCGATTTGCTTCCAGGTCTCTTCAATATTGATCTTTATTTCCTTACGCTTATCTTCACGAAGTTTTTTAGCAAGTTCTCTACCATCTTTTGAAATATCCACAGTAGCAGACTTTTCTACATCCATGATTGGCAAATCATTTTTCTTATGAGAACGTGACTTGGGTTTAGAATCAGAAATTCCTACGATATGCTGCTTAATATTAGAATCCATTTTTATGGAAAGATTAGTTGCTTTAATGTTCATATCCCAATACCTCCGTGTAAATGAGATCACTTTACATAGCTTTGCCAGAATACAATTATAGATTTCTATTTATATCGGCAAATTCTTTAAAGACTTTATAGATGCTTTAAAAAAATATACCAAACAAAAACCTCGCAAAGCCTTATTTATCAGCTTTACGAGGTTTTCTATTTCGAGCTGGCAACGGGAATCGGAGCAATGACCACCACTTAAAAACCGCATAGAAAGGAGGTTTTTCAGCACTCTTATTTCATTACGACCACTACTACGACCACTTCCTTTTATGCCAAATTTATTTCACAGCAAGTTGCTCATCAACCAATTTTGTAACTTCTGCCTTCTCAGATTCTAAAACATTTGCAAGATCAAATGCCTCATTGATATCATAATGTTTCTTTTGCATTAATCTGATGACAAAATCCGCTTTATTCTTTATAGATGTCTGTTCAATTAATCCTTCACCTAAATTGCACATAGTGTTTACCTCCTTACTATGGTAGCTGACATAGGTATATCAAAATCCTTTTCAAGGAGTTCTTTCTTTTCGTCAGGTACTAATTGCATTTGAAATACTTGTTTCCAATTTTTAAACCTCGTTGCTTTTCTTTTACTAAGTATAACATATTTGATTTATTCTATAATTCCTTCTTAGATAATACCTTTTAAAAATCTATATCCATTTATTTGATATGTTCCCTAATTTAGCTTGGATTGATCATTTTATGATTACTTCAATTATTCTGCAAGTAAAATAATTAAGAGGGCTGGTAATCAGCCCTCTCAGAGTTTAAGCTTTCCCACTTATATGGCAGGGACTCTCCCGAGTTGAAACTTCTCCACTTATATGGCAGGAGCTCTCCCGAACGATCTTATTGTAACATTAGTAATCCATATGTCAAAACGCATGTCTGCATGAGGTTATAAACCTCCTTTCAGACTTATTATTCTGAATTGAAAATATAATATAACACGTGGGCGGGTTTGAAGCACCCACGTGAAATAATTTAATAATTAGGATAATATGAGTGAATTTCTATTGAGATGATAGAAGTTTTAGTTAATAATAAGAATAAATCTTATATGCAATAACTGTGATATTCTCATTTGTTGAACCCAAAAACTTGCCTTGAGGGATATCTATTATTTTATAACTGGGATGACCTTCCTCATCCCAATATCCTTTTCGTTGATGACCTACATCTACCTCTTGAGGATAACATACATGTGGAGCAGGAGCACCAGATGTCATAATATAGATATTATCATTATTATCTATGTTTGTGACCCCAAAACCACTCAGATGGATTTCATCAGGATTATCCGTAGATATCCAATAATAATTGATTTGATCCCCAGCTTTTAATCTTGATAAATCTGTGTGTTCCTCCTTATACATTGGTTTATCACCATATAATTGTTCTACAATAAAATAACTATATACTCCCCAATAATTCTCTGGCACTTCTGCATACTGAGCCTTAAGTTCAGCTAATCTGTTTTTTACTTCTAACTCAGTTAATCCTTCTTGTCTAGGAACATATGAAGAATCATCTTGTGTATCAGATTCTTCTTCATCTTTATCATCAGATTCAATTCTAGGAATTTCTTCATGTTCAGTTTCAAAGCCACAAACTACACAAACCTTGCATTTTTCTCCGCTCTTCTTTTTTGTAGCTTCTCTAATTATCTTCTCTTCAAACTGATGCTTATTGCAAATGACATTAACTTCACACTTTAATGTCTTTTTACCAACTTTTGCTTTAACTATTGTCTTGCCAACTTTCTTAGCTGTCACGACACCTTTCTTAGAAACCTTAGCAATCTTTTTATCAACAGAAGACCATTTAACTTTATTACTAGTTCCTTTAACTTTGAGTTTATAAGTTTTACCTACTTTGATTTCAATCTGTTTCTTATTCAGTTTTGGTGCTGCTGATACTTTCATTGGAGTCACAAAACTTATAAGCATCACAAATAATAATGCAAAGAATGCACTTATAAAACTTATTCTTTTAAGCTTATTCTGCATAAACTTTTCCTCCACTCATACATTGTATATTTCAATCATGATACCTGAGAATAAATTCTTGTGTTGATAGTGTTGATGCATATTTACTCTTATCTACAAATACCAAACAATTTTTCTTATCAACAGCAGACCATTCAATTTTAAATGTTGGATATCCTTCTTTATCCCAACATGCTACTTTGTTATCATCCTCTTTGTCAGCAACAACGTATATATTATCACCATCAACATTTGTAATCACATACGCCCTATTATAAACAGACTTATCCGAACGTACAAAAGATATACCAATTACATCACCAGCTTGCGCTGCTGAAGGGTCCTTAATTTCTGTCTTAAGAGACACATTACTATTACCAAATAACATACTCCTAACAAAGTTAGTATAAGAAGATCCATCAGCAGTAACAATCCCTTCCAAGTAAAAACCTTTTGCTTCCGGATAGTACATCTTAAGTTCTGCTAGTCTAGTCTTAATCTCTTGTTCAGTTAATCCTTCTGTTCTAGGTACATAACCTGAAGGGTTGTAATTATTATACTCTTCACGATTCTTTTCTGCTTCTATTTCACTCTGCCTTTTCAATCTTGGGATTTCTTCATGTTCAGTCTCAAAGCCGCAGACTTTGCATACTTTACATTTCTCGCCAGCTCTCTTATATGTAGCTTTTTTAATTATCTTCTCTTCAAACTGATGATGTTTACAAAGAACAGTAACTTTACATTTTAAGGTCTTTTTACCAACCTTAGCTTTAATTGTAACCTTACCTGCTTTCTTTGCTGTGATAACACCATTCTTAGAAACTTTTGCAATTTTCTTATTAGAAGTTGACCACTTAACTTTACCACTTGCCCCTTTAACTTTTAGCTTACAGGTTTTTCCTATTTTTAGTTCAACCTGTTTTTTGTTGAGTTTTGGTGCTGCTGATGCTTTAAGTGGTGTGAAACCAACCAGAATCATCATTGCGAGTGTAATCATAACACCCATAAAACTTGCTCTTTTGAAATTAATTCTCATAATCTTTTCTCCATTTTTGAACTTTTGCTTCAAATATTAAGTTATGAATTATTTTTCTAACACAGCTACTATATCGCGTTTTGTTGATTCTTTCAACAGTAAACGATTAAATTTTTATACGGAATTTCTTACGATATTGTAAACATCAAGGAGGTCGCATTCTTTGCAAGACACAGATCTTTGTTTACAACAAATCGGAGAACGTATAATTGAACGTAGAAGGAAAATGGGATTGACGCAGGAAAAGCTTGCTGAAATATGCGGTGTCACCACTCAATTTGTATCTTACGCTGAATCTGGTAAACGTGCCATGAGACCGGAAAACCTATCTAAACTTGCTGAAGGTCTTGAAGTTAGTACAGATTACCTCCTCACTGGGAGTATTATTGACAAGGATCAATTATATTTGTCAAAGAAGCTCACCAGTTTAACACCTAATCAATTCCGACTTATAGAAAATATCATAGATGACTTCATTAAATTCAATAATAATGAATCAGAATAACAAAATGGTTTTGAGCTTTAGTGGCTCAAAACCATTTTAATTATCTACAGAAAATCAGATTTTGGAGTGTAACAGAACTTGCAAGAGCAACCGGAGGTGATCTTCAAACTGTCATGTACGCAGCTGGTCATGCAGACAAAAACACTACTCTACACTACATCAGAACCGTTCAGCAGGATGCAAGACTTGACGAAATAAGGTCATGTTTTGGTTGATAAATAGGTTACGACCACTTTACGACCACTATTTTTAGACAAAAAAATACCCTTAAACCCAGATAAATACTGGATTTAAGGGCGAGCTGGCAACGGGAATCGGACCCGTGACCTCCGCACTACCAATGCGACGCACTACCGACTGTGCTATGCCAGCAATCCGTGACTTTCGCAAGTCACAAAGGTTATTTTAACAAGCAGATAGTAGCTTGTCAACATGCATTTTTCAACAAGATTTCTCACATAAGTTCAGTCATGATAGTCCTGTAGATGTTCTGGTTTTTCTTCTTCCAGTTCTCGCAGATTGTCTCTGCCATATCCTCCGTGATCGCGGGGACATGAAGCTCTACCAGTGTTTCTCCGAACTCCGCTGCAGAGAGGTATGTCATGTACTCATTTTCTCCGGTCTTCTTGTAATAGGCACCGATGGAAGTCTCGTCGCGCATCTTGAGGCCGTTTTCCCGGAAGAATGTGTCAATCTGCTCCCTGATTGAGGGATTGATGCGGTTTCCGAAGAAGTCCAGTGTCTCGCTTCCTGCATCGGTAAGTTTCAGGAACGTCCTGCTGCCCTCGATGTTCTCGGTGATGAGCTCAGACTCTGCAAGCTCGCCGAATACTTCCTGCAGGGTGAGAAAATTCGTGTATTCTTTTTCCAATATAAAGTCATAAATCTGTGCCTTGCTGAGGCGTCCGTCGGATTTTCTCAGCATGTAGAGCACGATCATTTTGTATAAGGTTAGGTATTGTGAACTCATGAAGCCCTCATCCGTCAGCTACGCTGACACCTTCTCCCAGAGGGAGAAGGCAAATTTTTTCCGTCATCTTCTCTCAGAGACAATTTCAATCTCCCCCTCTGGGAGAAGGCAAATTTTTCCGTCATCTTCTCTCAGAGACAATTTCAATCTCCCCCTCTGGGAGAAGGCAAATTATTGTTAGAAATTCACCCCGACAATGTCTCTGGCGAAAGCGATGTGTTCCTCCCGCTGCGGGGTATCCATGTATTTAAATACGTCGTACGATAATTTGTGTCCGCCGCCTGTGGTGCAAAGTCCCATGGCAAGGCCGTCGTGAGCAATCTCCTCAGGAGCATCGGTCTGTCTGGAAAACATGATCGCGTGAAGGTTACCGTTCGCTGCAACCTTGCTGTAGGCGTAGGCGATAGCTGCTGCCTGGAGTGCGTCACCCTTCGTGGAAGTGTATCCCACCTCACTAAGGATTATGGACCGGACACCACCATTATACAACATCGCTTCGCTGCTCATATAGTTTGTGAGGACACCTATGTTTTTCATTGTGATAAAAGATGTGTCCGCGGAGTCGGTCACAAGCTTGTGCCCGTTCCAGAATGCCACGTCGGTAAGCGGCACGGTGTAAGGGTGCTGAGCAAGTCCCCAGCCGATGTCGCCATAGCTTCTAAGTGAAGCTGCAAAGCTGTCCAGAAGATCTCTGCCGTCGTAGTCGGGATTGCCCTTCATATTTCTGTCCCACTGCTGGTCGAGTGAGATGTATACATGTGCGCCGGCATTGTTACTCTTAATCGCGTTGTAGAATACTCTGAATGCCCTTGCATAAGCAGCGGCATATGTTCCAAGGTCGGTGGATGCCATGTAATTCCACTCTTTTCGCGCATTGACTTCGTTTCCGATAATCCACATCGCAACATTGCCGTGACCCGTGCCGGAATATCTCTCTGCCAGGAATGATCCGATGGCTGCAAGCGCATTGACGCCGGCCTCGTCGGAGGCATTGAACATATAGTAAGGAGCCGTGGATCCGCTTCTCGCATTGGGATGAGTCACCTCAGGAAAAGTGGAGGGCGATACGTTATTAAGTATGATAGCAGCAACATCCACCCCCTTCGAATTGAGGGTTGTGAACAGATAATCGTATTCATGGAGAATAGCTCCGTTAAAATAGTAGGTAACACCGTTATAGGTGTAAGCAACGGAACCTCCCGCACTTGTCGCAAGGAGTCTGTTCAGCGGAATATTGTAAGTTGCATAATTAACTCCGAGGTCGCCAACGGCATCCAGATGAGAAGGATCAACCAAAAGACCCTTCTTAGAGCTGTGCTGTAATCCGCCGTAATTATGCGATGCAACCGCCTCCGGATTTGTGATATAGCTTGCATGAGAAACCGGCTTAAACTCGTCGTCCTTTTTCACAGCAATGAAAAATTTCCTGTATAATCTGGAATTCGCAGCAGCCTTGTTCAGAGCTGCCTTAAGTGTAACTTCGCTGTCCTTATATATCTTCGAGATTGGCTCCGCATCTGTGCTAAGGCCATCTTCATACATCGCAGCATCGAACAGATAATAGTACTTGTCATCGGAGGTGGGAATCCCCTCAGCTGAGCCCTTAACCTCAACTCCGCCGCTCTCTCCTATGATACAGCTGTCGAGCTTAACATATTCCGCAAGCTGATCATCAGGCACATCAACCGTTGCCGGCCTCTCACCGAGTGCGCGCTTAACCTTATCACCTGAATTTGTTATGGCTTTCAGAATATCCTCGTCAAGGTAGCTCTTTTCCTTGGGTGTCTCCTTAACTTCCGTTACCGGTTTTTCCTCGGTGGTCACTACCACCTCTTCCTTCTTATCAAAAGCGCCTTCCGTATATAACAGTATCCCTACCACAAAAAGAACCGCCAGTACTGAGCCTATCAGCACAGCCAGCGTTCCTTTTCTTGAATAGAATATTTTATTATCTATAAACTCTTTTAGTTTCTTAAAGGGTTTCTTCAACTCTAACCTCGCGTTACTACATATCTATTGATTTACTGCTTATTCTCGTCCGTCTGCCCGGCATCCTTTGCCTTCGTAGCGTCTGCTCCAGAATCGGCGGCGTGTTCTTTGAGGAACTTCATGTGTTCCTTGATCTTCACTTCATAGCCATTTCCGGACGGACTGTAAAATTCCTTACCGTTTAATTCATAAGGAAGATATTGCTGCTCCACATAATTGTTCGGATAGTCATGGGCATATTTGTAGCCTATCCCATGTCCGAGCTTACCTGCGGATTTGTAATGTGCATCCTGAAGATGCGACGGTATCGGGAGATTTCCCGTATTCTTCACTGTGTCCATTGCGCTGAAAATCGCCTCCACTGCGGCATTGCTCTTAGGCGCTGTCGCTATGTAACTGGCCGCCTGTGACAGGTTAATCTGACACTCCGGCATACCTATTCTCTCTGTTGCAAGAAAAGCCGCTACCGCAACCTGAAGCGCCTGCGGATCGGCATTCCCGACATCCTCGGAGGCACAGATCACCATTCTTCTTGCTATAAATTTGGGGTCCTCTCCTGCATTGAGCATCCTTGCAAGATAGTAAACCGCTGCGTCGGGATCAGATCCTCTCATACTTTTTATAAAAGCTGAAATTGTATCGTAGTGGTTGTCGCCGTCCTTATCATATCTCGCAACACGCTTCTGGATGCACTCCTCGGCAACCTCTCTCGTGATATGTATCTTACCGTCTTCACTTCGCTCTGTAGTCAGTATTCCTAGCTCAATAGCATTGAGCGCATGTCTCGCATCCCCGCCCGCTATGTCAGCCAGAAATTCCTCTGCCTCAGGCTCCAAAACTGCATCAAAAGAGCCCATTCCATTCACAGTGTCTGTCACCGCTCTTTTCATAAGGGTCTTGATATCGTCCTCTGAAAGCGGCTGAAGTTCGAAGATAACGGATCTTGAAATAAGAGCCCCGTTCACCTCGAAGTAAGGATTCTCCGTCGTGGCTCCGATCAGAATAACCGTGCCGTCCTCAACAAACGGAAGAAGGTAGTCCTGCTGTCCCTTGTTGAAGCGGTGTATCTCGTCTATGAAAAGGATGGTTTTTCTTCCAAAACCGCCTAAATTCTCTTTGGCCTTAGCCACAACCTCTTCCATGTCCTTTTTTCCTGACACGGTGGCATTAAGCTGAACAAAATCTGCCTTGGTGGTGTTCGCGATGACCTTTGCAAGAGTCGTCTTGCCTGTTCCGGGCGGTCCGTATAATATTATCGAGCTTATCTTATCCGCCTTGATTGCGCGGTAAAGAAGCTTATCCTTACCGATGATGTGCTGTTGTCCAACTACCTCGTCAAGGGTCTTCGGACGCATCCTGGCTGCAAGCGGAGATTCGCTCTTCATGTTCTTTTCACGTGCATACTCAAATAAATCCATAGTATTAGTATTCTACTATAAATGATATAATTATTCCAACGTGCGTATAGCATTTTTATAAAGCTTTTATTTTTTATGTATTAAGGGAGGTCGCTATGTTATTTGGAGCACTTGAAGCCGGCGGAACCAAGATGGTCTGCGCTGTCGGCAATGAAAACGGGGAGATTCTCGAACAGGTAAAATTCCCCACAGAAACACCTGAGACTACAATGCCTCAGATTTTTGAGTATTTTAAAGGAAAAGATATCAAAGCACTTGGAATTGCGTGCTTTGGTCCAATTGATCTTAAGACGGATTCGCCCACCTATGGAAGCATTACTTCCACACCTAAGAAGGGGTGGTCCGGCTACAATATCGTTAACGCCGCTAAGGAGGCCCTTGGAATCCCGATCGGTTTTGATACTGACGTAAACGGCTCTCTTCTCGGAGAAGTTACCTGGGGCTGCGCCAAAGGACTCTCTGATGCCATCTATCTCACCATCGGAACCGGCGTCGGCGGTGGAGTAATGTCCAACGGAAAACTGCTTCATGGCATGCTTCATCCTGAGGTTGGACACATCCGACTTCCCATTGTGAAGGGTGATCCAGGCAAAAGTGTCTGCCCTTTCCATGACAACTGCTTTGAAGGTCTCGCTGCAGGTCCTTCAATCATGGCTCGCTGGGGCAAGCCTGCTGTAGAACTGTCCGATAAGAGCGAAGTGTGGGAGATTGAAAGTGAATATATCGCCACCGCTCTTATGAGCTATGCACTTATCCTTAGCCCCAAGAAGATAATCCTCGGCGGCGGAGTAATGCATCAGGAGCAGCTCTTCCCGCTTGTTCGAAAGAAGTTCGCCGAGCTCATGAACGGCTACATCTTAACTGATGAAATGAATCATCTTGATGATTACATCGTTCCTGCCAGCCTGAACGACGACCAAGGCATCATGGGCGCGATTAAGCTCGCCATTGATGCGTAAGTTATTCCAAAAAAACAGCCCCTGAGATATGTGTGTTCAACCCCAACCGATTCTTGCGTTCTTTGCAATGAGGTTGGGGCTGAATATACATACCTCAGGGGCGTATTATTTAGAATAATTAGTCAGCCTTTACGGGTGCTGTACGAATGATGAACTGTACTGTGCTGGGTTCATCCTCGTTTGCGCCTGAGAAGGAAGTGTAACTCTGAGAAGCTTCATCAACTGCTCTGAGTCTGTCTTTTACTGAAAGAAGATCCTCATCAACTGTGCCTGTGAGCTTCTGGATACCATCTTCGTCAAACTCAACCATACCGTCTGCAAGCTTTCTTGCGCCGTCGTTAAGTTCTACAGCACCATCCTTGAGTTCGCCTGCTCCGTCTCTGAGCTTGCCTGCTCCATTGTTGAGCTCGCCTACACCGTCATCAAGTTTTACAGTTCCGTCGTAGAGCTTACCTGCTCCGTCATCAAGCTTCTTTGCTCCATCGTCGAGCTTGCCTACTCCGTCATCAAGCTTTACAGCACCATCATTAAGCTTGCCTACACCATCATCAAGCTTGCCTACTCCATCGCTGAGCTTGCCTGCTCCGTCCTTAAGGCTTGAAGCACCGTTTGCAAGCTTTGTTCCGCCATCCTTAAGTGACTTACTGTTATCATTAAGCTTCTTAGCACCATCTGCAAGCTGCTTTGAACCATCCTTAAGTGAAACAAGTCCCTGACCAAGAGTTGTTCCGCCTGCATCAAGCTTCTTCATTCCATCGTAGAGGCTGTTAGCACCAACTGCCAGCTGTGAAGCACCTGCCTGAATGTCCTTAAGACCCTGAGTTGTATCTGTACCATAGAGCTTCTGCATAGCTTCCTTTGATGCAACAATTGTTTTATATGTTGCTGCAATGGTTGTAATTGCCTGTGTTCCTGTCTGTGTGGGAGTTTTTACTCCTGTTGCAATCTGAGAAAGAGCGTTTACATATATCTGCTGCTTTTTATCAGGATCTGATTCTGCCGCTGCAGCTGTAAGTGCCTGCTGTAATGCAGCATAAAGTTGGGCACTGGCCTGCTTCTGTCCCTCGGCAGAAGCAGCTGCTATAGCAACATCTGCACCTGCACGAAGGTTCTGGATATCCTGAGCTGTCATACCTGTTGCGGCACAAATTGCTGCAATTCCGGTTTCATCAGCATATTGTTCAATCTCTCCCTCATAAGCTTCCTGACTCTCTTCGACAGTCTCTGTCCCAAGACTTACAGATTCTTCTCTCTGAGCTTCAGTGTTCTCGGTATTCTGTTCAGCTTCGCTACTCTCAGTGTTTTCAGTAGCCTGCTCTGTCTGTTCAGTACTCTCCTGATTTGAGCTCTCCTCAGGTGTCACCTGAGTATTCTCTGCATTTTCATTCGAGCTGTTTTCTTCAGTAGCTTCCTGATTCTCCTCGGGTGTTTCCTGACTCTTATCCTCTGTATCGGATGCTTTCTCTTTCTTATCACTATCGGAATCATCCTGTGACTGACTCTGATCTGAAGAACTGTTCTGCTGATCATTCAGGGCTTCCTGAAGAGCTTTCTCTGCCGCTTCCGCCCTCTTAGTAGCTTCCTCAGCCTTCTGCTCTGCTTCTTCTGCTCTCTTTTCGGACTCCTCTGCCTTCTGCTCTGCTTCCGCTGTCTTCTTCTCAGCATCCTTTGCCTTCTGTGTTTCAGCCTTTACCTCATCCGCATATGTATCAGCAAGTTTCTCAGTAATCTCCTTTACAAGTTTTGCCACATCTTTATCATCTGCAGGAGAAGCAGCATTTCTTACATTAACGCCTGCCTGCTGGTTTGCAGCAAAAGCTAAAGCATCTCCAAACTCTGCTTCAAAAGCAGACTGCGCTACAGTGAGCACCTCAAGCTGCTGTTTTACTCCATCCGCAGCAGTATTTATACCTGTACTAAGCTGTGCTGCGCCATCTGCAACGCTCTTAGCACCATCCTTGGCAGAAGTGATTCCGCCTGTGAGTGTTGTAGCACCGTCCTTAAGCTGACCGATACCGGTATCAAGGCTTGTAGCACCTGAAGATATCTGACCCACAGCATCTGTATATGTTCCGATTCCTGTGCTAAGTGTCGTTGCACCATCTGCAAGTGATTTACTTCCCTTTGCAAGCTCTCCTGCGCCATCCTTAAGCTGGCCTGTTCCGTCCTTAAGTTCGCCGGTTCCGTTTCTGAGTTCACCGGTTCCGTTCTTAAGCTCACCTGTTCCGCTTGCAAGCTGGCTTGTGCCATCCTTAAGCTCACCTGCGCCGTTCTTAAGTTCGCCGGTTCCGTCCTTTAACTCTTTTGTTCCATCTGCAAGCTCCACAGTTCCGTCGTAAAGCTCTGATGTTCCGTCCTCAAACTTCTGTGTTCCGTCTGCAAGCTCACCTGTTCCGTCTCTAAGCTCTGTGGAAGCATCGGAAAGCTTGTCCATATCGCCGTTTAAGTCATCGAGTTTATCTGAATTGTAAATCTTATCAAGTCCGAGGTCTGATACTACGTTTGCGCTTGCCATTGATACTGTCATGGGAAGCTCAAAATCCTGAACGTCTGCAGTGATCTCTACGAAATCGGGGATATCAACCTCATCCTCGTCAATATCGTTCTCTTTTAATTTTTCATCATCAATCTTGAGTGACTCCTTGAGTCCGGGCATTGCAACACCGACTACAACGTAGTTGTTGGCATCGGAGATTACCTTACCATTTGAAACCTTGACGTTGGCAAACTTCGCGTTATCAAGCATTGTTCCGGAGATCATTGTGAAAGGAACATCGATGTCCTCTTTCTGTCCATCAATCTCAACTTCCTTCTTAAGTGAGTTTGTATAGTCAAAGCGGATTCTTACTCTTCCGCTCTTTCCTGCGATGTCCTCGGCCTTCATCTGCTTTCCGTCAAGTTCGTAGGTAACCTTTACGCCGACCGGAACTTCCTGTGTGGGTGTTCCCTGATAGTAGATGTCCTGTCCTTCGGCATCCCAGGTAACAGTTCCGTCGCCGTTGTCCTTGAAGGACTCATCGCCCTTAACATTTACGATGTCCTTCAGGTTTGTTGTATCTGTAAGTGACTTGTCGCCGTTTGCGTTCTTTAACCAGTTGCTTACCACAACTTCATCAACTGTACCATTGGCATCAGTCATAACATATACAGTCTCTTCTTTTCCGCTCTCAGAATTCTCTTTATTTCCGGTAAAAGCTGCTTGTGTCATTGTCTCCACAAGCTCTTCGGCTTCGGGGCTCTCCTCGGTAATATCCTGAACCTGTACTGTATCTTCTGCTTTTTTACCAAGTCCGCAGCCTGTCATTGTACCGAATGCAAGTGCAAACGCTGTTAAAACTGATGTAGCTTTAAGTAAATTTCTCTTATACATACCAATTCCTCTTTTCCTTTTCTCGTCAGATATATAACCTTTTTCTCTGACTAAGTGTTTGCGAAAACTCTATTTCAAATTGATGTTTTATTACTGTTTCAACCAAGTCCTACCTGATCAAGGACTGCAACGTCTTTATTTTTCTTTCTGTCTGCATCTCTTTTAATGCAATCATGCATACCCCATGTAGTTCTAATGATAAGTCCATCGAATATCATGTACATGGAAGGCAGAACAAAAATAACTACTGTCATACTGATCAGCGCGCCTCTTGCCATGAGGAAGCAAAGAGATCCGATCATGTCGACGCTGGATACGAGTCCTACGCCGAAGGTTGCTGCAAAGAAGCTTAGCGCACTTACGATAACTGACTTCATACTTGTTGAAAGCGCGATTCGCGTAGCCTGCTTCTTGCTCTGGCCATCTTTTCTCTCCTTACAATAACGAGTTGTCATAAGGATTGCATAGTCAACAGTTGCACCGAGCTGAATTGTTCCGATAACAACCGATGATATGAAAGGTATTACGGTTCCCGTAAATCCGGGGATACCCATGTTGATGAAAATAGCAAATTCTATAACTGCAACCAGTATAAAAGGAAGAGATATAGATTTCATTACAAATGCAATGATAAGGAATACACAGCCAATAGAAACAATGCTGACTGTCTTAAAATCTTTATCGGTAATCGTGATCAAATCCTTAGTACAAGGTGCCTCACCGACGACCATTGCTGTAGGACTGTACTTTTTCACAATTTCGTTTACCTTACCAATCTGAGCGTTAACTTCATCGGATGCTGTTTTATACTGACTTGTAACCATTAGCATCTGATACTCATCACTTGAAAGCTCATCCTTAAGCTCAGTGGGAATCATGTCCCTGGGAAGAAGCGGTCCCATCAGTGATTCAAGTCCGAGTACTCCATCAACTCCATCAACACTCTTAAGTTCATTCACCATGCCCTGCATTGTAGCTGTATCAAGGTTTGCATCCACAAGGATCATGTAGGTTGTATTTGTTTCAAAATTCTTTTCAAGCTCTATCATCGCCTGTCTGCTCGAAAGCTTAACGGGCAGTGTCTCTGACAGATCGTAGTAAACAGCTGCGTGTCTGTATCCCCAGATTGCCGGAGGAAGGAGACACAGGAAAAGCACTCCGAATATGATGGCATGCTTGGATATCCATCTGGGTGTTTTTACAAATTCCTGAACAACCGGTTTATGTTTTGTCTTCTCTATTATTTTATCAAATATCAGAATCATTGAGGGAAGAACTGTTACGCAGGCAACAACGCCGAAGATAACGCCCTTCGCCATGACGATTCCAAGGTCAAGGCCGATTGTGAAGCTCATGAAGCAAAGTGCCACGAAACCTGCGATGGTTGTAATTGATGAACCAAGCACCGACTGGAACGTTGCTGTGATAGCGTTTGCCATTGCTTCCTTTTTATCATCTATACCCTTTTCAAGTTCCTCCTGGTAACTGTGCCACAGGAAAATTGAATAATCCAGTGTAACACCGAGCTGAAGAACCGCACTAAGCGATTTTGTAAGGAATGAAATCTGTCCCAGGAATATGTTTGTTCCCATGTTGAACATGATTGCAATTCCGATACTTATAAGGAAGAAGAAAGGTATAAGGTAGGAATCCATTGTCAGTGAAAGAACAATTACAGCAAGAAGTACTGCCATTCCTACATATATAGGTGTTTCTTTTTCCGTAAGATTCTTGGTATCAAGAACGATTGCCGCCATTCCCGAAAGGAAGCATTTTTCATTGGCTATCTTCCTGATCTCTGTTATGGCCTCCATCGTGCCGTCGCTCGAGGTCGTATCATCAAAGATGATAAACATCAGCTGTGTGTCTCCGGTTCCGAGTGCCTCGGTTACCTTATCCGGAAGCATCTCCTTCGGAATGGAATAGTCCATGAAGGTGTCATACCAGATAACCTTCTTTACATGATTAACTGTCTCAATATTCGCCTTCAACTCGGCTATGTCTTTATCAGCCATACCCTCAACTACGAAAAGCGAATACGCTCCGGTTCCGAACTGATCCATGAGGATGTCCTGACCTTTCATGGTCTCAATCTCCCCGGGCAGATATGAGAGGATATCGTAATTAACTCTCGTGGCTGCCATTCCCGCAAGGCACGGAATCATCAGTGCGATGCTGGCAATCAGTATTATGAATCTGGATTTTACAATTGCCTTAGAAAAAAATTTCATAACCATTTCCTCACAAAAATATTTTATGACCGCTGGTCATTTTTTACACTTTATGTTATACTCCAAAAATGACTGATGGTCAATATTTATTTTTTCGAGTCTTTTCTAAGTTTATGTGGTAGGATTTATTTATGGGAAAATGGGATGAAAACAAAAAACTGAAACTTGATTCTCTCTTAAACACCTCCTTTGAGTTGTTCACTTCGCAGGGAATCAATCAGACGTCAATTTCCGACATTGTTAAGAAAGCCGGAGTTGCGAAGGGAACCTTTTATCTGTATTTCAAAGACAAATATGATATAAGGAACCGTTTGATTGCGCGTAAATCAAATCAGCTCTTTGGTGTCGCTTACGAAGAACTTCTAAAGGAAGACCTTCATTCGGTTGAGGATAAGATTATTTTCATGATGAAGCATATTCTCATTGAGCTTTCAAATAATCATATGCTCCTATCCCTTATTTATAAGGATCTCAGCTGGGCTCTGTTTAAGGAGGCCATGACCACGAACATTGATGACTCCGAGACTGACTTCCTGAGGATAATCACCAAGATGTTTGAGGAATCCGAGGTGAAATATCGAAATCCCGAGCTCATGATGTTTCTGATAGTCGAGATGGTCAGCTCTGCCGGTTACAGTTCTATTATCTACAAGCAGCCACAGCCACTTGATGAACTGATGCCCGAACTTGAATACGCTGTTCGCGGCATTATGAAAACCTATGAAATAAAGTAAATTGCAAATATCCTTTAATCGAAATAACCCGCGTTGGCAAGACGCGGGTTTTTCAGGTAGGAGATTTCTTATGACTATGTATGTCATTTAGTTAGCTTTTGCTAACACGGTTATATTAGCACAGACTAACATTCATTGCAAGTACTTATTTTTTAAAATGAAGCTCATAGTAATATGCCGCAATAAGAATAAGATTCGCAAAAATCCAGGCAGTTATCTCACCATAATAGATGCCGCGGCAGCCAACGGGATTCTGCTGTTACCGCGGCTTCTTAATGTTGCGGCAAAAAACTGATAAAATACAAGAAACGGAACACCTGCAAAAATCACGCTTACATAAGTCTTTGCATAATCGAACGCCTCTGTCTTTGCTCATACCGTTCCCTCTAATTACTTTTTTATTTCATAGGAATTACCTATACAATAAATAGCTTTGGTATCCATAAATTGCATGGATACCAAAGTCTATGATCACTTATCTTCCCAGGTTGCCAAAAAAGGCATCTCCCGAGTCACCATGTTTATTGCCGCCCCGGCCGTCTCCTCCAAAGTCGTCGTCTGAGCCGTATTCTTCATCCGGATAATCATCGTCTTCGTCGTCCTCATCCGGATAGTTATCTTCGGAATCATCCTCGAAGTCTTCCTCATCCTCATCATAGTCTTCGTCGGATTCATCTTCCTCATCGTACTCGTCTTCGTCGTCCTCGTCATCATCGTCTTCTTCGAAGTCGTACTCATCATCTTCGGCTTCCTCAAAGTCGCCGTCGTACTCCATGTCGTAGTACCCCTCTTCTTCAAGACGTTCTCTGACATCGCGGTCGAAATCAAGCTCGTAATCATTCGGATTAAGTCCAACATCCTCAAGCATCTCTCGGCGCTCATCTTCTTCCGCGCGAAGGAATTCCTCAAAATCAAGTCCCGCATTGCAGACAGCTTCTACGAGTTCAGCGTCTACGTATACTGTGAAGTCCGCATCATTGCCGTCGAAGTCGTCATCCACATAGGGGAGATTTTCAGGAAAAAGAGAAAACATTTTTCCGTTTTCATCAAAGTCTAAAGGGCCGAAGCCTTTACCAAGGTTTACGTTCATATAACCCTCATCCGTCAGCTAAAGCTGACACCTTCCCCCTTAGGGGGAAGGCATAATATCTTAGTCTCGTTCAACGATTGCCGCAGCTCCCATTCCGCCGCCTACGCAAAGAGTAGCGAGTCCCTTCTTGGCGTCGCGTCTCTGCATCTCATAGAGAAGTGTTACAAGAATACGGCAGCCTGAGCATCCTACCGGGTGTCCAAGGGCGATAGCGCCGCCGTTTACATTGAGCTTGTTAAGGTCAAAGCCGAGATCCTTACCAACTGCAACTGACTGAGCAGCGAATGCCTCGTTAGCCTCAATAAGATCAAAGTCAGAAATCTGATAGCCAGCCTTAGCCATTGTCTTCTTGGTTGCAGCAACAGGACCGATACCCATGATGCGGGGCTCAACGCCTGCAAGCTCACCGGCAATCCATGTAGCCATGGGCTTGATGCCAAGCTCCTTAGCCTTCTCTTCACTCATAACTACGATAGCTGCTGCGCCGTCGTTGATACCTGAAGAGTTAGCTGCTGTTACCATTCCATCAGGTTTGAAAGCGGGACGGAGCTTAGAGATGCTCTCCTTTGTTACACCTGCTCTGGGGCCTTCATCCTTAGCAAACATAACAGTTTCCTTCTTAACCTTTACAGGAACGGGAACGATCTCCTCATCAAATACGCCATTAGCCTGTGCCTTCTCGCACTTCTGCTGAGAATTTGCAGCAAACTCGTCGAGCTCTTCTCTTGTAAGTCCCCACTGCTCACAGATATTCTCAGCTGTGATACCCATGTGGAAGCCTCCGAACGCATCTGTAAGTGCATCCTTGATCATTGTATCGATGAGCTCACCGTTGTTCATACGGTAACCAAATCTTGCATTCTGAAGTGCATAAGGTGCACGAGACATACTCTCTGTACCACCTGCTACGATAATATCTGCATCTCCCATAGAGATAAGCTTTGCTGCAAGGTTTACACAGTGAAGACCTGATCCGCAAAGTACGTTAATTGTAGTTGCAGGAACCTCAACCGGTATTCCTGCATTAACTGCTGCCTGACGTGCTACGTTCTGGCCTGTACCTGCCTGAATTACGCAGCCCATATATACTTCATCTACCTGCTCAGGCTTTACACCTGAACGCTTCAGTGCTTCCTTAATTACGATTGTTCCAAGATCCGGAGCCGGAATGTCCTTAAGGGCACCTCCCATAACGCCAATCGCTGTTCTACAAGCTCCTGCCAAAACTACTTTTCGTGCCATGCCTTTCTTTTCCTCCTTATAATGAAAATTGTTTTATTTTTTCCGGAATTTGTGATGATAATTCCGGATGAATTCCAAAACGAAATACAATAATATTATATCAAAAGCTCTATGATTAGTAAAAATCCGGGAAACCCAAAAGCTTCCCGGATTCTGAATGATTATTTTATTTTTACACTCTTTGCATCTGACCAGTCTGAATAATATTTGACATTATTATGCTCGATATAAGTTCTGACTCTGAAGTAATATTTCTTATGTCTCTTAAGCTTGTTTATTTTTATCTTCCTTTTATTATTTCCCGCAATTTGTGTCTTTGCAATTTCGAAAGATTTTGTTTTTACATTCTTCGAAAAATTCTTGTTAGTCGAGAACTGGATTTCGTAACCATTAACGCCCGTAACGTCCTTAATGGTTATCTCTGCCTTTTTCTTACCGGGAGATTTTACCTTGGTTACTTTTCCGTTTTCAATTTTGGCATTGTTTAATGAGAAGGTATATTTTACCTGATTACCCTCAATTTTTAAGTAATATGTACCCGGTGCTAAATAAATATCGCTGGATGCCGGTGATCCTGAACACGCTTTTCCCAGATGTTGTTTCTCAAACAGGTCTTGATTATATAAAGTTGCGTCCGCATAATTGTATCCGGAAACGACCTCGCTTTCAGCCACAGCCGTATAATGATACTTACCTTCCTGGGTGATGTTCACCTTATACCAATCCTCTGCATCAGTGGCTGTAAAAGAATCCGTCACAGAAGTGTTCAGAGTATATTCCTTTGGATTGTCATAGGTATCCTTTCCATTTTCTGATACACCATAGCTCTCAAATACTGTCTTTAATCTATAGCTCTGTTTTTGGCTTCTATTACGGGGACTTTCACTTGATACTCTGATGTAATATGTGCCTGCTGAAAGAGCCTTGGAATCCGTTCCTGTCCATGCTGAATCATCTACATTCATCTGACCTGTAGTCATTACTCTATATGACGTATCATTGCTATTGAAAACATCTAAACCTATATGACTGGTGTTTTTTAACATAAGACCAATCTTGAATATACCATCTGACGGTAATGTAACTTTATAGAAATCCTGGCTGGCAACACCTATTTCATTCCATCCGGTCCACTCCATATTTGCCGGCAATTCTACAGTTGTATCAAAAGTGCTTCCGCCCGCAGCTTCGGCAACAATTTTAGTTTCCGGATTAAAGGCACCGATTGGACTAACTGCCATAGTTAATGCCAAAAGCACTCCCCCAAATTTCTTTAGCAATTTTTCTTTTTTCATCCTCTTTTCCCTCTTTTCTTCGAAATGTCATACAACTTCACAAGTATACCACAAAATATAAAAAAATCCGAGAACCTTAAAGCTTCCCGGATTTTGAATGTTTATTACATTTATTTAATTTTTGTATTCTTTACGTTTGACCAGTCGGAGTAAAATCTTGACTTGTTTGATTCTACATAGCCTCTGATTCTAAAATAGTATTTCTTATGTCTCTTAAGCTTGCCAATGGTGATTTTTCTGTAACCGTTTCCAATGTTCTCAGCCTTATCATTCTCAAAAGATTTTGATTTTACATTTTTTTTGAAATTCTTGTCAGTTGAGTACTGAATCTGATAGCCATTAGCATCTTTTGCTTCCTTGAAGGTAACCTCTACCTTTTTCTTCTTGGGTGACTTTACTTTTGTTATTTTACTCTTTTTGATTGTAGAGCCCTTTACAGAAAAAGAATATTTTGTGTTTTTGCCTTCAAGCTTTATGTAATACACTCCGGGAGTAAGATAAGCATCTCCTGTTTTAATCTCCTGAGTATATCCTCCATTTCTTTCAAGCGAAAGCTTTTCTTCTGTCAAATCAGAATTCATTATTTTAGCATTACAGGTTATTGATCCACCTTCAAAACCATAACTGGTAATGCTAAAAATATACTTTCCTTCTTTATCTACATTAAATCTGTACCAATCCATGTTCTCTGTCCAAGTAAATGCATCTGTAGCTACAGTATTGATTGTATATTCCTTAGGATTATCATAGCTATCTTCGACACTTTCAGATGTTCCGTAACTATTAAAACTGGTCTTTATCTTATAGTTCTGATAACCATTACCCTTATCTTTATTTCTGACACCCTTTCCAGTAACTTCAATGTAGTAAGTTCCCGCTGACAAAACACGTTTATCGGATTCTGTAACAGGAGCATCTTCTTCTGTCCCGAAAATAGTTTGTACATGACACAAGATATCAGTGTTCTTCTCTTTCCGAAGAAATGCGTTCACGCCATAACAATTCTTAAATGCAGCACTTAATGTAAGCTCCCCATCTTCAGCCAAAACCACTTTGTAGAAGTGTGTTCCTCCATCAACAAGTGGTGTCCATGCTGTCCATTCTGAATTAGGCGTTAGCACAGTTGCCGTATCCTGTGTCTCACCTGCTGCCTTAGTCGTAAGTTTTGTCTCAGGAGCAAATGCACTAAAAGCTGCAACTGACATAAACATTGCAAGAAGCAAAGCTCCTGTCCTTTTTAATAATCCATTTTTCTTCATCTTCTTTTCCCTCTTTTCCTTATCTTATTTTTGTTGTTCTATCTATAAGTACCGGCGGGTTTTGATTTGGTTTTATATTTTTGAAAAATTTTTAAAAAAATTTTTTTGCACGAAAAAAGTGGCTGTAGACTAAACAACTGCCTCTTTTAACTATGCTTAATTTATTTTGCGCTTTCAATTACAGACTTAATCGCACCGGCTGAGGTGTCTGAATAAAACATGAGTAGTGTAGCATCCGTTGGTTGATACAGGGTTTTAATATCGGAATCACCATTTGGATAATCTATCCATTCAACTTCGCCTTCATATATCTGATTTGTGGTATTACTTTTACCATCATAATCATATACGAATTCATATCCCATGTGCACCGAAGATCCGTAGAAGCCATCATGTGAATTCTTTCCCCAGTAATCACCAACATGAGCTCCCAGAGTTTCTCCCATTTTAATCCAATCGGATTTAGCATCCACCCAGGTGTAAATGTTCATCATGTAATCAGCCTCACAGGTTCCCTGCTGGACTATAAACTCCGGAATACCATCAGCCGTAACATCATACACAAAGTAAAGTGGATAATAGCTATCAACTATTCCTTCCGCCTGTTTTTGCTTTATAAGCTCAGCTGCCTTTTTCGCCATAAGCTCCGAATTCATTGATACTTTCGAACTGCTTACTTTCCATTTCGAATAGTCAAAAGTGCTGCAATCCTTAATGATAAGGCCACCGAAAATATCCGGATTTCCACCCTTTACAGCTGTTGCGGTGAAGGGAAACAAACTGGGTGCTGACCCGGGTTCATCATCCAGTGATTTCCAACTGTATTGTCCGGTCAACGTATATGTTCCGTCTCCATTATTTTTTATATCAAGTCCTTCATAGGCATAATAGTCCATTGCCAATTCGCCTTCTCCGAGCAGATTGTCAGAGTCGACAGTGACGCCATTATCATCAAAATCGTAATCAGCGGATATTTCTATACCAAGGGCATTATAGAAATCCTTTACAAAAGGAACGTCCAGTTTATCATCCTTTTTCCAAGGGAAGGCCTTTTTTCCTTCAGGGTTATTCCATAATGTATATACAGCATACAATCTTGCACAAAATACAAAGTTCCCTGCGTCCAGCCAATCTTGAGAATAAAAGCCGATGGCATCAACAATCTGAATTTTCTCATCTTCTGTAAGGGTTACATCATCAGATGTATTATCCGGGCTTTCATCATTGTTTCCATCATTGTTTTCTCCACTTCCTGATGGTATTGTGCCATCTTGATTCTGAGAATCATTGGATTGTCCTTCAGAATCCCCCTGATTAACCGCTTCCGCTAACCCTTCCAGATCCTCATCACTCGCATCCGCTAATTTCTCTGTTTTTGCAGCATTCTGATTCACCACATAATAAGTCGCTCCGGCACCTGCGCCCGCTCCGGCCAGAATCGCGCCGGCAATTATCAGAGCTTTCACGCCTATCGATATTCCGGCACCTGTGGCAGCAGTCCCTGCTGCGCCTGCAACTGCAACACCTGTAGCAGCCATATTTGCTGACATTCCTGCTCCCGCATTGCCAAGTGCTATAGCTCCGGGTGTAAGTCCGACATGCGCACAGCTTCCCGCATAGATGCCCTCTGCAGCCTTTGCGGAGAGCTTCGTATTCTCTGACATAAGCCTGATAGCATAGTACAAAGTAGGAAGTGCAACAACGTGAAGTCTGATACCGTCTCGCTTTTCTGTTACCTCAACCTTATCCTTGAGGAATTTGCGCGCATAGTTCAGGCGGCTCTTAACCGTTCCCTCCGAGCAATCCTGCATCTGCGCAATTTCTCCGACTGAAAAACCATCAAAATAATAAGCGATAACCGCAGCTTTCTGAACCTCCGGAAGCTCATCGATGAACTCCTGAATTATCCTGCTTGTTTCCTTCTGATCTGCCGACAGCTCAGGCAGTGACGCAAGGTCGTTACTCTCAAGTGTCTCGAAGATATCATTTCCTTCCTCATCGCCATTTAGAAGCACATCTTTTTTCTTGCGAAAGATTTTCATTCCCTGATTATGGCAGATTCCGTCCAACCATCCGAAAAGAGACTCCGCATTCTGCAGTCTCTTTATGTTTTTGTAGGCCTCAATATATACAATCTGTGTCAAATCCTGCGCATCAGCCTCATCCTTCATGTATGCCTTTGCACGGAAATAAACGTGATTGTAGGTTGCTGAATATACCGCATTGAAGCCCTCTTCTTTTCCCGCCGCCATATCCTCAATGGCTCTTATAAGCTTTTCATCCATTCTACACATCTCCATATTTATTATCTTATAGTTGTCGAAACCGCTCTCCTCCTTTTCCTGGTTCTACTTATTAGTACCCTTGAAAAGCCGTTTGGTTTTACATCTTTAAAAAAAATTTCTAATAATGTTTATGATAAGCAGAGGGTGCCCTATTTTGTTGTCATTTCTTCAAATTTACCCCTACTTTTTTGCTCCACTTGGAATAAACTTTCTGCCTTCCAACATTTTTATAAGTACGCATGCGCAGGTAGAATTTCTTACCATATTTTAAGTGCTTGAATTTCTTGGTTGCGGCACCCGGCTTATCTATAAAAATCGAACCCACCTTGTTTCTGAATTTCTTGTTAGTGCTGAACTGAATTTCATAGCCATCGATTACGGATTTCACTTTTTTCCATTTGAGCTTTAGTGTCGATTTTCCGATGATGACATCGTTTAGCTTTGTCTTTTTCATATAGGGATCGACAGGTACCGTCCCCTTGGGCTCTGTTCCCGTATAAAGTCCGGGTTCAAGCTGTCCGTTTTCGAAAAGAGCATTAAGCGTTGAGGTTTTGTATTTCGAATAAACGTCGTTAGGAACAGTGTGTCCCCACTGGATTCTCTTATAAGTCTGCGTCGTAAGTCCGCGTGATGAGTAGAGCTGGGTTACAGTCTGCGAGCCCGAGGCATTCTTGGTATCAATTCCGCTGGTTGCCGTGAATTTGCCTGCAGCAGCTTCATCAGTCCAGAATTCAAAGCCGCATGCATAGAAGAGGTAATCCGACTTATCAATCGATGCCGTTTTTCCCCAAAAGTGCAGCACGCAGTTCTTCATCTCATCCGCAGTAAGGTCTACCTTCGCATAGCTGTCAGTATAGGTTATGCTGTTACATTTTTTAGACTTGGAATTTTTCCACGGAAGAGTATAAACTCGAATTCCACTGGGATATGGCTGTGAGTCGATGACAATCCATTTTCTTTTGGAAAGCGAATATGCAAAGAGTTTTATTTTACCCAGATAAACCGTGAACTTCTCAGGAAGTGTCTCCCCGCTCGTCAGATAAACCGCCCCCATTGAGAGCACTCTCTTTGATTCAGGGGATGAAGTATCACTAAGAATGTGTCCGTAATATCTATTCGCCTTGATCATGAAATCACTCATCGATTCGGAGCGAAGCGTCATGGAATCATAAACAGGATCGGAGCCCTCTGCGTAAGACGTGATGGGCGCCATCAATAAAATCATGGCCGCCATCAATATTGAAAGTGAACGAGTAATAATACTTTTAGCAAAACTTTTTTTCAAACCCAAATTCCTCCTCATCTTATGCTCCCCTGCACATTGCTCTATTTTATCACATTTTCCCTAAAAAAATCCCGCCTCAAGCTTTTGAGGCGGGGTGATTATTAAAGTTTCCAGATGTCTCTGTTATACTCTTCAATTGTTCTGTCTGATGAGAAGAAGCCGGCCTTTGCAATGTTGGTAAGCATCATTCTCTTCCACTTATCACGGTTCTCGTAGTCTGCGAAAATCAAATCCTTTTCACGGATATAATCCTCGAGATCGATAAGAGTCATGAACCAGTCCTTCTTAAGGAGCTCATCCTGGAGACGCTTCAAGTTCTCCTTGTGGCCCACTGCAAGGCACTGCTTGGATGTGATGAAGTCAACTGCTTCCTTGATGACCTTGCTCTTCTTGTAGTAATCCTTGGAAACGTAGTCTGCCTTCTTGTAATGAGTGATAACTTCATCTGCACTGATACCGAAGATGTAAATGTTATCATCACCTACGAGATTGTGGATTTCTACGTTTGCACCGTCATCAGTTCCAAGAGTAACTGCACCGTTAAGCATGAACTTCATGTTACCTGTTCCTGAAGCTTCCTTACTTGCAAGTGAGATCTGCTCTGATACATCACAAGCGGGGATAAGCTTCTCAGCATAGCTTACGTTATAGTTCTCTACCATAACAACCTTCATGTAATCCTTTACATCGGGATCATTGTTAATGATCTCCTGAAGGCAGAGAAGCAGGTGAATAATATCCTGCGCAATTACATAAGCGGGAGCAGCCTTCGCACCAAAAATAAATGTGATGGGACGCGCGGGCTTCTTGCCGCCCTTGATTTCCAGATACTTGTGGATGATGTAAAGGGCATTCATTTGCTGACGCTTGTACTCATGAAGTCTCTTAACCTGAATGTCGAAGATGGAGTTAGGATCAACCTCAACGTTCTCCTTCTGCTTAAGGTAAGCAGCGAGCTCTTCCTTCTTCTGATGCTTGATGGCATCAAGCTTATCCAGAGTCTCCTGATCGTCGATGAACTTAAGGAGATCCTCAAGCTTATCAGCATCCTTCTTGAATCCGTCACCGATCTTATCAGAGATGAACTCAGTAAGAGGATGGTTACAGGACATAAGCCATCTTCTGAAGGTTACGCCGTTTGTCTTGTTATTGAACTTCTCAGGATATAGCTTGTAAAAATCATTAAGCTCTGAGTTTTTCAGAATCTCAGTGTGGATGGCAGCAACACCATTTACGGAGAAACCGTAGTGGATGTCAATAAATGCCATGTGTACCTTCTTATCCTTGTCAATGATCTGAACTGCAGGATCCTTAACCTTAGCACGGATTCTCTTATCAAGCTCCTTAATGTAAGGAACGAGCTGCGGAACAGCCTTCTCGATATACTTAAGAGGCCACGTCTCAAGTGCCTCTGCGAGAATTGTGTGGTTTGTATAAGCGCAAGTCTTAGATACAACATCGATGGCATCATCCATTGAAAATGCCTTATCCTCAACAAGAATTCTGATGAGTTCGGGAATAATCATTGTGGGGTGCGTATCGTTGATCTGGATAACTGCATGCTTATTGAGCTCGCGAAGGTCATACTGATGCTCCTTCTGCTCCTTCAGGATGAGCTGAGCTGCATTACTTACAAGGAAGTACTCCTGATAAATTCTAAGGAGGTTACCCGCCTCATCGGAATCATCGGGATAGAGGAAAAGTGTGAGATTCTTCTCAATCTCTTCCTTATCAAAAGTGATGCCCTTCTTTACAAGGCTCTCATCAACTGTCTCAACATCAAAAAGTCTGAGTTTGTTAACACCTGTGTCATAGCCGACAACATTCATATTGTAGAGTCTTGAAACTACTTTCTTTTTGCCAAAAGCAACCTCGAATGTAGTGTCTGTCTTCTCAAGCCAGGATTCATTCTCAATCCACGCATCCTTCTCTGCAGTCTGAAGGTTGTCCTTGAACACCTGCTTAAAGAGACCATAGTGGTAGTTAAGGCCGATACCCTCTCCTGAAAGTCCCAGGGTTGCAATTGAATCAAGGAAACATGCTGCAAGTCTTCCGAGACCGCCGTTACCAAGTGAAGGCTCGGGCTCGCACTCCTCGATGGCTGCAAGGCTCTTGCCGTTCTTTTCAAGAATCTCGCTTACCTTATCATAAATTCTGAGGTTGATAAGGTTATTTGAAAGGAGCTTTCCGATAAGGAACTCCATTGAAATATAATATATCTTCTTCTCGCCGCCTGTAATCTGCGCTACATCCATAAGACGATTTGAGTACTCAAGAAGAACAACATAGGTCTCCTTATCGCTCAAATCTTTAAGGCTCTTGCCGAACTTCTCGTTCGCAATGCCGCTAAGTGACTCCTCCATATTGGTTACTAAAACGTCCTGCTGTAAATTACTGTGCTGACTCATAATTCCTCCTTTCGCCTTTTTGGAGAAAACGTTTTCTCCAAAACTGAATATATCATATCATGCGAAAACGTTTTCCGCAATATTAATTTTTTCGAAATTTTTTGACTGTTGTATTCTTTGAATAACAGAACCTATTGCAGACTCGGAATCAATGATTCCTCGTTGTAGGGCTACCGCCCTATGAAGAAAATAAAAATGATCAAGCTTTGTGCAAGCACAGCCTGATCATTTTTATTTTCTTCGCACTGCAATAGGTTTAACAGATGATGTCTTCATATTTAAGTCTAACTAATGTATGAGGTAGGCGGACCTTCCTGCCGGCGGAGCCGTTGAGGAGGCGGTTCAATTCGCAGACTGCCTCGGCTGAAACATTGTTGAAATTCTGCTTAACCGTATTCATCTGCTTACCAACGTACCCCATCAGAATGATACCGTCGAAACCGCAGACCGGTCTGAAAATATCCATATCGATAAGGGCTTTCATCGCACCAATTGCCATCAAGTCGGAACCGCAGACAACCACATCCCTGTTCTTTGCATACTTAAGAGTAAGATTTCGCGCCTTTAATTCGGAGAAGTCGCCATTGCGGATGAAAAGCTTAAGCTTCTTCTTTTTCGCAAGATCCTCCATTGCTCTTATCTTCTCGTCAGTAACGAAACTGTTTCTCATACCGGCGATGTAGAGAATCTTCTTACACTTATTCTCGCGTATAGTCTTCTCTGCTACATCATACTGAGCCTGATAATGATCAACGCCCACAACTGATGTGTTTTCATTTATATTGGCGCCGTCCACCACAACTATCTTGAATTTCTGTGAATCAACCAGCTGATGAAGAACCTTATCATCGTTGTTCATTCCGAAAATGACTATTCCGCTGATACTCTGAGACGCAAAGTATCTGATCATCTCCTCTAAATTCATCTCAGCAATAACAGAATAGAACACAGTTATGACATCGAGCTTTTTCTCCTGAGCCATGGCGAGAGCACCTGAGATATACTGCATATCTATCTCATCTATCGCCTGCGTCTTCATATTTAACTTCAAAAGAAGCGCTATCCTTCCCGATCTCTTCGAGGACAGCGCAGCCGCAACCTGGTTAGGGACGAAGTTTAAATGGTCAACTGCCTCCATAACCTTCTTCTGAGTTGATTCACTTATGTTCGGATAATGATTTAAAACCTTAGAAACTGTTGAAATGGCAACTCCCGCTTCTCTTGCCACATCCTTAATGGATACCATGTATCATGCTTCCTTCTGCGCTGCAACCTGATTCATATAGTATGTATACAGCGTCTTATAAGTATCTGAATTATAATGAAGGCCATCACCTGATGAAAATCCCTTATTCTGGAGATATGAATACCCATCGAGCCATCCGATTCTGCTATCAAGCCCGCTTTTCATCTCACTGTTGAATTCTTCGATATCCGAATTGGTGATGGTGGGATAATCACTTACAGGAGTAACCGCCGCATAGTAAACGGTGGCACCTGCAGCTATCCATGAATCTACCTTCTTATTTATAAGTTTAATATATTTTTCGGCGTTGTAAAGGTCATTTACGCCATAGTTGATGATAATTGTGCTTCCGCTTCCTGCCTCAGCATCGATCTTCGGAACCGCTTCATTAGAGAAAAATGAGAAGCCCTCACCCACCTTGGCAATCCATTCGTAGTCATCCTTATCAACGGCCTGACTCATCTGAACTGTTCTGGAATCGCCGGCAAAAATGTACTCGGTACCCGGCTCCTCTTCCTGAAGATAGTCCATCTTGATATATCCGACTTCATCATCATGCTTTACCTGATACCATCCGTTATCGGTCTCTCCGAGAACTTCTACCTTTGAATCTCTGGAAATTGTATCCAGTCTGTCAAACATAATGCCCGCACCTGATCTGATATTGACACGATCATTTGAATAGTAATTCTTTACATTTTCATAAATGGTTATCGCATAGTCGGTTACCATATAATCGATATCCGATGCGTCTGTCTCCTCAGATTCTGCCTTTGGAGTTTCTGTCTCCTCAATCTCTTTTCCTGTAATACCTTCCTTCACAATAGTCTGGGTATCGGCTGCCTTGGCATTGAGAGCGGTGAATATTCCCACGGTCAGGGAACTGCTATCTGCAGCGCTTGCCGTATTATCGGCCGGCACGTGGATAGTCTCCTGTTTAGTTTCGATAGCACTCTTCTCATCAATGGCCTTCGCACCAAATTGAACAAGAAGTACTATTATAAGAAGTATGGAAGCGGCAAACACGATTCGTGCTGCCGGGATAAATTTCCTGACGTTTTTGTTCCTGTTACCTGTTCTTTTCATAAAAATACTGTTAAACTCCTTGAAATTCCTATGAGAAACAAGTTTAAAGGTTGCAAAATGTGCTTAAATACAGACATAGGGAGCGATACTGCTCCCCATAGTTCGAGATATTACTCCAATTTTACACATTCGTCAAGTTTTTGTAACATTTTTCTTTAGCTTTTCTTTTTCTCTTCTTCCTCTTTTTTCCCGAAAATACGCGTGACAATCAGCCCCATCACGCAGAAAATGCCCCAAATAAGCCATCCTATGGCACCTCCTGCTGTATTAGTCACAACATCGTCCAGCTCTGCGATTCCAAGCCCTTTTACAAACTGAATCAGCTCGATAAAAATGGAGAGAACAGCGCAGGTGAATACACACACAAAAGGATTCCTCAACCTCTTAAAAGCACTCGGCAACAGTATACCCATCGGAATGAACATAATGATATTTTCAATAAACATCGCTCTCTTTAAAGTCGTCGTGCCCCAGGAGGACCACAGTTCCAGATTTACACCCTCATATTGCCCGGGTTCTCTGCTCATGAATACTATGAAAAGAGTTGCTGTTAAATAAATCAGCAGTGCAAAAACCGCAACTGCATGTCCGGTGGTAAGCTTTCTCTCTTTTCCCAAAAGCTTACATATTACAACGTACAACAAATAGACCGCCCCGTACATCAGGGCGATCCCTATGCCTATATTCATATATTTAGTTACACTCACCAAATCCGATAGTACCTGTTTGATGAGTGTACCGTAATTACTAATTAATTCGCTTATCATTGCTTGCTAACTGCTTCCCTTGCATAGACAACACATTGAACTATGTTGGAGCGCTCCTCTCTTGTGAGAATATAGCTTACTCCGAAGCTTCTTACTGCGCCGGTATAAAAATCCGTGATGGAATCCTTTCCTACAGCGATCGCATTACCCCTGCGATCAAGCGCAACAACCGTAACCGGAATATAATCAACATTTCTGTCGGAGAGATTGGTAACATCTGCAGACAGAGTGAAATAGCCGCTTGTATTACTTCCATACATTATATTGCTTATATCAAAGTCGCTGCGAGGATCATTCGCGCACTTTTGAACATCAAGGTTGGGCATTATAAAGTACTCATGCACCCTGTAAAGTGAGAGTCCGGGATAACTTGGCTTTTGTTCTTCTTTGGATGAGCTCTCAGCTGCTGAAGAAGCTGCACCGTCCTCTGAAATAGCTGCATCGCCGGAGGTAACTTCCTCTGTACCCTCCGGTGCGCCTTCATCAGGTGCCTGTCCCTCAGGCGGTATCTCTTCGCCATTCTCATCAGCGGGAAGAAGCTCTGTGCCGCCACTACTCTGATCAGCTTCATCGACAGTAGTTCCTCCGGCAGAATCTGCGGCTGCCATGAGCTTATCTGCGCTTACTTCTATCTTTTCAACATCCTTTATTGAAGAAGAGGTCAGCCCCTCCTCCTTAAGAGCTTTTTCAAGCTCATCTATATCTATAGCGTTAAAATCCTCACCGTTTACATTTGCGGGAGCACTGTTGGCCTCTGAAGGATCAGGTGAATCTCCGGAAAGATCTCCCTCTTCAATGGTTACGCTGTCCTCTCTCGTTTTTATCTGACCGTAAGGAACGTAGAAATAACCCTTCTCACCCGGTGCGATGACATCAGGAACTGCTCTGACATAATCATAGGAATCCACAACCTCAAGGTTTCTGTCCTCTATATCAAACACCGATTCCGAGCCGAGATAGAGATTACTCTTACCAATATTCTCAATAGTAACTACTGCGTGAAAACCGGAATAAAGACCATCATCCTCATAGACAAAGGTAGTTCCGGTGATTCGATAATCGATGTTCTCAGAAGCATCAGCGCCTGTGGAAACTGAATCGCCGCTTCCACCATAGCCGCTCTCACTCTCGCCGTACTTAAAAATCCAGTTTCCGTCACTGTCATAGTAGGCCGAATTATCCAAGGCCTCCTCTTGTGAGGGCGCCTCATTGACCTGCTGGGCGGGAAGAGGGTTGTTCTTTCTATACATATAATATGCGCCGAAAATAAAGCCCCCAAGCAGCGTCACTATTAATGCAAATGTAGTAAAAGCATATTTCATAATGTTCCCCTCAAAAAATATTCTTCCGATTTTATTGTAATAAACATCCGAGGCTGTTTCAATCTTTTAATGCCAGAATGATTCTCGACAGATGAGAGGATATCCTATGAGACATCTAAAGTATTTAATCCTTGGCGGAGGTTCCTACGCCCTCATACGCATGAAACAGAACTACCGCTGTGGGACTGGGAATAATCCTGTAATGTGCGCTCTCGCTACCTGACGGCCCTGATTTTGCTGAAATCTCTCTGATCACAGTTCGTCCTCTGCCGCTATTATTATCGGATGAATTATCTGCAGAGGCCTGATCTGCCTGAGGTGCCTCCTTTGCTATCTGCTCCTCACTTACAGGCTCCGGAATTATAACAACATCACCCTCTGTGGTATAGAGTATTTTTCCTTCCTCATGCTCTCTGAAAAAGTCCATCTGTATAGCTTTTTTAGAGTCATCCTTTGCCTTTGCCGATGTATTTACAGCTGTGCTCTGATCCTTTTTGATTCTGGACTCTACAACATCACTTGTGAGGCTCCTGAAATCAAGTCCGCTCTGCTGAAATACCTTGTTTGCAAGGCTCTTATCATTTAAGAGTTCCTCAAGTACGAATCCCCTTATAGCATCAGGATTCACATCCTCTGTGACGATTTTGCAGTCACCCTCACCTTTTCCCGAAAGATAAAAATCTGCTGCCTGTCCGGCAAGGAGGATCACCGTCTTGCTCTCCCCTGACTTAAGGCTTGTGATCTTACAGTGAAGACTGCCCTCAAGAAGAGACACCCTGGTATGCTTCGAATCCAGAATCTCCACCTGTGCGCAGGTTCCTCGAACCGACATAACCATATTTGAAGTACGAATATTGAAGATCTCATTTTCCGAAAGCGCTGATGTCACATTAAAGAAAAGATTGCCGGCGTCCAGCAGAACCTCTGCCTTGCCTTCCTTCTTTCTTACTTCCGCCTTAGATAAGCTGTCCAATTTAATGTACTTTGTGCTGTCAATTTTCACAGTCGCAAAGCTTTTTGAAGATGTTGTAACCATGCTACCATTATCAAGTCGCATCTTGGTTGTGGCTTTTGTCTTTTTGCCCCTGCTGTCTGTAATGGTTATTGTTCCCTTACCGGAGGTAAGTCTTATTGCATTCTCAGTCTCGGACTTCACTTCAGCAGCTATAGCATCTCCTGAAAAGCTTATAATCAAAAAAAGAGCAACCGCAATCGCGAGCAATTTCTTGCCCACCTGAGCTGCTCTATAAATCGTATAATCGTATTCTCCCCTCATAGCGCCACCTTTCTCATAGGCCTATATGAAAATAATACGATATTTTGATAAGAATTGAAATAAAATAAGTGTAATATTTTTATGAATTAGTACACCTTTATCTGGCAGGATCTCATTGTCTCGAGAGCCGCATCATGCTTATCCGGAGTTACTCCGGCGCAGCAGGATGAATCCACACTTATCAGTACTTCCGGCATAAAAGCTTTGAGCATGAGCGCATTTGAAACCACGCATATATCAGTACATAAACCGATAAGTTCAATCTCGATATCTTCCTTCGCTGCAATGTCCTTTATCATCTCTGCAAGCTTCGTGCTTCCAAAGGTCGGCTTATCCACAATTATTGCGCCTTCTGAGAGTGCCTTTATATTCTCATCAATTTCCCATCCGGGAGTTCCCTCTATACAGTGCTCCACCGGAAGATTCGCCCCCTCCTGAGTCTGCATGTAGTCAGTCTGATGAGTATCCCTTGTGAAAATCACATCATTTTTGTCATAGCTTTTAATCTTCTCTACAACCTTCGGAACAATGCTTACCGCTTCCTTTGTTCCGAGCGCCCCATCAACAAAGTCCTTCTGCATGTCTACAACTACAAGTATTTTTCTCATTTTTCATACACCTTCCATAGAATTCAGTAGATATCAACTCTATGATTATAGCAGATTTTACTTTTTTAATTCCATGAAAAGCATAAAACTCTAGATTTGCATAAGCCTCGATCTTATCGCTCCGACAGTTCTTCCATGTCTTCTTGCTATTTCATCAAGGCCCATTCCCATCGCCCACTCGTCCTGAACTTTTCTGTCTTCCTCATCGTTCCATCCGGAATATGCACGTGCAACTATCTTTCTGCTTTCATACAGATCTGACACCGCTTCGCCCGCGATTTTTACATAAAAATCGAATACTGCCTTAGTGGTTCTAAGCAGTGTCTCACGCATATCGAAGGTCACATCCGACTCCCGGCTCATTCTGATCCTGTTTAGTCTCTCCATATAATCGGGAGTTTTACTGTTTTCAACAGGTGTTTTCAAAATGATATTTACCAGAGAAAGGTCATCCCAAAGAGATGAGTTGAACGCAAAGCGGTCCTCACCTCTCTTATAGCCCCATTCTGTCACGAAATCCGACCTATCCTCAACATTCACCTTCGGCGGTTTTTGATAGAAATCTCCAATCAGAATCAGCTGCTTATTATAGTGATCAGGATTCTCTGCAAGGCTCTTCCTCTTCACGATATCACGCAAAGTCCGGATCACATACTCAAACTCATCCACCCTGCAGCTGTTTATATCATCAATTATTATTATGTCTGCATCATTCAGAATGCTTCCCGGTTTGTGGTTATACTCACCCACCTTGATGATTCTGCCCGGAATATCAAATATTCTCTGAAGCGTATCTCCGCAGATTGCGGTCGCCTTCTTCTCCGTAGGCGCACAAATCACAATGTTGCTGTTTCTTCTCTCAGAGATAAACTTATTTATCAGGAAGGATTTGCCCGTTCCCGATATTCCGGAAAGAAAAATGTTCGCTCCGGTCCTCATGACTTCCATTGCCCGCTGCTGATCAGTTGTTAATGCATTCGATTCCTTACTCATACGTATCCCCCAATACTAAGAGTCTCGAATATTACTATCCGGCAAAATGTGAGCTTGCTGCGTTTTCTATAGTTTGTCTCCTTTGTCTGCTGTACTTGTGTATTTGCTTGAAAAAAGAATTCGTTATGATATTATATACATATAAAAGGTGCTACCGATAGACGGTTGGCTCCGTTAATTACTACAGATCAAAAAAGACCGCAGCGTTTGGAGTCGTGGCGGTCTTTTTTGATGCTTACTTTTTTGATTCTTTGTAAATACTGATGATCGTCACGATAATACTTACTATCGTAACTACAATACTCACAAGAGTAATCGCAATTTCTATCACCAAGTTTGCTCCCGTCAAAATTTCTCATACGCATCCCTCCCAATACTGAGAGTTCTCGGAATGATATACTCCGGCAAAGAGCCAACCGCCTACCGTTGTTGGCAGCACCCAAGTTATTGTATCGCACATTTGTTCGATATGCAATGATTCTTATTTCGTGCTGCGATTTACGGATTTATGTCCTATATATTCCATCTGTAATTTAGTATTCGCAAATACCACTTCATTGTATTTATGGCCCCCATTTTTCTAATCCTGTCAGTTATTCTATTTAAAGTTTTCTTTGTCATTTCATTATGTGAAACACCACCAGTATAATCGATATTCTTAAAAACTGGACAACAATACTCTATTATACGCTCTTGATGTTTTTTAGTTACTCTGTCATTCTTTGAAAATCCGAGCAAAAGTGACAATAATATACGGGAATTTACCGGATGGAATGAAATAATTCCATCCATCAAATCAAATCCCTGTTCAATCGAAGACATCCAACTTCCGACTCGCTGCTCTATCATAAATCGATTCGCTTCACTTAATTCCTGTTGGGGATGATTCTTCGACCACTTAAAATATTCTTCCAGGGACTGTTTAACCAGTAAATTATCAAAAGCATCCATATAATACAACATAAAGTCTTCAGGAGTTTTTTCTCCTAAATACTTTTCATAGTATTCAATTACTGATTCCCAAACATGTCCCCTCAGTAAGATTATTTTTGTACCTGGAACCAATATCTTCTCATATTGTCCATAAGCAAAAAAACGTTTATCTTCATCATTTGCATATCCTGAAGTATGCTCTTCATATTCACGTACTCTTTTATCTGAAAATTGCTTCTTATCCCTTTTGATATACGAATACGGTATGTTTTTCCTTTTGCATAATAGCTCAGGCAATTCTTTATCTCCGGATGAAATATTATCACGTTCCAAGGTAACACACTTCATCTCAATGCCTGCATATATGGTCAATGCGAGTACAGTCCGCGAGTCATGCCCACCGGTCAGCGGAATAACAAACTCATCATTGGGAAATAATTGCTTTAGGTTTTTCAAAGAATTCCTGAATAAATCAGTAAATAGCCTGACCCTGTCATCATCGCTTATATCATTTTCTTTAGCCTTCAGTAAATCACGCGATTCAATTATGCCACTCGTATAATGCAGCACCTGACTTGGCAGCATTCTTTTTATTTTCTTTTCACTTGTAAGCGGCCCTGGTAACCAATTGGTTCTGCCTAAGGACCTGTATATTTCAAAAGGATTATTCAGCATACCTTCCAATAACTTAAAGCTACTTGATATACCATAATCAGAGTAATATATACCTAATAATCCCGTTGCATCAAGGTACACACAATCATCAATTATCAAGACATACCTGCCGGCCCATGATTCTTCTTCAGTTAAAAGTTTCTCCTTATAATCCTTTATTCCTGATCCGGTTAATTCATCTATTATCCTTTCAGGGCTTTTTTTATCTTCCTTTACTTGCCATGCATAACCTATAAGCAGCACATTACCTACAGGATTTATGTGAAATCCGGTATCCTCTTTGCAACAGAAAAAAAAATCATTATTCAAATGAATACTGATATAGCCATCTTTATCACATTCGGTTCTGCTAATAATAAACTGCTTAGAATCCACCATTGTCTCATCTCACCTTTAATACATATTTGATAATTCTCTCTTTTTCATTATTTGAAAAGGCAATTAAAAAATGAAGACCTGCTCCCAAAAATGCAAATAAAACAGCGCACATGATAAAAGCTGGTACAGCAATCGGTCTTATCATCGATTCAAGCACGCAGCATATCATTACCATAACAAAGCATGAAAACGTATTTCTTAATAAAGTCGGATAAAACACATACCACTTAAAGTGAAGAACATAAGCCATATATATTGGATTAGTTATAAAATTAATTATGTACATCACCACCACTGTAGTCCAAACTATCGAATATATACCTAAATTGGTGTATTTAATGAGCAAGTACATCGCTGCAACATTCAATAAACCTCCGATTATTGTAATGGCCGCAGGAATCACTTTCTTAACAGTTAATATATAAATATAATATAGAGGATGCATTGATCCTCCGGGTATAGTTGTAAGCAGTCCTATAACCGTAAGATAATATATTAGCTCAGTATCCTGATTAGGTATCCACAGTCTATAAAAAACCAGTCCCAAGGAACATATACAGGAAAATCCGATGTTTACCAACGCACTTGATATTTTCATAGAAAATAATAATTGTTCAAGTAGTCCTTCTTTGTCATCGTTTGCATAGTATTTCAGAAATACAGGCTGGAAAGGTTTATCTACTATTAGGTATATTTTCTGAAACATAGTCGATATTATTCTAGTTATGGCCAGTTGCCCCATCTGCATTGACGACAACATAAGATTGCATACCAGCAGATCAAGTCCGTTATTCAATATCTCTCCTGCGGAATTTACAGATGTCCAGATACCACCTGTAAGCAAAGTTCGTAAATCTTTACGATCAAACTTATCCTTTTTGACTGATAGCTCCGGCGTATATTTTTTACATATCCACAGGTCAGTTAATCCAATAATCAAACTTACAGGCACCATTGCCAGCCCAACGTAATACACTTTATTGGAAATAAATTTGAAAAACAGAAAAAGGATTCCTCCTTCAATTACATATCCTATGCAGTTAGCGGCAGCAACAATATATAACTTATCAGCTATATATGCAGATGCGCTAAACGCAGTAAAAATGGTAGTAATAAAGAAATTGAAAAATACAATTATAAAAAGGATTCTGACATCAAAAACAAGATAATCCGGAATCTTTAAAATTCCATCCATCACGAACAGGCAAAATGACAAAACAATCGAAATGGCAATGATCAATAATAAATCACCCCAAAAAACAGAATTAAAAAAACAGTTAGCTTCATCATACCTGTTCTTATGATAATCCATGGATATATATCGGACAGCAAACGAATTAAGTGCCACTGTAAGTAATGACGCATAAATAACAAACTGTTTAGCCAGCGAAACAAATCCATAAGCTTCTGTTCCCACGCAATCTGTTATATATGGCGTAATTATAAGATTCAAAAGGCTTGCTGTAAGTATCGAAGCAGTTGAAGCGACAAATGTTTTAATTAAGTTGTTTTGTCTTTTTTCTTGATTCATATCGTCAGTTCATCATAAAGTTCTTTGTACTTTTGAGCTACTATATCCTTAGAATTATTCTCTAAAACAAGGCTATTTATTCTTTTTGCCCTAAACTCAAACTTTTCTTTATTATGACAGTAATCATTGTATGCCTCAATAACTACCTCGTAGAGCTTTTCTAGATGTTCATCATCACTATTGTAATCATACGTATATATCAACCCTTGTGGAAACTCTTTGGTTGTTCCCATTTCAGGGCACACCACATTAGTTCCAACAGTCAATGCCAATAATACTGCACTCGAATTAAGTATCGATTCTTTTCTATACGGCAATACTACTAAGTCTGCCCCCTCTATGAATCCCCATATTTTTTCATCAGGAACATATTTGTCATAAAAAGTTATATTCCTTTTCATTCCTATTTTGCTTTTTATATCTTCCAAATAATTCTGTTCCCCTTTTCCAGCAATAGTAATGTGGATTCGAAAATCCTTTATACGATCAGCTAACTCCAACAATATTCCAACATTTTTGTACTCTGATATTGTTCCAAAGTATGCCAATTCCAAACAATTCTTGTCTCTTATTCCAGCTATTTCAGAAAATATCTTTTTTGATGAATGTACATACACATCATAATAATTCGGTAGGCATATTTTTTTGATATTAATATTATTTATCACGAGTCCATACTTTTTTACTATTCCGTTTAAAAATCCAACTGTATCATCGCAAAGAATAGTAACGACATCTGCCTTATTTATAAGCCAAACCAACATCTTTTCTGACAAATCTTTATTGGTTTCATTATGATTCTTTTTGTTATGTACAGTAATAATAATCTTGCTTTTTTTTGCATATTTTAAGAATATAACCATAGCTTTTCTAACTGCTATTGTCCTATACGTTTTTACCTTAGTATTTCTCTCAATATTCTCATACCAATTAAAGTTTGAAACTTTTATCTGCTTAAAAATGTAGTTTGGTCTAAGCGCATCCTTAGGCTCGATAAGCCTATACCCCGCATCATTTATGCATTGTCTAATAATATCAATATAAGGATTTCCATTTCCATCTATTGGCTTCAATACACATAAATTGTTGTCAATAGACTTTTTATATTTTGCATTCATAATACTATCCTTATCCTAGGCTTTTGTTTTTTAATATACTTGGATTCAACTAGTGCTTTTTTTTGATATAGAGGAAAGGCCAACAATAATAAGAAGATATTTTGATTCATGGAAAAAAAAGTATTTTCCATTATTCCATATACAGCATACAGACTCATTATAAGAATCAAGAAATAATTTCTAGCCCTAAATAAATAGATCATGGCGCAAATGTACAGTATAGAAAAAATGCAAAAAACAACTATGCCATATCGAATAAGTATTGCCATATACGCCGTATCAACATAAAACTTCCTTACTAAAGAATTCATCCTTCTTGTATATAATTCAATGTTTCTCCCAAACAATGTTATCCCATAGTATTTGAGCGTTTTATGGCACCAAGAAAATCGTTTTGACATGAAGGTATCAAACGCCTTAAGAACAGGATATGCCTTAACATTTATAACTGATAGCACTACGCTGACAATATTAGATACTATAGCAATCAATATTAAAACTTTAGCAAAAAAAGTATCGCCGTCTTCAAAACAGTCCATAAGTTTGCCAAACAATAATGCTACTAAAAAGAATATCAAAGCATAATAAGCAGTCTTGCAGTTTGGGACTCTGTCAACAAACCAAGCACCCAAAAAAACAACAGCATAATCAATAAAAAACAGCTTATCTCTTCTTATATAGCAATGCAGCAATATAATTTGAAATACTCTGATTCCAAGCCAATTAGGATGTGTATACCCCCATGAATGCCTTAATAGATTTCCTCTAAATATCGTCGTATCATCTATCCACCCGAAGAAATATAAGTAGAAAACTAATAACATCATTAAAATTAGTGCTATATATGCGATTCGAGCGAATTTATCAAAATCAATATATTTTGATGCCACTATGAATAGCCATGTAGAAATCATGATATTATAATCAGAGTTTAATGTACCTAAAACCATCGGTATTGATAAAGCGGTAAGAAGTATCATTTCTTTGGCATTATAGTGTTGAAGAATAATTATCTGCACAACCAACAATGCTAAGCAAATATATTTCACCAAAGCATTCACATACGTTTTTTTCCACCAAAAGACATATTCTAAATTGGTGTTAAAGATGATTTCCGTCGAGAACCAAATAGATAGAACAAAATACATTAAATATTCACTTAGTCTTTCTCTCTTTTCGTTCATAAACTAATTCTCATACAATCAATGATTTCTCAATATCTCACCAAACAATACTTAACATTCAAAACAAATGCAGCCAGCATTCTCAAGACAAAAAGCAAAACTTTGTTTTGCTTTATCACGCATCTAACTCCATTTGTCAAAAGAAAACCTAACATACTGTCCCTAAAAGCACTTGTTTTTTTATTTTCACTTTTGCATATCTGATATATATTTTCTATTCTTTTTACAGTATCTGGTAATAGCCTATGTTTTTCAGTTATTTCCCATCTATAGCCGCTAATACATAATCTGTATACTGCTATCCAGAAGAGTTCGCAACAGCAACTCTTCATCGCCAAATGTATTACATCAGAAATTGCATCTACTACGTCGTTTATTCTTCTATCATCCCATTTTATTTTTTTATGTTTTTGTCTATAAACATACGTACACATAGGTATAGCATAAAATTCATTAGCAATAAGCATCGCCCTCACAAAAAAAGGCGGATCTTGAAATCTACAATAGTTTGGGAATTGAACATTATTATCCTTTATTAACTTTGTCTTATATATAAATCTTGTATACCCATAATCAAATTGATAATCCTTGTATAATATTTTCCCTTCCTTAGTAAATGAATACATTCTAGATAATCGTGAGAATTTCGTTTTGGTAATGTTTTTATCTTGCAAGTATTGATTCAGACTCCCCCCACATATCAAAGCATTGTTGGAAATTGCCTTATTATATAAACATTCCAAAACACTCTCATTAGGATAATAATCATCTGCATCCATAAAACAAATAAATTCACCCTTAGCAATTGATAATCCCATATTTCTTGCTTCAGCAGACCCTTTATTATCTTGATGAACAACTCGTACTCTATCATCTTTCTCACGATACATATTAAGCACTACTGAAGAATCATCCGTAGAGCCATCATCTATGCATATCACTTCAATATTCTTAAGCGTCTGCTTTAATATTGAATCTAGGCATTCTATCAAAAAGTCTTGTGCGTTATAAATCGGGATTATTACTGAAATTTTTATATCCGTCTCCACCATCACATTTTTCTAATCCTTATTAGCATATAGTATAATTTCCAACTAATAACCATTGGTATATATCCCAATGTTGCCATTCCAATCTGAATTCTTCTTTTAGTATTCACTTTTGGATCTCTAAAAACGCCTTCTTTATAATAGGCTTTACATAAAACACTTTTAACATGTTTATAATTAGCTCTTTCTTCAGCTGTTCCACCTGTTAGCGTTTTTGTTATAGAATAGGCGCTATATGCTATTCGAAATTGTCCAGCACTCACTATCATAGGGTACCTTTTTTCTAAATAGCTTCTCAATTCCTCAGCTACTGCTATTCCATCTATATAATTATCTTGATATTTCCCTCGAGTTATTCCTTTCCCTAAAGTCTGAGTGTAATAATATCCAATTTTATTTATATGCACTATTCGATTGCACTCGCTGACTATCTTATACATAATTGCTGTGTCTTCGTATATTATTCCTTCAGGAAAAGGATACCTTATCAAATAATCTCTCTTTATTAATTTGGAACACGCCGAAAATCCAAAATGCTTCATGTAACACATGTCTTCCAATGCATCTTGCGTTTTCATAATTATAATATCTTTTTCTGAAATCGATTCTTCTTCGCTCGTTCCTACATATTCATCTGGTATAGCCGCCAATTTCATCGTTGCCATATCTGCATTTTTATTAAGTACCATGCTGACTAAGAGTGATAACATACATCTATGAATATAATCATCAGCATCGACAAACAGAATATATTCAGCATTCGATGCAATTACACCAACATTTCTAGCTGCTCCTAACCCCTTGTTTGTCTGATGTATTACAGTAATGTTTTCATATTTTTCAGCATATTCATCGCACTTAATTTCAGAACCATCATTAGATCCGTCGTCCACAATAATAATCCTGTAATCAGCATAATTCTGAGCCAAAACACTTTCTATGCATCTATCAAGGCTTTTGATTTCATTATAAACCGGTATAATCACATCTACTTCTACAAGCATTAAATACTCCCTCGTCCATCAGACAATTTCTACTGGATGAGTTGCCTTGTCTTTATCATCTGGCTCAGTCATATAATCACCATATAACTGGCTTAAAACATGATCATAGTCCCTTGGTGCAAGAACTGTCATCCCCTCAAAACAATACTCAACAAGATTTGTAAATACTTCTTTAGAAAAAATCTCCTTTTTTCTTTTTACTCCAATAAAATTTACGATAAAATTACTTTGTTGAAGTGGATATTTTTTCAAAAGTTTATCAATTCTTTCTCTCCATTTTTTCTTATTTGGTCTAATCCATTTACTGACAAATTCGCAAATCGAAATTGCTATCATCTCTACCAAAGTTCTGTCACTTCGAGTTCTATCAACAGTCTCGAAATATGCCAAATGGAACATTACTCTACAAAACGTCAGCCTAAAATAATGTATATTTCGAATAAATACATTATTAGGCAAACCATCATACGGAAAAACATCAACCCAAATGTTTTCAACTCTTTTATCTGCGCTTCCTAATCTTCTAACACTGTATCTTGAATCTACTACATGCGACATATAATAATGATGTTCTTTATAATTAGTGTATGTATGCAGTTTGTACGGTTCTTTAAATTTATCCTGTGCGATTTTTAAAAATCTCTCATAATCGTCCCTAAACATTCCTATATCTACATCATTATCCCAAGGAATGAACCCATTATGTCTTACAGCGCCAAGAAATGTACCCCCGGAAACAAAATACATTATTCCCTCAGTCTTACACACTCTGTCTATCTCTTTTAATATTCCAAGTTCAATATCTTGCATAAATTTTGTAGTATCTATGTTTTCCATCATTAGCCCCAATCAAACTCTTATATCTTCATTATCCATCCTTCTCTTAGATTGTTCATTCCGGAATAGCATATAAAACAGTCTCAGAAGTGCCTCTGGAATGATGTCGAACAAACAACCGATACGATGAATTTAATTTATTGACAAACGGAATAATACGTAGCATATCTATGTTGCTATGATAGATGCAAATTGCAAGTTTAGGTTTATTTCTCTTTATTGTTTCTGATGCACCTATCAAGGTATCCATTTCTGATCCTTCTATATCCATTTTTATGTATGTTGCATCACGACATTCCTTAACATCATCTATACTACGCAAATTTACGGCAATCCCATTATCTGACGCATTTTCAACAACTCTTGCAAATGTACTATTTCCAACAAGTTTCATCGTTTCATTACGTTTTGAAGTTCCTGCCTCAATTGGAATAATTCTATAATCGTTAGCATAATATTTTTTAAGCAAAACATAATTTTCATGTTCTGGTTCAAATGCTATAATTTTCTTGATTCTCGTGTTACTTTTATCTGCTTTTAATAACAAATTATTTATGGTATCTCCCACAAACGCACCACAATCAACAAACACTTCGTCATCTTGTAGTTTCAAAAACTCATCTACAAAATATTGATCATCTAAGGAATATATATTTTTATTTAATGGCATCCTGTTCCCTCGATAATCAATTAAAGCCTTGTATACTTCTTTGCTTTTTTCATCCGCTAATAATTGCATGTTTTTGATTACAATATCACTATTATCGTTAAAAAAACTCTGTGTCTCACTATATATCCTTTTTCTTCTTTCACTCTTCATAGTTCGAAAATAATATGCCATTTGCTTTTCAATTCCTGACCTTAATAAAAAACAATTAATTTTGAACAATGCCTTATTTCCATACATTTTATGATATAGCTCATAAAAAACATTCATATTCCCCTATCTCCATTTTTAACATCATTTTCTATATAAAATAGGCCATCAGACAAATACTGATTACTGTATCATATACACTGTTAGCAAATGAATAATTACTTTCAATAGAAAAAGGCAGCCACGCCGAATATTCGGGCGCGCTGCCGCTAATTAATCAAAATATAAAATGCCCCCGAATAATAACTTTTTTCATCAAGTTCACCACATAAGAAAATCCCCATAGAACACGCAGTTCTATAGGGATATTATACGCTAAATATGGGCTTTTGTCATTGGTAGAATCCATCTTAAACAGCCTGAAATAGCCATGAACAAAATTATATAGAAGCCCTTCTTGTAGTTTCCAAAGCATTATAAATGGAATCAACATCATAGTCCGGAGCATATTCTTTAGCGACATCACAAATCTTTTCTACAACAGAAATATCTTCCTCGACTTCATCTGCAATAATAGCTGTATCCTTGCCTTTTGACAACTTCTTGCATATCTGATCAATCAGGTGTCTATCTGTTCCTTGTTTTACGCCTTCTTCGAATTCATCTTTCATCATTTCCTGGAGTGTCATATATTCTTTCCTCTCTATATCCGCAAAATTCAATGCCACTTTTCAATTCAGTTTATCAAAAATATCATCCAGCGATAATTCTTTCCCCGTCCTGTCCTTATAGATTTCATCGAAGTCCTTGTTCTGATCCTGCGGATCAAAGTCGACATCCTTTGCGTGGGATTTCATGTCGTTGCCATCGGGAAGTATCTGATAGGCCATGTTGTGCTGGGCCCACTCGTAGGCCATGTCCTCAGCATCTCTGTAGGATTGCATATCTCTTCCATGGACAGGCTTCTCATCTATAAGCGCTTGGCAGATATAGAGCATATCGCTGACGCTGTTTATTTTGTATGAGTCTATTATTTTCCAATTATCCTCGACATAAATTGCAGAGAAATCTTCGCCGTTGTATGTGAAGGTGTAGTTTTTGCCGGAGCCATCGTCATGAAGGTTTATGTCTGCCGAAGAGGTCAGGATTCCGTCATCCTCATCTGAACTTCTGCCATCATCACTACCGGTCAAGTCATCGCGATCATCGTTCCCTTCAACCGTAGAATCGGTATTTTCTACATCATTCTGCTGTACTTCTTCTGTTTTATCAGCATCTTCAATCTTCGTAAACAACTCGGAAGCAGAATCTCCGCCATTCTCCGATGTATCATTATTCCCGCCACAACCTGTCAGAATTCCTGGCAAAACTATGGTTCCGGCCAAAATAAAAGCCGGAACCCTTTTCATAATATTTCTCATAAATCTTAAATCCAATCTCATTTCACTTTTCTGTTCCCTGCCAGAACCTCTCTGTAATCCTCGAGATTCTTCTTAAGGAGCTGAGGAATTTGCAGCTCATACGGACACTTTGAAAGGCATGCTCCGCAGTTCACGCATTCCTCTATCTTGTTCATTTCTGCCTGCCAGTATTCGGAGAGCCAGCTGTCACTGGGAGCACGGCGAAGCATAAGCGTCATGCGGTTGCACTGATTGATCTGGATACCCACAGTGCAGGGCATGCAGTATCCACAACCGCGGCAAAAATCACCCATGAGCTCTTTTCTCTCACTCTCAATAAAATCTCGAATCTCTGCATCCATCTGCGGCGTGTCGTTCATGTAGGAAAGCCATTCGTTAAGCTCGGTCTCTCTCTGAATTCCCCAGATAGGAACAAGTCCGTCAAACTGATTTGCAAAGGCCATTGCAGCCTTCGAATTAGTGATAAGTCCACCGGCAAGCCCCTTCATGCAGATAAATCCGACATTCTTCTCATTACAAAGATGTATTAAATCTATTTCCTGATCGGTTGCAAGATAGCTCATCGGATATTGCACAGTCTCATACAATCCGGACTCGGCGAGTTCTTTCGCTATTCCGATTTTGTGAGCGGTTCCGCCGATATGCTTAATCTTTCCCTGTTCCTTCGCCTTAATCATGCACTCATACATGCCCGTGCCGTCGTCAGGCTTCCAGCACTGATTCATCAGATGGAACTGGTAAATATCAATGTATGAAGTTTTAAGTTTATCAAGTGAGGTCTCCAGATGCTCCCAAAATTCTTCGGGAGTTTTAGAGCCTGTCTTAGTCGCGATGACGATGTCTTCTCTTTTTACATAGCCGTCACCGAAGGCAGCGCCCACCTTCTCTTCACTGTCACTATAGGCTCTTGCGGTATCAAAAAATCGCATGCCTCCGTCATAGGCTTTGCGAAGGAGCTTTACTGCATCTTCAAGCGGTATTCTCTGAATCGGAAGTGCGCCAAAACCATTTTGCGGAACGGTTATGCCGGTGCGGCCGAGTGTTACATTTTTCATAGTCATTCTCCTTCCCCTCATCCGTCAGCTACGCTGACACCTTCCCCCTGTGGGGGGAAGGCTTTAATAATCTCCGTAAGCTTCGCTGACACGTTCACATTCTACCATCAAGAAATTTGCCGGTTTCTTTATGGTTGAAATTGGGAATCATCCTATTAAACAAATCAATAAGATCCGCTCTCTCCCAAGTTCCTCGTCTCTTCATGTCAGCAATTGTATTTACAAAATCATCCAACAAATCAGCATTAAAATCAAGCTCATTTTTGATGATTCCTATGGATTCGAATTTATCCATATCAAGAACTTCATTATCAGTGTAGAATTCCTCGAAATCCTTCTCACCGGTTGTGTCACTGGTAAAGAAAAACACAGGGTATTTGTGCTGCGCTTTGAGCTCACTGACTCTGTCTCTTGCCTCCTGCTCTGTAGAACACTGTACGGGCTCATAACCCAGGTTTGCAAGATATTTCTCCGCAATGCTGCTGAAGGTGATTAGGTTTAATTCTTCGCTCAGTTTAGGAAAATAGATATCTCTGTTCTCTCCTGTAAGACAAGACAACAGGCAGAGTTCACCGGATTCCTTCGGTGTCACGAAGTATCTCCTGACATCGCAGGGTGCTGCAATCGGCTGATTTTTCTCTATTCTCCTGTTAAACCCATATAACAGACTTCCGTCCGAAAATGCCACATTGGCAAATCTCGCCATCGACAAGGGCATGTTCGCACTTCTTCTGCTAAGGAACATCTCCATGATTCGCTTGGATGCTCCCATCATATTTACGGGATTGGCGGCTTTGTCGGTGGATACGCAGAAGTACTTTTTAGCCCCCATATCCTCTGCCATCCTCATGAGTTTTTCCGTATAAAAAATATTGGTGTCTACCATTCGCATCAGTGTAAACGGATCTTTCTCCGAGCGCACATGCTTAAGCGCAGAGGTGTTGAAAATATAGTCATAACCGCCGATGCGCTTTTTCTGAGCTTCTATAAAAGCTTCAAAAATCTCACTTCCACAGTCTATCGCGAAAGTAGCAAACTCACCGCTTCCGTAGCCGGCAGAGGATCTGATATCACGCACAAGTTCAACCATGTTATTTTCACTTATATCAACTACATGTAAAACCTTCGGATCCCTTGCGAAAAGTTCTCGGCAAATAGCGGAGCCAATTGTTCCTGCACCGCCGACTACAAGGAATCTTGAGGATGAGATAATCTCCTTTAACTGCGCTTCTCTGTTTTGAATATCATTAACAAAAAGCGGTTCTGTTCTTCCGATAAGTTCGAGTATGTTATCCTTCGCCATTTTCCACCTCATCATGTCCTCTACTAAAACGAAACTCCTTTGCCTTAGCAAAGGAGCTTCACGTAATCCATTCTCTTTAGTAAGCACCCTCGGATTCAAACACCACGGGAATTGTTTTGAGTATTAGCTTAATGTCCGTTGCGATGCTCATATCTTTTATATATTTCAGGTCAAGTTCAACCCATTCATCCCATTTGATGTTAGCACGTCCTCCAACCTGCCAGTAGCAGGTAAGACCGGGCTTAACAATGAGTCTCTGCTTTTCATAAGCATTGCACTCTTCCATCTGGTTCACCAGGATCGGTCTTGGTCCAACTATGCTCATATCACCCTTAATGATATTTATGAGCTGCGGAAGTTCATCAATCGAATACTTACGAATGAATTTTCCGACATGCGTGATTCTTGGATCATCCTTAATCTTAAACGCATGACCGGTCTGTTCGTTTTGTGCCTGCATGCGCTGGAACTGGGCTTCCGCATTTTTGTACATGCTGCGGAACTTGTAAATCTTGAATGGCTTCATGTTCTTCCCGGCTCTGTACTGAGTAAAGAACACCGGGCCGCCGTCTTCAAGCATAATAGCAAGCGCTGTCACGAGGAAAATCGGTGACAAAACAACAAGCGCGAGGCTGCATGCAACCACATCGAAGGCCCTTTTAAGGCCTTTGTAAATATTCGCCTTGTGATCGTACACCTCCTGATAAATCAGGTTAATGATCTTTCTTCCTGATACTTCAATGATCGCTTGTTCCTGTCTGGCTAAAGCAGTATCATTCATAATTTTCCCCTCATCCGTCAGCTGCGCTGACACCTTCTTGCGAAGGCTTTAAAACATATTTGATACCTTTTACTCCTGAATTGTTTTCAACAATTCGTATTTAAAACCAATTTCATTGGTCTTAATTCATCTTAAGAAATGCAAATGTTCCGGTTCTGTTAACCGTGCAAATCACATGGCCTTCACGTACTTCGTCAACCTGTACTTCATTCCAGGTTCCTTTCGGTCCCATCTGGAATACTCTATAGATATCGCCGTCGTGAGCACCGTAAACCTTGAAATCAACCTGTGCTGTACTGAAGCGAACACCGGGTGCGTAGGTCTCAACCACGTTCTTAACCGATCCACCGATCTGTGCTGCAAGGATCTTTGCGGAATCAACCTTGGCAGATGTGGTCTCTCTCATAACGAAAGTTGCTCTGGTCTTAACTCCGCAGATAACGAGCTTTCCACCCTGTCCTACAGGGATCGGGCAATCAAGTCCCGGGGCTTTAAGAACTGTATTTACAAAAGGCTCTGATGCAGGTGAATAACCGCTTCCAACTGTGTTATTCTTAACAACCACCTTCGGTTTTGATGCTTTGCCGTTTTTAACCGTAACCTTTACTTCTACGTTGGTCTTTTTATTTGCAAGCTCAATAACTTTATTGTAAAGGTTCTGCACCTGCGCTTTGAGGTCAGCGATTTCTCTCTCAAGATATTCACCATGTGCTTTTGCCTCCTGATATCTGCCTTCTGCCAGACCGCGCTGGTAAGCTTCTTCAGCTCTGGGTGATCGGATAACAGTAGCCCCTGCCATAATCGGGGTTGACATAATCATTGCTCCCGCCAACAATAAAGCCATTATCTTTTTCATAACAGTTCCCCTTTCTACGCCTTTCAGCGTATGATACTCATAAGATAACCTAAATTAATATTATCAAAAATACGACTAATATACTACTTAAAAAACTATAAACTCTGCATGAACACTAGCTTTATTTTTACTTAATTACGATTAATCCGATGGAAGCTCAGGTGTCCGCGTATCACCTATATCCGGTATCTCATCATTCCTGTCAATAGTGCCGTTTTGATCATCTATAAGACATCCTACAACCACCCACTGTTTATCCGGATGCTCGGGATCCACTGTAACCAAACTAACAAGGAAATTATCAGGTGTTGCCCCCTGTTCCCATTCGCTTCGAATGTTAGTTGCCGAGGTCCAATCCTTTTTCATATCATCGAGGTACTGCTGACAGCCCTCTGCTTCCGTGAAATCATATTGATGCATCACATCATTATTATCTCTCGCGTAGGCTGTCCAGACTTCGTATGTCAGTATGTTATCCGCGATGGCAATCATGAATGTCTCGTGGCTGTTAAAAAAGTCTTCATCTGCGAAATTCCAGAGCTCCGAGAACATGTCTCCGTCCTTCGTGGTGGATCCGTATATCACGGTGTTAAAGTCGCACATGTCATTCATGTTGACCGACTCAATATAAATCCCGCCCTTTTCACTCTCCTTCGTTCCGGTGATATCATGAGTCTTGTAATAAGTGTCGTCACCATCAAGACTCTGGGCGATCGGATAATCAATATTCGTATCAGGTACGACAAGCCATCCGAAAATATCAGGATTCTGATCAATAAGTTCCTGAGATTTCTTTGTTTTTTCCTCTTCGGTTTCAGTCTGATTACCGCATGACGCAAGAACAGCCGCCACACTCATACCAATCAGAAATAGTCCCCCTTTTTCAAGCAACTTATAAACTGTCCATTCTTTATATCGGTTCATTGTTTAGTTTCCTTTACCCCTGCACATCGATTTTTTCATAAAAAACATCGAGAAACATCTCGTATTTGGCATCATCATCCGGATAGAATTCTTCGAACTCATCTCCAAGTCTCGTTTCACCTTTAAGAAGCAGCAGGCTGTCAGCATCAAACTTATATCCGGAAACAGTGGATGCTATATAGGACAGCTGATCAGCCGAAACATCTGTTACCATTTGCTTGCTTATTTCTTTGTAAATATCCACTGCGAGCGTAGGCTGACTCTCCGCCCTATCAATAACCTGTGAAATAAATGCTGTCAGATATATTTTTTGTCTCTCAAGTCTTCTGTCTGCTGATCCTATCTGAGCCATATTTCTTCCACGCAAAAAAGCAAAAGCGGCTTCACCGTCAAGATGAACGTTTTCTCCCGCTTTAAAGTTGTAATCACCGCTCTCGAAATCAGCTGTGGGCGTCACATCCACACCTCCGACAGCATCATTTATCGTAGTGATTGCACTCATATTGATAGCCGCATAACCATGTATGGGCAGTTTGTAAAACAGATCGCTCACAGCTCTCTTCTGGAGCTCACAGGAACCTTCAACGCCATCTCCGAAGCCGTGCTGAAGCGCAATCTGTGCCTTTATCGTGTTTACAAAATTGCCATATTCATCGTACATTTCAATATCCGTCATGGTATTTCTGTTAATACCGATGACCTTGGTCGTTTTATCATGAGGATTGAAAACAATAAGAAAAAGTGCATCTGCCTGACCGCCGTTTATCTCGCCGTACACAGGGCTGACCTCCTCGTCCTTCTTGTCAATTCCCATCACAAGAAATGTCATTATATCATCGTTATAATCGTATATTTCGCCGTTATGCTTTACCCAGTCGTCCTCCCATTTCATGGCACTCTCTGCCTGGGTCAGCACCTCAGTGCTCTTAGTTACAGGCGCACTTACAGCATTTTTTGAAAAAAGGCCGGACTTACCAATGACCCTTGTAGCCTGAAAAGCTCCAAGGCCCACCAAAATCAGTGTGACCACTATACACCATATAAGCAGGAATTTATTTAATCCATTTTTTCTTCTTTCATGCCCACTCATAATTAATTACCTACGGTTTCTGATTCTCCCGTTCCAAATCCCTCTGTGTTAAATCCGTCTGTTACTACACCCTCCGGATAAGCGTTGTAGCTCTGGTCGCTTGAAAACAGCACATTGCCGTTACTTTTAATACTGTCGATATTTGCCGGAAAAACTCTGGACTGTTTAGTCACATTACCGGACTTATCACTCACAGCATAGTAAACAACAGCAGTTTCCTGCTCTTCGTTCAGAATTGTCTTCTCAACAACTATCCTGTCTGTGATGTCCCCGTCAATAGCATCATAAGCTACCACTCCGTTAAGAAGATCTGCTTCCTTCGTATTTTCATCGTAAGTGAGCTCATATGAGGAGAACCTCATCTCAGGCTGAATTCTATCAGTCATGTTGTAAAACCAGACTATGAAAACAGCCATCACTATACTTCCTATTGTGAAAAAGAATGCAAGTATATTACTTTTCACTTATAGTTCCTCAATCCTTTCTGACTACGCCTTCAATGTAATCAAGTTCATCAAGATTGCCCTTGGCCGCTGCACTTGAAGGTGCAGGTCTCTCTGACTTTACCTGCGGCTGCATGATTCTTCCCGGCTTTCCTCCGGTCATACTGCCATCACTGTATGAATCATTTTTTCCGTAATATTTCCCGTAATACTTGCCATAATATCTGCCGTAATATCTGCCATAATGACCGTAAACGCCGCCGGTCATATCAACCTTATTGAGCACTGCACCTATAACCTTGGCACCCGCTTTATCAAGCTGACTTTTTACCTTCTGAGCAAAGCGGTAGCTTATGGCATTATCCTCAATAACCATTATTGTGCCGTCACACTGCTTCGCGATAACGGCTGCATCAATAACACTTCCAAGAGGAGGAGTGTCGATTATTATATAGTCGAAAACATTCTTCATGTTATCGAGAATCTTGCTGAAAATCTGACCTCCAAGAAGCTCACTGGGATTGGGCGGAATAGGTCCAGAAAAAATAACATAAAGGTTCGGAGTATCGGTCTCGCATATAACATTGGAGAGCTTCTCGCGGCCCACAAGACAATGCGTAAGACCAAGTCTTACGGAGCCTGTCTTATAGCGGCCTACCATTACAGATTTTCTCATGTCCGCATCCACAAGAACCGTCTTCTTTCCTGCCTCCGCAAAGGCTCTCGCAAGTGCCATGGAGACGCTGGATTTGCCCTCACCGGGTGTACAGCTGGTCACCGAGACTGCGCGCACATCCTGCCCGCTGAACTCAACATTACTTCGAAGAGTTTTATAGGCTTCCTTTATCTGGTAATTATTTTCGGATTCGCTGAAATGTAATGTGGTTTGCTGCATGTTACCCCTCATCCGGCGCTGCGCGCCACCTTCTCCACAGGAGAAGGCATAAATAATTTTCTACATACCACCTTTTCCAGAAAGGTAGCTATTACGTCTTACTTGATTTTGATTTTCTCTTTTTCTTATTGTTCTGCTCATCGGATATCGCAGGTATCATGGCAAGGGTGCTGAGGCCCAGATATGCCTCTACGTCATCACTTGACTTTATCGTGTCGTCCATAAGGTAATTGAGAATGATAACTGCGGATACCACAACAACAGCCGCAACACCGCCGATCATAGTCCATCTCTTGACACTGGGGCTGTACTTTTCAGTCGGCATGTTTGCAAGCTCTGCTATGTTAATGGCATCGATATCCATAACGTTCTGAATGTGTTTTGAAGCAACCTCACGCACGCAGTTGGCTTCCTTCATCGCCATCATAGGATCGGAGTCCCTGACAGTGATTGCTACAATACGCGTATCATCAGGAGTGCTGATGGATACGAGATTGCTCAGCTCGTCGTAATCCATGTCGAGTCTGAGTGTCTGAATAACCTCTTCAAGCACATAGCGACTTTTTATCAGCTGTGCATAATCCTGCGTCAGCTGCGTGGATATCTGCACGTCCGAATAGGTTACGGTCGCGCCTTCTTCCTTGTTCAATATGTATATTTTTGTAGTTGAGGAATACAATGGAGTCAGTACGAATTTACTGACAAATAGACAAAGGAGCGCAAAGAACACTCCCGCACTCAGGATGAGCCATGCTCTTCCAAGTAAGACTGCGAACAATTCCCCCAGATTAATTTCAATTACATCATCTTTTCCCATACGCCCCTCATTCGTCCGGTCACAGAATCAAGTAAATAATCCTTCCCTAAAAATCGGTTAAAGGATCAAATTTGTTTGTCAGATAACTTCATTTCTTAGCACTTTCATGGCATTATCATGAAAAATCTTAAGCGCATAATCTTCGCCGAGCTTCCCCTCCACATAATCCCGACAATCCAGGAGGTGCGGCGCCCGCGAACCATTGTCATGTGCATCGGTTGCAACAAAATGAACCATCTGTTGTTTTAATAACTCTCTGGTAAAATGCCTTATTCCAAGGCCATATTTTCCCATTACGCTATTAGCATTAACCTGTATATATATTCCCATATCTAACAGTTCATCCACATACTTCACATGCTTAGCCATATCCGCATAGCGTTCAACATGCGCAAGAATCGGCATGTATCCTGCTGACTGAACTGCGTACAGGGCATTATGTATAGTCTTATACATATCTGTTGGATGAAACTCTATAAGTACATAATCCGACTGGGCAAGAGTTGATGCTCTTCCACTCTCGAGCTCTCTGAGCGTCTGATCACTGTAGTATATCTCATTTCCGGGAAAAAGCTGAACGTTGATACCTGCCTGATGTGCTCTCTCCATAAGCTCACCCGTATATATCGGAAGATGTTCCGGGCTTACATTGTGATGCATCGGCTTATGATGCGGAGTCAGTATCATGCCCTTAGTGCCCTCTGAATAAGCGGTTTTCAGCATTGCAAGACTGGTCTCCATATCAGGAGATCCATCATCCACACCGGGCAATATATGACAATGAATATCAATTGAAGGTACCACGAAAAATAGCTCCCCGACCTACTATAACTTGTACTTATACACTATATATTATACTTCATGTGGTTTTGTATCGCAATAAAATAAGATAAACAAAGGCCCCGGATGAGAGCGCTCTCATCCGGGGCAGAAAGGGATACTTAAATTAGCTTTAAATTACTAATTAATAGCAATATCAAGTTATTGGTTATTTAACCTTAATCTTGAAGGTCACTTCTGTTGTAGCTTCCTTGTGTGTATCGTCGCCGGCTGCCTTAACTGCAACCTTAACCTTATAAGTGCCCTTCTTAAGACCCTTCTTAACAGTTACCTTACCTGTCTCACTGTCGATCTTAATGTTCTTGTTACCACTTACCTTTGTATAGGTTACATCGCCCTTTGCCTTGCTGACTTTAACCAGTTTGGAAATCTTTATCTTCTGAGTCTTTTTGCTAACCTTAGAAGCCTTGATGGCTACTGTCTTACCCTTAACCTTAAGAGTATTCTCTTCCTTCTCCTTAACACTTTCTGCAGGAGTAGTAGCTGTAGCAGTCTTTGCTTCTTCCTTTGTTTCTACTGAAGATGCTTTCTCCTCTGCGGGCTTTGTCTTCTCTTCAGTCTTCTCCTCAGTTTTTTCCTCCGTCTGCTCGGAAGGTGTTTCTGCAGGTTCCTCTACAGCAGGCTCCTGTGTAGCGGGCTCTTCTGTAGCAGGCTCTTCTACAGGATCAACTGCCTCACCTGTAAGAACGATAGTTCCAAATACCTCTGTTGAAGACCAACCGTTACCTGTGTTATCTGCCCAGCTGAGTGTTCCGCTTCTCTTTCCTGATGCGTTAGCATCGTTGATCTGAAGTTCAAGACCAACCTGAGCACCTGTCTTAGGTGTGATGTCTGTCCACTTGAATGCTGCTTCGATCTGATAGCCACCCTCTGTAAGAACTGCCGCAGACTTTACATTATCCTCAATACACTTTGTGCCGTTGAAGCTGTGCTCGTTCAGATAGTTAATTCTGTACTGCTTGTCATCATCCTGATATGAACTTGTCTTTGCATTGTTCTCATCGATGAATACTTCAAGTGAATCCTGCTGGTACTCATCAGATGAATCCTTGTTTAAAACTGCGTCCTTAACATCTGCAAGAACATAGAGATACTTAGAATCCCAAAGGAGCTTAGCTGATGCCTCTACCTCTGAACCAAGGTTAATTGTAAGCGGAACTGCTTTAACATCATTCCATGCATCATCAACCTTACCGTCAACTACTACGCTGCCGCTTGCAACTGCAAGAAGAGGCTTAACTACTGTTACTGCGAAATACTTGGTATCGAGCTTATTCAGATCGCTGGGATTCGGAAGTTCATCAAGTGCCTTAACCAGAGTTGTATCACCAAATACAACTGCATTGCATTTATCTGATGCAACAAAATCCATCTTTACTTTATTTGTTTCAAGTGCTTCCTGATCAACCTCAAGATTTACTACTGCCTCATAACCTGTATCTGTTACTTTTGCCTCTTCTCTTGTAACATTTACAAATTTGAGTTCTCCTGTTCCGTCATCTGCCAGAACCATGAAGCCATCTGTTTCATTCACTGTTGAGTCGTTTACGGTTACCTTTACAGTAATCCCGTTCTCATCCCAAACAGGAATAAATGTAGCATCGAAATCGTCGCCTGTAACCTTGTAAGATTCTCCTACTGAGAAGTCATCATTTACTTTCTGCACAAGAGTAATGCTTCTGATCTCGGGCTCAAGCTCACCTGCTTCGGCAAGAGCATAGAACGCATTCTTTGCATGGTAGTTATCATCGAACAGAAGAGGATACTGTCTTGAGCTTCCGTTTGATCCGCCACCGTTGTTGTTTGCTGTCTGGAGCCATGAATGCTTATCTGTAATTCCCCAGATAGTCATACCTGTGAAGTTCACGCCTTCATTTCTAAGTCTTCTGATTGTGTCATAAACTGCTTTGTATCTCTCAGCGAGCTTCTCGTCCGTTGCACTTGCAGCTCCCTTGAAGTCAAGCTCGGTAACCTGAACCTGATCAACGAGTTCTGCATATCTTCTTGCAGCAATCTTGAACTGCTCCATTGTAGGAGAGTTAGCTGCAACCTGGTAATGAGCCTGCATGCCCATACCGTCGATTCTTGCGCCGGGTGTAGCCTTAACATTTTCGATAAGCTTGCAGATACCTTCCATCTTGTTAGTAACTGTCTCGTTGTAGTCGTTGTAGAAGAGGTCAACATCTGCAGGCATATATTTGTTTGCATATACGAATGCATTGTTGATGAACTCGGGTGACTCATATACTCTCCACCATGTTGAGTTCTCGCTTGCATTTCTGTATGTACCTGTTCCGTCACTGACTGCCTCATTAACAACATCCCAGCCATAGAACATTCCTGCATATTTGCTGCCCTCACCTGTGAAGTGCTCAGCAACTTCTCTGATGTATACCTCGAGACGCTTGTTCATAACCTCAGGTGTTACATAAGGCTTTGAAGTATCATAATCCTCACGGAAGAAGAAATCCGGTGTCTGTGAGTGCCATACAAGAACGTGGCCTCTGATCTTGATCGGCTTCTCGGGATGCTGTTCATTCCAGTCAACAAAGAAGTCGAGACGGCTCTCAGGTAATGAGAAATCAAGTACCGGGAATGCGATCTCCTCGCCATCAAGAACTTTTGTTGTGATCTCTGCATTTGCCTTAAGCATTGACTCAGGCTTAAGCTCATTACCAAGTGTTACGCCATTGAAATGCTTTGTTGCAAGCTCCATATCAAGAGGATCACGGAACTCATCATAACTTGCTGCTGTACCGATGATGAAATCATCACCCATAAGAGCTGTTACGGGATCGCGAAGATCCACGATATCCTGCTCAACTTCCTTCTTGGGACGAAGTGCTTCAGGTGTGTTATCAACTGTAAGTTCTATCTTTTTCACTGTAACATCAAACGGGAATGCCTCATCCTGGTTATTCATAGCCATGATAGCAATTCTGCATGCATCTCCTGTTGAAGAAGGACGATAAGTATATGTGCTCTGTCCACTCTGTCCGTAAATCTGAGTTACCTCAGTATCCTGCTCATCATATAACTTAAAGCAAAGAATATTTGTTGCTTCAGTGAAATAGAACTTTATTTCCTTGATATCATCTATTGCATAGGTCTTGCCAATGGACATCCAATATTCATTCCACTGTTCAGCGTATGAAAGAGTTTGTCCCTCAACATCCTCGCCTGTATTCTTATTGCTGAACTTAAGATCATCACCTTCGAAAACGATTGTCTCTTCGTATTCATTCTTCTCGGAAGATGATCCATCCTTTTTATTTACCTTGATGCTTGTGACGGTCACGCTGTAAGGATAGTTACCCTCAGCCATGGACATGATACCAACATATCTTACAGTACCATCAAAGTCAGGGGTATATGAATACTCGCTACTGCCGTTTGCGTTATAGTCCTGGAATTTCTCGCCGGCTTCTGACAGTTCGGAGTATAGCTTGATGCAAAGGTTGTCACCCTGATCCTTAACTTTAACCGAGATCTTATCTACCTGATCTGTAGGGATATCCTCTCCCAGATCATAAACGAACTCCTCATACTGAGCGTTGAATGTAAGTGTTCCCTGTGCTGAGATGCTCTGATCCCATCTGCCCATAAATACCGGAGCTTCAGTATTTTCCTCTGATCCTGCAGCATTCTTACGCTCAACAGATATGTCTGTAACTGTGACGCTCAAAGGATACACGTCGGCATTATCGTTACTCATAACAGCAACGTATCTTACTGCTCCGTCATAGTTTGGAGTAAAGGAATACTCATCCTTTCCGCTGCAGTTGTATTCATGGAAATCTTCTTCTTGCTGACTAAGTGAAGCATAAAACTTAATGCAAAGGTTTCCACCCTGATCTTTTACCTTTACAGAAATCTTCTCAATCTCATCTGTAGGAATCTCTTCTCCGAGATCATAAACATACTCCTGATATATCTCTGAGAATGTAAGTTTTCCTTTTACAACATCATTCGGATTCCATCTGCCTCTGAATTCAAGCCCTTCAGTTTCAGCTTCCTCCTCGGCAACTGCAGGTGCGGCCTCTTCGGCAGCTTCCTTAGTCTCCTCTGCTGTTCCAACAGTTTCGCTCTCATTAGCCTTGGTTTCTTCAGCCTTGGGTTCTTCAACCTTGGGTTCTTCCACTTTTTCCTCAGCTGCCTCTTCCTTCTTCTCTTCGGGAGCTTCAGCTTTGGTTTCTTCTTTGGTTTCTACCGCTTCCTCTTTTACTTCCTCTTTTGTTTCAGACTCAGCTTTCTCTGCTGTCTCCTGCTCAGATCCAGCAATCTCTTCCGTCTGTACTACTGCTTCTTCTGTAGCCGCATTAACCGGTAGCGTACTTACATTGACAGATGATACAGCGAGGACTGCTGCCATCAAAACAGATGACATACCCCAATACCTTTTGTGCATACCTTACACATCCTCCTTTAAAATTTTGTCGACGTTGTGCAATCCCCCTATATTACACAGCAAGTTGATTAATTATAAGGGGAAATATTGCCCAAACGCTTACCAGAAAGTGCGCTTGCCTTTATCACATTTTGTCAACAAATTCGCAATATATGAAAAGAGGATGCCAATATTTGACATCCTCTTACTCAATACGTAATAAACCTTGAATTCATGCGGTTTTTTATATATAAAATTTCAGGCAAACTTATTGGAATCCGGATTATAAACATATCCAATCCCATTAAGTTTTGCTACAATCCCATCCAGCTCATCTTTTCCTATATCAAGCCCTTCCGCAAGTGCGTCGAGACTGCTGTAATTGTCCCTGAGCTGGGTGTTTATGTAACTAAGTAGCATTATTGGATCTTTCGGTATCATGCGGCCCCCTCATCCGGCGCTTCGCGCCACCTGTCTTCGCTCCGCTTCGGTCCGCGCTAAACCGACGGTCTCCGTTCCACTCCGGTCGTTGCTAAGCACTCATCCCCCGGATGAGTAGCAACCCCGGACGTCGAGCGCCCCCTCGGAGAAGGCAATAATATTTATCAAACTTTTATTGCACGTGCGACAAGCGCATCACCTTCCACATCGATTTCAATTACATCGTGTGGCATAACCTTATCTTCAAGTATAAGCTTTGCGGAGAGAGTTTCAACATGCTTTTGCACAAATCTCTTAACGGGTCTTGCACCGTAATTTGCATCATAGGCATTGTCCGCAACAAACTGCTCAGCTGCAGGTGTAAGACGAATGCTAATCTCTCTGTCCGAAAGTCTCCTGTTAAGATCGTCAACGATCAGTTTAACGATTCCGCTGATATTGTCCTTGGTCAGCGGCTTAAACAGAATCATCTCATCAAGTCTGTTAAGGAACTCCGGTCTGAAGCGCGCATGCAGCTCGTTCATCGTAAGGTCCTCTGCTTCCTTGCTTATGCTGCCATCCTCCTGAATTCCGTCAAGAAGGTAGGGCGCACCGATATTGGAAGTCATGATGAGAATTGTATTCTTAAAGTCCACAGTCCTTCCCTGAGAATCAGTAACACGTCCATCATCAAGTATCTGCAGAAGTACATTGAATACATCGGGGTGCGCTTTTTCCACTTCATCAAAAAGTACAACCGCATAGGGCTTCCTGCGAACCGCCTCAGTGAGCTGACCGCCCTCCTCATATCCCACATATCCGGGAGGTGCTCCAATAAGTCTGGACACGCTGAACTTCTCCATGTACTCACTCATATCAATTCTTACGATATTGTTCTCATCGTCAAAAAGCGAAGCCGCAAGACTCTTAGCCAGTTCCGTCTTACCTACACCTGTGGGTCCAAGGAACATAAACGAGCCGATCGGTTTGCCGGGATCCTTAATACCAGCCTTTGAACGCATGATAGCTTCGGAAACCTTGGTCACAGCTTCATCCTGTCCGATGACTCTCTTATGAAGTTCATCCTCAAGGTGAAGAGTCTTATTTCTCTCACTCTCAGTCAGCTTGGCAACAGGAATACCTGTCCATCTTGAAATAATCCGGGCTATCTCTTCATCGGATACTCTCTCATGGACAAGAGACATGTCCTTCGATCCAACCTTCTGCTCTTCCTCTTCGAGCTGTTTCTTCAGTTCGGGAATTCTTCCGTACTGAAGTTCACTGGCCTTCTCAAAATCGCCCCTTCTCTGGGCAATCATCAGCTCGCTGTTCGCGCTCTCAATCTCTTCACGAATTACCGCAAGCCTGTCCACAGCTTCTTTTTCATTGGTCCACTGTGCCTTCTGTGTATCAAAACTGTCCTTTAATTCTGCCAGTTCTTTTTGAAGATTTTCGAGTCTCTCCTTACTTAAGGAATCATCCTCTTTTTTCAGAGCTGTCTCCTCAATCTGCATCTGCATGATCTTCCTGTTCATCTCATCAAGCTCTGCAGGCATAGAGTCCATCTCGGTCTTTATAAGTGCACAGGCCTCATCCACCAGATCGATTGCCTTATCGGGAAGGAATCTGTCGGATATGTATCTGTTACTGAGTGTCGCTGCACTAACGAGCGCCGAGTCCATGATCTTAACACCGTGATAAACCTCATATCGATCCTTCAGGCCTCTGAGGATGCTTATGGTATCTTCAACTGTAGGCTCCGAAACCATTACAGGCTGGAAACGTCTCTCAAGAGCAGCATCCTTCTCAATGTACTGTCTGTATTCATTAAGCGTTGTCGCACCGATACAGTGAAGTTCGCCTCTTGCAAGCATGGGCTTAAGCATATTGCCCGCATCAAGCGCGCCATCTGTTTTTCCCGCACCCACTATTGTATGAAGCTCATCTATGAAAAGAATTATCTCGCCGTCGGATTCCTTGACGTCCTGTAGAACTGCCTTAAGTCTCTCCTCGAACTCACCGCGGTACTTGGCGCCCGCAACAAGTGAACCCATATCAAGTGAAAAGATTTTCTTATCCTTCAGGTTCTCAGGCACGTCGCCCTCTGCAATTCTCTGCGCAAGCGCCTCAACCACCGCCGTCTTACCTACACCGGGCTCACCGATGAGAACAGGATTGTTCTTGGTCTTTCTGGACAAAATTCTTACGACATTTCTTATCTCGGCGTCTCTTCCGATAACGGGCTCAAGCTTCTGCGCCTTTGCCTTGGCCACAAGCTCTGTTCCGTATTTTTCAAGCGTATCGTAGGTGGCCTCAGGATTGTCGGAGGTCACCTTCTGATTGCCTCTCACCTCGGACAGTGCCTTAAGGAATCTGTTCCTGTCGATTCCGAATGCCTGGAATATATTGATAATCTCTTTGTTAGGATAGTGAAGCATCGCAAGGAATATGTGCTCAACTGACACATATTCATCGCCCATCGCCTTCATCTCATCCTCACTCTTAAGGAGTACCTTGTTAAGGCCGGCACCCACATACGGGCTTCCTCCCTGCACCTTGGTTCTCTTTTTCAGAGCTTCATCAACTCTTGCCAGGAACACCTTATTATCGATACCCATCTTCTCAATGAGTTTCGGAATAATACTGTCCTCTATGGTCAGCAGGCTGTATAAAAGATGCTCCTGCTCGATTTCCTGATTGCCGTAGTCAACCGCAACCTTCTCCATGTTCTGGACAGCCTCAATTGATTTTTGTGTAAATCTGTCTATCTTCATAACTATCACCTCTTTTACCGGTTAGTAGTTCTTCCTGACTGAAATTTTGTATTATATTCTGTTCTACAACTGTTATAACACGATTATTAGCACTCGTCAATAGAGAGTGCTAATAATTCTTTCCGGTTCATCGAAGTGATGTCATGGTCAATATATAGTCTTTAACTTTTTCGACATGTTTCTATAATTATTCTTCACTGAGCCATTCCAGGATGCCTTAATGCCATCCAGCTTTTCACTCTTCACATAGTATCGGATTCGTGAAAACAGCGGAATCCACGCAGCTTCATCCTGAATAATCGTCTTCTCCAAGTCTCTGTATTCCTTGATGCGCTCATCCTTATCCGTAATGGCACGGGCATCGGTAACCCGTTTCATGATGTCCTCACGCGGGTAGCAAAGGCTCCTGAAGGTTGTGTTCTCCTTATTTCCGAAAAATGTATAAATGAAATTATCGGGATCGTTAAAATCTGCTGTCCAGGTTGCCTCGTAGCAGGTAAGCTGTCCGCTCTTTCGAAGGGTCATCCATTCGGAGTCATCGATTACCTCCACAGTAGCTTTAACTCCTATCTTTTCCCACATGGATGCTACTGATTCCATCATAGACTTTTCCCAGTCGGCTACAGAAGATTTAACACTGATTGTCATTTCAAATCCGTCCCCATACCCCGCATCAGCAAGGAGCGCCGCCGCTTCATCAGGATCATAGGCAATCTCGGGAAGATCCTCATTGTAACCGCTAAGGCCATGAGGGAATATTCCCTGCTCAATCTCTCCCCTTCCATTCCTGCTGCTGTCCAGAAGTGCCTGTCTGTCCAGCGCCATCTGCAGTGCCTTACGTACAGCCACATTATTTAATGGTTCTATGGACTCATTAAGCGCGATATAGGTGATTCCTACCGGGTGCGCGCGGAACAAACGATCTTTATACGAACTATCATTCAGATATTTATCAGCATCGCTGCCAAGGCCATCCAGATCCAGGATATCCAGTTCACCCTTTTCAAATAATGCCTCAATATCTTCTGCCTCTGACAGGAATCTCAGATCCAGTCCTTCGCACTTAGGTACTCCGTTCCAGCAATTCTTATTTGCTTTGAGCAGCATACCTTCTCCCTTATTCCATTTCCATAGAACGAAGGAGCCGGTTCCGACTGTCCATTCGGGCTCCGTCCCAAAACGGTCCCCTGCCTCAACAGTTGTCGCTTCATCCATAATAGATGCACCGGGCATGGATAGGCATGGCAAAAATGCCGCAAAAGGTTCCTCTAAAGTAATGGAAAAATCAAGATCTCCCAAAATCTTAAAGCCTTCCAGCTGATCAGTCTCACCGGCTTCTAATTTAGCGGCACCTGCAATATTATCAATGATATCCTGATTGCAGGAATCAGGATGAGTCAGAAGACGGGTAAATGAATACAGCACATCCGAAGCCGTAAGCGGTGATCCGTTACTGAAGGTTACACCCTCGCGAAGGTGAAATGTGTAGGTCATACCGTCATCAGACACTTCCCAGTCCTTTGCCAGAGATGGCAGAACAACCGCGCTTCCATGGGCATTGTTTTCCATCTCTACCAGACGGTCGAATACATTCTGTGCAACTGTGTAGTGAATGGACGTGCACTGAAAATCCACTGTATCCGGCTCTTCTTCGATAGCAACTACAAACTCAGATACGTCCGGCTCGGCATTTTCCGCACTGTTTTTTCCTGACGTGCTCCCCGGTGCTGTCGCACATCCGGACAACAGAGAACCCATTAGAAAAAATGCTGTCAACAGGTATACCGGTTTCATAATTTTGTGTTTTGTCATTTTCCACACCTTTCTGCGAAAAATCACTACTTCGCCGCTTTTGCCACTATAGCCAACAAGTCCTCCCGGAACTCACGGTAAGACTTAAGAAAATCAGGTGTATCGCGTTTAATTGTTTCTATATCATTACTTTTTCCTGCCAGTTCAAGCGCTTTTGCCCTTGCAGAAAAATCTTTCATACCAATGGATAGAGAAGAGCTCTTTAATGCATGAACCTTGGTTGTATACAGTTCTATATCCCCATCGGCAAGGCTTTTCTCAATTACGCTAGCATTTCTCTCTGTCGCATTAGCAAAAAACTCAAGTGCGTCCATGTACATAGGTCCGCTTCCGCAATATTCAACGCCTTCCTTCGGATCAAGCCAGGAACATGCAAATGCCTCCTCCGGAATACCCTCGTAAGGATCCTCGGCCTCAGCCTCATCACCGGTCGCCTGGGAGATCAAATTTTCCGGCAGATATTTTAGAAGTACATCATCCATGTCTGCGATATTCACAGGCTTAGTCAGATAATCTGTAAAACCTGCTGCTATCATACGTTCCCGGTCTCCCTGAATTGCATTCGCAGTAAGCGAGATAATCGGGGTATTAGCTACCTTCTCCGGCTCCTTCTCCTTCAGGATGTTCAGAGTCTCCACTCCGTTCATATTCGGCATTCTGTAATCCAGGAATACCAGATCATAGGAATTAGCACTGAACAATTCAATGCATTCTGCTCCGCTGATCGCTGTAGTAATCTGTATCTGCGTCGGCTTAAGGAGTCCCTTGATTACTTCCAGATTCATTTGTGTATCATCCACGATCAGGATATGACTGTCCGGAGCAACAAATGAAAAGCTTTGAAGGCGCATATGATCTTTGATGGATACCGTTTTCTCATCAAGCTGTCCTATTTCAGCAGGATCCGAAATCTCCTGCTCAAGATTAAATGAGAACGTCGATCCCACATTATAGGTGCTTTTAACATCGATATCGGTTCCCATCATCACAAGAAGCTTTCTTGTAATGGCGAGCCCCAGACCGGTTCCTTCTATCGTCTTTGTCCTTTTTGTATCCAGCCTGTCAAACTTTTCAAAGAGCTTGTACATCTCCTCCTCTTTAATTCCAATACCGGTATCGATAACCGCAACATATATCGTTGCTTTCTTTTCATCTTTTTCCTTAAGAGATACCTTAAATGTCACAGAGCCTTTCTCTGTATACTTTATGGCATTGGTCAGCAGATTGGTGATTACCTGCTTGATACGAAGCGCATCACCGACAAGCTCTTTCGGAAGATGCGGATCTACATCCAGCCGCAGGCTCAGACCCTTATCACCGGCCCTTATCTGCAGCATAGAATATAAATCTCCGATAAGGTCTTTCAGAGAATAGGATGCTGGAACGAGTTCCATTTTGCCTGCTTCAATCTTGGAAAAATCGAGGATGTCGTTAATTATTCCCAGAAGATTGTTCCCTGCTATGCGAATGTTATCGCAATACCCGAGTATGGTCTCGTCATTGGTTTCTCTACTGATAATCTCATTCATTCCAAGAACAGTCGTAATAGGAGTCCTAATCTCATGACTCATATTGGACAGGAATGAAGACTTTGCCCGGCTTGCCTGCTCAGATTCAGCAAGTGCATGAATTTCAGTCTGAAGGTTCTTTGCCAGATTAGAAAAGGTCTTTGTAAGGATGCCGACCTCATCATCTCCGCTGTAATTAAGTTCAACGTCGTAATTTCCACTATTTATCTGTTCAGTGGCTTTTGTAAGATCATTGAGCGGTTTAGTAAGACGCAGTGCAAACCTGCGATTTATGTGACTTAGAACAATCAGCAGAAAAACGGAAGCAATCATTATCTGCACTACCATTTTCCTAAGTGTTCTGTTGATTTCAGATGTAGGTACCGTTACATGCAGTCGCATCCCGTTATCCAGCGGTAGCCATACGCCCATCTTTTCTTTTCCGTCGACTGTATAATGATAATGTCTTTCTGCTGTCAGAAGCTCCGGCGGAACATCCGGTATGCTCATATCCGTCAGTATGGTAGCATCAATATGCGGATGGTATATCAGATTACCTGCTTCATCTGCGATAAAGGCATACCCATTGTCATACAATGTAATATTTCTTACCTCTGAAGACATAAGTGAGTAGTCAATCTCAGCCCCTATAACGCCGATGAACTCGTTTTTCCAATAAACAGGAACATTGTAGGAAATGACTCGCGCCTCATCGATGTCGGTGATGTAGGGAGAAATCCACACCGGTTCTCCGGTAACCTTCGGAACAGTGAACCACGGAAGCTCACTGGTATCGTTGGTATCATAGAGAGTCATGTCAATCATCTCGTGTTCTCTAAATCCCTCTCCGTCAGGATTTGAATACCAGAACCCTTTGATCTTTTTCGATACTGCAGGGTCAATCCTGTAGTAATATGTTAAAACGCCATTTGTCTGATACATAACCTTCTCGAAGGCGGTGCGCATACGTTCAATATGATCCCCTAGCTGATCATCCGAAGTTCTCTCAAGATCCTCTTCAACAATATCTGCAATCTTGGTCACTGAATGCTCTGCACTGTCAAAATACGCATTCAGATTCTTCTGTCCGGCCTCACAGAGGTGCAACAGCATTTCATCCGCATCGCTGTTGCCCAGTTTATTGATTGTGCAAACAGCAATTGCGGCAACTATAATAACTGCAATGACAATGGTACACACCGTCAGCAGAGTAAATTTTGTTCGTATTGACTTCATGCCATTTTATCCTTTCCGGAATGCATCTATCGTCAAATAAAAACGTCAACAAGGTTAGAAAATCCCAATTCTCCAATAATAATTGTAACAATGAAGAATAAAATGAATATTAATGCACTATAAAAAAACAATTACAATAACATCAAAAAAACCTGCAAGACAAACAATTGTTGTCTTACAGGTTTTACTCACCATCTCCAAGTCCGTAGTAGAGAATTTCATTATATCTGGCATTGGCTTCCTCACTGGCTTTCTTATCTTTCCATCTGCTCACATCACTGCAAATAGCCAGCATCTCGTCCACTATAAGCTCAGCGCTTTGCGGCTTCACATTATACAAATACGCCAACATACGCTGCATAGCTTTGGGGCTTCCAAGCTGCCTTGCCACCTGATCTCCCAGTTCTCCCGGAAACCCTAGCTGTTCCACAACATGAACCAGCTCATCATGGGTCCTCGCCCATTCCACTCTGTTATCCATAACTCCTTCTCACGGATTAGCTCTAATTATCTAAATCCTTGCTTTCCACATCTATGATTTCCTGCTTCGCCTCTGCCTTTGGCTCCACTTCCACGCTCTCCACATCGACAATCTCTTTTCTGTTCACCTTATCTACCTTGTGAATTCTTGAGATGATCCAAAGGTTTGAAGCACCGTTGTACGCAAGTGCTGCACCGATTATCTGCACCACATATTTAACCATGGTTATAGGATTGAAAACAAGAAACGCTCCTGCCGCAATCGTAAACGCCGCAAGAATAAGCGCAACCCACCAGTTTTTATAACTGTTTTTTCCAAGACTGAGAGTCTCACCCAGATTCATGATTCCGCTAAAAAGCATGATCACACCGGCAATAACGGGAATTATAGCCTCAAAAAATTCCGGATTAATCAAAATCCAAACACCCACAACAGCGATAACAAGCCCAAATCCGAGTGAACCGTTCTTTGTTAGTACGTTCTGATTTTTCGATGCAAGTCCTGTCACCACAGATATCACTCCGGCGGCAAGTACCACAGCTCCTATCACCTTTGTGAGGATATTGAGTGAGGTTCCGGGAAGGAATATAAGAACCAGTCCAACCACGATAAGCGCTATTGCATCTACCAGAATATTCTTTTTAAGCCTTACGAAAAATCCCATATGGGACCTCCTTCATCTGTTCTTATTCTTCCTGAGACTCCTGTGGTCTGCACTCCTCAAGGAGTCTGTCCATCAGCTCATAGATTTCTTCTCTTCCGGCCTTACTCTGCGCCGAAAAAGGAAGAATCATTCCATCCTCAGGCATTCCAAGGGTCGTCTTAATCATATTCAGATGCTTCTCAAGCTGACTGTTCTTTATCTTATCAGACTTAGTAGCAATGATAATCGGGCTTACACCCTGCGAGACAATCCATTCATACATCAGCTTATCATTTGCCGAGGGCTCATGCCTTATGTCTATCAGCAGAAAAACCTGTTTAAGCATTCGGGATTTATTCAGATAATTCTCTATCATCTTTCCCCATTGCTTTTTCACAGACTCCGGAACCTTCGCAAAACCATATCCCGGAAGATCCACCAGATAAAACTCATTGTTAATGTTGTAATAGTTTATTGTCTGAGTCTTTCCCGGTTCCTGACTCACTCTGGCATAATGCTTGCGGTTCATAAGTCCGTTGATCAAAGACGATTTTCCTACATTACTTTTCCCCGCAAATGCAAACTCCGGTTTATCATTCTGGGGAAGCTTACTCGTAACACCTATTACAGTTTCAAGATTTACATTTTTAATTACCATAAAAAACCTCTTTAAAAAAGGCAGAAATGCTCTGCATCTCTGCCTCAAAAATCACTTCGCCGGTTTAAGTCTCTTAGCCTCATCCTTGTAAACAATCAGAGGACTTGAAGAACCGCTGACTGCTTCCTCGGTAACAACGCACTCTGAAATGTTGTCATCTGAAGGAATCTCGTACATAACATCCATCATAGCCTTTTCCATAATGGATCTTAAGCCTCTGGCACCGGTCTTCCTCTCGTGAGCCATCTCTGCGATCTTATCAATAGCGTCATCCTCGAAGGAGAGCTTAACATCATCAAAATCGAAGAGTTTCTGATACTGCTTAACAAGAGCATTTCTGGGCTCTGTAAGAATTCTTACAAGTGCCTCCTTGTTAAGGCCTTCAAGAGTAACACAAATCGGTACACGTCCTACGAATTCAGGAATAAGTCCGAACTTAGTCAGATCCTGAGGAGTAACCTCTTTTAATACTTCTCCGATCTCTCTCTCCGTCTTATCTGCAATCTCTGCATTGAAACCGATAGAATTGCGATCAAGTCTGGCCTCAACAATCTTATCAAGTCCGTCAAAAGCACCACCGCAGATGAAAAGAATATTTGAAGTATCAATCTGGATAAGTTCCTGATGAGGATGCTTACGTCCACCCTGCGGAGGAACGCTTGCTGTTGTACCCTCGATTATCTTAAGAAGTGCCTGCTGAACACCCTCACCGGAAACATCACGGGTGATTGAAACGTTCTCACTCTTCTTGGTTATCTTATCAATCTCATCAATATAAACAATACCGTACTGTGCTCTCTCAACATCATAATCAGCTGCCTGAATGAGCTTCAAGAGAATGTTCTCAACATCCTCACCTACATAGCCTGCCTCTGTAAGAGTTGTAGCATCGGCAATTGCAAAAGGAACGTTTATAATCTTTGCCAGTGTCTGTGCAAGGTAGGTCTTACCTGAACCGGTGGGACCAACCATGATAATATTGCTCTTCTGAAGCTCAACTTCATCGTCAACACCCCGAGCCTTGGGAGCCATAACACGCTTATAGTGGTTATAAACCGCTACAGAGAGAACCTTTTTAGCCTCGTCCTGACCGATTACATAGTCATCAAGGAAGTTCTTAATCTCAACGGGCTTAAGAAGATTAATGTCCCTGTCATCATGCTGCGTGGGCTCATCTTCAAATTCCTCTTCAATGATATCGGCACAGATGTCTACACACTCATCACAGATGTAAACGCCTGCAGGTCCTGCAATCAGCTTCTTGACCTGGTTCTGTGTCTTGTTACAAAATGAGCAACGAATCTCACCGTTGTTTTTACCTGCCATAATTACTTATCCTTTTCTTCCTTTGGTCTTGATTCAATTACTGAATCGATAAGTCCATACTCAAGAGCCTCCTGAGCTGTCATCCAGTTATCGCGCTCAGTATCTGCTGCGATCTGCTCATAAGGCTTTCCTGTATTCTCTGATAAAAGAGTATTCAGTTTTTCCTTTGTACGAATGATGTGCTTAGCCGCAATCTCAATCTCAGTTGCCTGGCCCTGAGTTCCTCCGAGGGGCTGATGAATCATGATCTCCGCATTGGGAAGAGCCATACGCTTGCCCTTAGCACCGCCTGCAAGAAGGAATGCTCCCATACTTGCTGCCATACCTATGCAGATTGTGCTGACATCGCACTTGATGTAATGCATTGTATCGTAGATAGCCATTCCGGATGTGATCTCACCGCCGGGGCTATTGATATACATGTGAATATCCTTACTTGGATCCTCTGCTTCGAGGAAAAGGAGCTGAGCTACTACAACGCTGGCTGATACGGAATTAACCTCCTCACCCAGAAACACAATACGCTCCTTCAAAAGTCTTGAATAAATATCGTATGAGCGCTCACCGCGGCTCGTCTGTTCTATGACATAAGGTATTAAACTCATTAAAATCGCTTCCTCTCTGTTATATTTAGAATATAATACCAAATTATTATACCCCATTTTATTCATTTTGCGCAACCTTAGTAAAATACGCCCACAAAAAACCTCCCTGAATATTGTAATTCAGGGAGGTGAATATTTTATTTATTTAGAGAAAGAATTATTCCTCTGTCTTCTTTGCTGCAGTCTTACGTGTGCGCTTCGGCTTCTCCTCAGCTGCATCGTCGTCCTTCTTAGCTGCAGTCTTGCGAGTACGCTTCGGCTTCTCTTCGCCTGCATCTTCGCTCTTCTTAGCTGCTGCCTTCTTAGTAGTCTTCTTAGCACCAACTTCCTTAGCGTTCTCTACAAGGAACTTAGCTGCCTTCTGAACAAGAAGATCATCCTTAAGAGTCTTGATCTCGCGCTCGCCCATGAGCTCCTTAACCTTGTCAGCTTCCATGTTGTACTGCTTAGCCATCTTCTCAAGTTCTTCCTGAATCTCATCCTCTGAGATCTCGAACTTCTCAGCTGCAGCTACAGCCTCAAGAACAAGTCTTGACTGGATACGCTCTACAGCCTGAGGCTTAACCTGCTCCATCATCTGATCAACAGTGTTGCCTGTGTACTGCATGTACTGCTGCATGTTCATGCCCTGATACTGAAGTCTCTGAGCAAAGTCATTAACGATCTGTCTCTGCTGTGTTTCGATCATCTTCTCAGGAAGCTCCATTTCAGCGTCCTCGATAACAGCCTTAACTGCCTCATCCTCACGCTTAGCCTTAGCTTCGTTTTCCTTGCGCTCTGCAAGCTTCTTCTTAACATCTTCCTTGTACTCAGCTACTGTCTCGAACTCAGAAACATCGCTTGCGAACTCATCGTTAAGCTCAGGAAGCTCTCTGGTCTTGATAGCCTTAACTGTACACTTGAAGGTAGCATCTTTTCCTGCAAGATCCTCTGAATGATAATCCTCAGGGAACTTAACATTAACTTCACCCTCTGTACCGATCTCGAAGCCTACAAGCTGTTCCTCGAATCCGGGGATGAAAGAACCTGAACCGATTGTGAGAGGATAATCTGTACCCTTACCGCCCTCGAAAGCAGTTCCGTCAACAAATCCCTCGAAATCAAGAGTTACAATATCGCCATCCTCAACCTTGCGGTCTGTAACCTCGATTGTTCTTGCGTTTCTATTACGCTCCTGATCGATCTCAGCATTGATCTCGTCCTCGGTTACGTCAAGATCCATCTTCTCAACCTCAACACCCTTGTACTTGCCAAGCTTAACTTCAGGCTTAAGAGCAACAGTTGCTGTGAAGATGAAAGGCTTGCCTGCCTCAAGCTGTGATACTTCGATATCGGGATTGGAAACAACGTCCTCACCACACTCATCAACAGCCTTGGGATACTCCTCGTTGATAACCTCGTTAGCAGCATCCTCGAAGAATACTTCCTTACCGTACATACGCTCGATCATATGACGGGGTGCCTTACCCTTACGGAATCCGGGAATCTGGATCTTGTTCTTCTGCTTGTTGTAAACCTTGTCGATTGCCTTGTCGAAATTCTCAGCTGCAACTTCGATTGTAAGCTTAGCCATGCTCTTCTCGAGCTTTTCTACTGATACGCTCATCTTTACGTAATTCCTCCTATTACTACATATAAAATCGTTGTAACTATCCGTATCTACAAATCGAATGATTTAAAATAGCTACAAATTAATGTACACAACTCATATTGTGATATATAAAACGACCTGTGCTACTTACCTCGGCACAGTCGCCTAAAGATTATAGCACAGGTCTGATTTATTTTCCATATTAATTTGCAATTCACAAAAAGGGTCTCAAATGCTTGATTTTTGGGGTGTTTCAGAATAGTCTCACACCTTCTCCGTACTCATATGCGCATTGCTGAATCTGACGTCACCGGTAACATCCTCATCAAACCAGTCCGCCATACAATAGGCTGCTGCCGCTTCTTCGCTTGGAAACTCCACTTCAGCCAGAATTCTGCCATCGAATGGTGCTCCGAAAACATCCAGTTCGATCTTAATATCTCCGCTTTCAAATGCTTCACTTGTTTCGGAATTTCTCCTCAAAAAACCATCTTCAAACGCATCCTCATTTACAGGGATAATATACCTCTTTTTCCTGATTACATTACCGTCTGCCTTTTCCACAAGATGATCATATGAGTCTTTATCAAGCGGAAGGTTATATTCAATTTTGCCTATGTCCTTTTGAACGTCGGTATTGTCACAAGCTACGCTTTCCGGATCGTTTTGCCCGGATATTCCGAATCCCTTGTAACTTTTATAGGTCATATAATATCTATCATCCTCGCGTCTTACCCTAATTGCGGGCACAACACTAAGATACCCCTGTTCAATAATATGTACAGGATATTTTTCCAGATTCTCGGGCAATTTCTTAACTGTAAATTTTCTTTCAATCTCAAGTCCCATATTCTAATCCTACAGCCTGAATACAACCTTTTTTCCGAGTTCGTCTGCTGCCTCTTTGCCGCAGAAGCGCTCAACAATAGCAAGTCCGAAAGGAATAGCTGTTCCCATTCCCCTGCTTGTCAAAATATGTCCATCGACTGTAGTCTCCGTCATCTGCACATCGGCACCTTTAAGTTCTCCCTCAAGTCCCGGGAAAACACATGCCTTCCTGCCGTTTAAAAGTCCTGCTCTTCCGAACACGCCGGGTGCTGCGCATATAGCGCTGATATACTTGCCCGCCGCATCAAAAACGCGAACCTGTTCCATAAGCTTTTCTGTCTTTTCAAGGTTTGTGGTTCCGGGCATTCCTCCGGGAAGAACCAACATATCCATAGCATCAAACTTAACATCAGACAAAAGCTTATCAGCTTTCACCTCAATTCCGTGGGATCCGGTAACGGAGAGCCCCTCCATAACCGATACCATGTCAATATTAAGTCCGGCTCGTCTGCACAGGTCAACCACTGTAAGAGCCTCTATCTCCTCAAATCCGTCTGCAAGAAAAATTGCAATATCAGCCATTCTCATATCCTCCAACTGTCAAAAAACATTTTCAAAAACTTCTATCACTTACCAAGCCTCAGCTCACCGCTGTCATAGCTTGATGCTCTCTCATCAAGAACTTCTTTTAGCCCAAGATCCAGCAATCTCGAGTACTCCTCATGCTGTGTCCTGTCAAATTCACTTGTGGGACAACATATCAGATTATACGCATATTCCACCAGCGCCACATCGAGATCAACCTGATATTTCACCTCGGATTCAAGCACACTGCTGCAGGTAGGGAATGTAAACTGATCCGTCACACATACATCATAGTAATTCTCAAACCAGTCCGGTGTTTCCCATCCGCAATTTTCCGTCCACAGAGACACCTGAGCTTCCTTGTCATCAACAAAATCAAAATGTTCATTTACTATGCAGTAATCACCTGGCGTCCCGGAATAGCCGCGCGAGAACAGATGCTCCTTTGACATGGTCATAGCTGCGCCAGATTCAGTATCTTCATGATCCGGTGTAAAGTTTACCATCTCGGCATTAGCAGGATCTGCAAGCCAGTTGAGATATTTCACAACCGCATCTGTCTTATCCTTACTGGTAGCAGGAACCATCACATACATTCCGTAATCCGGCTCCGCCACATTTCTGTACCCTCCCCCGGGAAGATCAAAACACAGAATCGGATCAAGTTCTATAGTAGGATCCTTTTCCTTCAAAATAGATACATAAGTAAAAGGGCTGGCCGAATCATCCACCAAAAAGCCGACCTTTCCCGCCTCTGCATCCGCAACATATTTTGAATTATCCGAATCTGCAGTAAAATCCAGAGAGATAATCCCATCATTGTAGAGCTTGTTTAGTACCCTCAGTCCTTCTACTGCCCCGTCAGCCACAACCATATATCTCTCGGAATAGATGAATGCATCCCTCTCCGAAAGATTCTCCACATAGGAACCGACAAAGCCCTGATAAAAACGTTCAGAATGAACATCTCCGCCCATAGCCCAGGGAATTACGCCATCCACTCCTCCGGGATTTTGCTCTTTTACAGCATACAAATAAGATATAAGTTCCTTCTTGGTCTTAGGCACACTGATTCCCAGCGCATCACACCAGTCTTTTCTGATATAGGCGGTATGCCTTGGGGACTTAAAGCCTCTCCTTTTCATTACAGCAACCTGAAGATCATTATAGGAACCCATATACTGAATATCACCGATGTATTTCTCAATATTCTGACCGTACTTTGACAGTGATTCGGTTAGATCCGCAACCTTGCCCTGCTTTGTCATATATCCGAACACAGAGGATGAATATGTGAAAACAATGTCCGGTGCTATGTTCTCATCGACCATCTTCTTGATGGTTTCATCAGAAGTGGATCTTCCCACGCTTACAAAATGAACATCTATGCCACACTCATCCTTTACCTTGGCTCTTATCCAGTTAGCGAGCGTATTATCATCAGCTGTGTAACCTTCAGGCATGTTGTCACGATCCCACACCATACAGGTTATGGAATTAACGTCTACCTGATTATCATCGTTTTCAACCGTCTGCTGCTCACTAAGTGCACCACAGCCCACAGTAACAGTCAAAAATGATACCGTTAAAAATACGCTTATTGCCCGGGATAATCTACTCATAGTAAGTCCTCACATTAAGTCACATTCACCTTAGCTCGGAGCATTTATCATCTACAGTCAAAACAATTTCGCTATACTTTTATAAAGCACTTCTTCCGTAAGTCTTTGCCATATCAAGCATCTTTTCCGCAAGTTCATCGGTAAGCACACCGTTCTTCATGCGCCAGGTCCAGTTCTTACCGAGAGTCGAGGGAATATTTATTCTCGCCTCACTTCCGAGTTCGAGATAATCCTGCATGGGAATTATCGCTGTTTCGGATACACTTGCAAAAGTAGCACGAATAAACTCCCAAACAACGCCCTTGTTACTCTTAATATTCAGATACTTCTTGGCAAAACGCTTGTCTTCCCTTGGTATCGTATTAAACCAACCGAGAGTTGTATCGTTATCATGCGTTCCCGTATATACTATGCTGTTTTGCACATAGTTATGCGGCAGATAATCACTCTCTTCTCTGGCGTCAAATGCAAATTGCAGAATCTTCATTCCCGGGAATCCGGTTCTCTTAACAAGCGCAATAACAGAAGGAGTCAGGTATCCCAGATCCTCCGCAATCACTCTGCAGTTACCGAGCTCTTTTTTCATAACATCAAAGAGCTTGTAACCCGGGCCCTTCACCCAAGTTCCGTTCTCAGCAGTAGGCTCGCCGAACGGGATGGAATAGTATTCATCAAAGCCGCGGAAATGATCAATTCTGACTACATCATAAAGCTCATAGCAGCTCTTTATGCGCTTAATCCACCATTTAAAGCCGGTCTTCTCGTGATAATCCCACTTATATAAGGGATTGCCCCAAAGCTGTCCTGTTCTTGAAAAAGAATCCGGAGGGCAACCGGCAACCGCTATCGGAAGGTTCTTCTTATCCAGCTGGAAAAGCTTGGGATTTGCCCAGGTGTCAGCCGAATCAAAGGCGACATAAATCGGGATATCACCGATAATGTCTATATTCTTTGAATTAGCATAGGCTTTTAGTTCAAACCACTGCTTCATGAAAATATACTGTTCAAACTCATAGAGTCCGATTCTGTCAGCATACTTTTCTCTTGCAGTCTCCAGTGCTTCCTTTTTTCTGAGCCTGATATCCTCCGGCCACTCATTCCAGCTAAGGCCGTCGTAGCGCTTCTTAAGTGCCATATAAAGAGCATAGTCAGAAAGCCAATCTGCATTCTTTTTCACAAAGGTTTCAAACTCCTTCTTGAGCGCAGGCTTCGCTTTTTTCTTGCTGTTTTCGGAGAGACCGCTGTTAACATAAGCGGTGTAAAGTGTAAGATCACGAGCCTTGAAAAGTCTCTCATAATCCACAAACTCCTCGCTGTTTCCGAAGTTTACCTTATCAACCTCGTCCTTCTTCAAAAAGCCCATCTCTATCAGCTTCTCAAGATCGATAAAATACGGATTTCCCGCAAAGGTTGAGAAGGACTGATACGGAGAGTCTCCGTAGCTTGTGGGACCAAGCGGCAGTATCTGCCAATAGCTCTGTCCGGATTTTTCAAGAAAATCCACAAATTCATATGCTTCCTTGGAAAATGTTCCGATGCCGTACTTAGAAGGAAGGCTGAATACAGGCATCAGTACGCCGCACCTTCTTTTGTTTTTTACTTTTTTTGCCATTTTTTCTATCCTTTTCTTTTTTCCCTCATCCGTCAGCTCCGCTGACACCTTCTCCAAAGGAGAAGGCAAGAGTTATTATCATAGTCCGTTGTCTCTGATTCCCCAGATAAGATTACGCCACTGCTCCATCTGTTCGGTTGTCATGAAGCCGTTTGAAGTTCCCATATATCCGATCTTGTAGGATGAGAACAAAAGCGCATTCTTGATGGAGTTGACCGAATCCTCGGTCTCCTGGTAATAGTGCAAAAAGCACGAAAACAGCGCATTACCGGCACCCACCGTATTGACGATTTCATTTGTCTTAACGGTCTTGTAATCGGCAATGAATTCACCCTTTTTATCAAACAGGATAACACCCTTGGAACCGCGGCCCATGATGATGATCTCGGTACCGTAGGTCTTACTTATTCCGCGGATGAAATCATAAGGATCTTCCTCGAGCTGATCATCCGAGAAATACAGAATAGTAGCCGCATCCAGGAAATCTCTGTTGTATTTTTCCTTTTCCCTGCAGAAATTACGAATGTTAACCGCTACCTTTTTCCCGCACTCAGCTGCAGCTACGGCAAAAGGTCTGCAGAAATTCGCGTTCGCAAGAACTACCATGTCTGCCCAACCCGCAAGAGGTGCAAACATTGACATGTCATAAACCTTGTCGCGCAGATCCTTGATATCCTCGAATATCTGTCTTCTGCGTTCCTTGTCATAGAGAATTACACAGTTCGGAGTTTCCTCCATCATCTGCACAACATATTTTGTAGAGAGCTCAATCTTGCTCCCCGGAGGGTTAAGATCTTCAACGGACTTATCCCTTCCGATGATGGACATGAATTCAACCTCATCACCAAGCCATCTGAGCGCCAGGGACTCATTATAAGCATCGCCGCCAAGTCCGGTATAAATGGAATTGACCTCTGTTGTGAGCGGCGCATACTCAATTGGGACCTTATTAACTCTGACAATTGTCTCAACCTGCGTGATACCTGCTACGACGAATTTTCCCATGTTTGCCTCCTTTGTATAGGATAATGTACCTGATAGGAGTGTCAGAAAAACGATTTCCTAACAGGCAAAATTTTTTATGATTAATCATATGTAACTGCTCTAAGCATGTTCATATGTTTCATAACCTCTTCAAAATAATCCTCCGGCTGAAAAATTCCCTCTCTGAACATTCTCTCCAAAATCTCTTTATTTATCATCTGAATCATGTCACCGACAAGCTGATAGTTGGCGCCCGGCTTAAATCTTGTGATGTCACCTCTGTCCAAAATGCTCTGTATCATTGCTTCGTAACCTTCTCTGGTCTGAAGAATCGCAGATGCTGCCTCCGGTGTATCTTCGGCTTCCGCTTTGTATAAAAACAGCTGAATATACGGATACTGCTGCATGCAGACAGATAATACCTTTTCAATTTCCTCTCTTATAGTGAAAAAGTCGGTGATATCACCTGATACAGCGGCGCGTATCTCCAAATTGATAACGCGGATGCTGTAATCGTACACAAACTGGTAAAGTCCCAGCTTGGTCTCAAAATAATGAAAAATCAGCCCCTTGCTGATTCCTGCCAGCTTAACGATATCGTCCGTACTGGCATGGAGATAACCGCCGAGAGCAAAGGCTCTAAGCGCAGCGTTGATGATACGATCCTGTTTTTCCTTCTTAAGATCAAAAAATTTCTCGTTCATTAAAAACGCGTCTCCTAAAATTGACCGGACTAGTCCATTTCAATATAGCATTTTGCGTCTCTTTTTACAACATTTTGCTGACAAATGCTTTTCTTATCTGACGATTTGTATTAAAATAAATTTTGCAATATGAAATTCTCTTACGAGGAGGGTACAATGGCTAAGCATTTCGGAAAAGTAGTATTATTTGCAGCTGCTCTGGGAGCTGCAGCAGCCGGTGTTTATTACTATCTTACTCAGAAGGACTGCGTTCTTACTGATGATTTTGATGAATTTGACGACTTCGAAGATATCGATGATTTCGAAGATGATGATACCGGAAGCCCGTTTAAACGTCGCTATGTAAATCTCGGCGATTCAGAGGAGGAATCTGAAGAGGAAGCTTCTTCAGAGGAAGAAAGTGTTCCCGATAAAACTGAGGAATTCTTCGATGATGATGAGGATGACGACATTAACGACCTCAAGAAGATGGACGGTGCTCTGTAAACTACTGCAGCAATAAACCCTCCGCTACATGTTCGTAGCGGAGGGTATTTTTTATCAGTATATCTGCCAAAGTGGCACAGCTTATTCAGCGGGAGCGGCTGCTTCTGCTTTTTTCTTTGCTTCTGCCACAAGGTCTTTAAGATCCTTTGCCTTTTCCTTGATACGGGAATTAGCAACCCTGGAACCGATAATATTAGATATCATTCTGTTCGCAAGATCAAAATCTTCAACCTCCATAGCAATGGCTGCCATGAGATAATCGGTAGTGGTCGCATCCATTCCGGCGATCTGGGTTTCGCTCTGCCTTGCAATTACGAAACCATCGAGAGCCTTCTTAAGGAGTTCCTTCTCCTCTGCCTCATTCTTCTTCTTTTTCGCCTCATAATCGGGAGCTGCAGGATCAAGATGCTCTGTCTCGCCTCTTATAAGCCATGCCATCTTAAGGCATAGATATGCCTTCTCCGAATTCTTGGACTTCTTGACCATGGCTGTTGCTATGGCAAGTTCATAGCGCATGCGTGCTTCTTCATAAGTGTAGGTTGTTTCACTGAATTGCTGCTTTTTATAATTTGCACTTATCTTACTTTTTACTTCATCAATCTGGAACTTTGTAAGATTGCCGAAGTACCTTGCCATTACCGAATAACCGCATTCAGGGCAGGTTACGATCTCATACTTACTGGGATCCATTTCATCGTAAACCGGGCGAAGATCCACATCCTGGCTCTTCATCCTTACCTTACCCGAGCGAAGCGTCTTTACATTGAACTTAGCCTCACAGATAGGGCAGGTATAGCCTTTATCAAAAAGAAGAGTCTCTTCGTTTATTACTACCGGAGCCTTCTTGGGTTCTTCCTTCTTGGCTGCAACCTTCTTTTTGGGATCCTCATATAGTTCTTCATCCTCTAATGCACCAAGACCAAACTTCTTTAATCCATCCAAAAATCCCATGATATTACCCCTCATCAATAGAAAAAATTAAAAAGTTACGCTTTAGGTAAAACAAAAGAACTCTTAAGAGAAACTATACGGTTGAAAACAGGTGCCCCGTCTTTGGAATCCTTGCTGTCCACACAGAAGAATCCGTTTCTCACAAACTGGAATTTATCATAAGCCTTGGCTTCCATAAGCTCAGGCTCCAGCTTCGCATTTTTAATCACGGTGATGGAATTGGGATTGAGGTTAAGTGATCCGTCCTCGTTATATACACCCTTTTCCTCATCTATGATGTTTTCATAGAGGCGAACTTCTGCCTCTCCGCATTTCTCAGCTGATACCCAGTGAATTGTACCCTTGACCTTTCTGCCATCCGGGCTGTCTCCACCCTTGGTCTCGGGATCATAGGTGCAGTGAATTTCAGTCACCACTCCGTTTTCATCCTTGACGCATCCGGTGCAGGTTACGAAATACGCATTCATCAGGCGAACTTCGTTTCCGGGGAAAAGTCTGAAGTACTTCTTCGGAGGCTCCTCCATGAAATCTTCACGCTCAATCCAAAGCTCTTTTCCAAACGGAATCTCTCTGTTTCCGAGCTCGGGTGCTTCCTTGTTGTTCTCGATAGGAAGCATCTCAACCTGTCCCTCCGGATAGTTATCAATGATAAGCTTAACCGGATCAAGGATCGCCATCATTCTCTTAGCCTTAGGCTTCAAGTCCTCACGGATACAGTACTCAAGCATCGCATAATCAGCTGTGGAATTAGCCTTACTTATACCGCAAAGCTCTACAAACTTCTGAATTGACTCGGGTGTGAATCCGCGTCTTCTCAGAGCTGCGATGGAAACAAGTCTCGGATCGTCCCATCCGTCTACAATTCCGTCCTCTACCAGCTTCTTGATATATCTCTTACCAGTAACAACGTTCTGCAGATAAAGCTTTGCAAACTCAATCTGGCGCGGAGGATTCTCATATTCGCACTCGATTTTCACCCAGTCATATAAAGGTCTGTGGTCCTCAAACTCAAGTGTACATATGGAATGTGTGATTCCTTCCTCAGCGTCCTCGATGGGATGAGCAAAATCGTACATAGGGTAGATACACCACTTGTCGCCTGTACGCGCATGAGTCATGTGCGCAACTCTGTAGATGATCGGATCACGCATGTTGATGTTAGGTGATGCCATATCAATCTTGGCTCTGAGTGTCATCGCACCATCCGGCACGCTTCCGCTCTTCATCTCCTCGAAAAGACGAAGGTTCTCTTCAACACTTCTGTCCCTGTTGGGATCATCTTTTCCGGGCTCTGTGAGAGTTCCTCTGTACTCACGCATCTCTTCTGCTGTGAGCTCAGATACGTATGCCTTGCCTTTTTTTATAAGCTTAACTGCGTTCTCATACATCTTGTCAAAATAGTCGGATGCATGGAAAAGTCTGTCCTCATAATCAGCCCCCAGCCAGTTCACGTCCTCGATAATGGCATCCATGAACTCGGATTTCTCCTTGGTGGGGTTAGTATCGTCAAATCTCATGTTGAACTTACCGCCGTATTCCTTGGCAAGTCCGTAGTTTAAGAGAATACTCTTAGCGTGTCCTATATGTAAAAAGCCGTTTGGCTCCGGAGGAAATCTGGTAACAACGTGGTCGTATACCCCCTCCTTTAAGTCCTTATCGATTTCCTGCTCAATAAAATTTCTTGATTCTTCTGACATGTTTCTATTTCCAACTTTCTAATAATGTTTCCCCTCAGACTATACATAGTTCATTTTATCATCAAATATACTTTTTCTCAAACTCCTCCGCGGGCATGGGTTTTCCGAAATACTCACCCTGCACAAGCGGAACCTTAAGTCCTTTTAAGATGTCGATCTGAGTCTTCTCTTCAACACCCTCGACACATACACTGGCACCGATTGCCCCGGAGAGATCCATGAGTGAGACAATAAGCGACTTAGCATACTCCTCTTTTTCAAGCTGTGAAGATATGGTTCTGTCGACCTTGACCGTGGCAAAAGGAAGCGCGCGAAGTCCGTTTATGGAGCTGTAGCCCGTTCCGAAATCATCAAGAGATAGCCGAACTCCCATCTCGCTTATCTTTTCCATCGCTCCTTTTGTACGCTCCGTGTTATTCATAGTGAGAGCCTCTGTCACATCAAGGACCATCTGCGAAGGCTCTATCCCTGCCTCTTCAACTGCCGTCTTAAGCTTGCCGGCGATGTCAGGCTGCATCAGCTGAACCACGGACATATTCACATGGATGCTGATCTTCCTTCGAAGCTTCTTACTCCATTTTCCGCAGCACTTCGCTGCCTCTCTAAATACGTGTTCTCCGATGGGATTTATAAGTCCCAGATATTCCGCAAGGGAAATAAACTCCGACGGGCTAACCGCGCCAAGTATGGCACTGTTCCATCTGACAAAAGCTTCCGCCCCAACAACTTTGGGATTCTTACCCTTGATATCCATAAGCGGCTGGAAATGCACCGAGAACTCCTTGCATCCGTCCTCCACAGCCTTGTACATAGCTTTTTCCATATCAAGGCGCCTTATGGTGGAAGCATCTATGCTTTCCGAATACTGAGAAATCCTGTTCTTTCCTGATTTCTTAGCTTCGTACATCGCTATATCCGATTTTCTTATAAGTTCCTCCACCGTATCTCCAGCAGTCGGAAACTCGACGGTACCCATACTCATGGTGCAGTAGTAGTCGCCGTCCTTTAGGTACCAGGGTGTGGCAAAAGCGCGGCGTATCTCTTCCAGAATACTGTCCAGTTTATCGTAGCTTTCAGGAGGAACGATAATTACAAACTCATCTCCACCCATGCGGTAGCAGGAATTCTGCACACCATCGATATTCTTTATCGCGGTGGAAATATCCTGAAGCAAAATATCGCCATACTGGTGTCCCAAACCGTCATTGATTTTCTTGAAATCATCGAGATCGAGGTACATCAGCATACCCTTAGTGCCCTTTTTCTTAGCCTGTTCGATATATGTGACCAGATCTCTCTCACAGCACAATCTGTTAAAAAGTCCTGTAAGGAAGTCAGTGTATGCCTGCTGTTCTATACGTTTCTGATAAATCTTTTTCTCGGTTATCTCATAGATGGCACAAAGTGAAACAAGTCTGTCATCAACCCACTTGATCCTTGTATAGTAAAGGTCGTACCATCTGTCCTTCTCATCGTAATAGATTTCATAATTTCCGCTGTGGGAACGAGGAGGAATATTGCCTTCAAACAGATCCTTGAGCTTATTCTTCTGAAGCTCCTTTGCAAAGTGCTTGCGAAGACTTCTGTTTGCAAATAGAAGTTCATCGGTCTTCATACAGCGCACATAGATCGAACTTCCCACATTATCAAGAACCGCCTCCAGCGACTGGAAAGAGCTGGCGATAGAGTTCTTCTGAATTCTCTTTGTAATGATATTCTGAAGAATTTTTATTGAATCATTTATGAATTTGATGTCGTCTACAAGCCAGTCCTTACCACGGTTATCCTCCCTCGTCTCCGCGAAGCAGGCATAGAAAGGAGTCTGATCCGAAATCATGATCGGTACGGAAACAACGGCCTTGATTCCAAGGTCCTGCAGCTGTTCCTTTTCACCGGAGTTCATTGTCGTACTTGAAGAAACCGCTATCATCTGAGGATGGCCGATAAACCAGCAGGGATCCAAATCCTTTTCCTCTTCGAAGAGCCTGAAAACACCCTGCCCCGTCCACTGCACAACGATATCCATGAGGTCGTCCTCGGAATGCATGCGGCAAATGAAAGAATTGCTGATATCAAGATATTCGCATATCTTCTTTAAGATATTCAGCATGATATCTTCTATTTCATCATCACTGTCGAGAAGTGATACTATCTCTGTCATCAGTTCCGCTCTGTGGAACGATAGCTTGAAATCCTCCGAGCGCTTGAAATTCTCAGCTGTCGAAGCGGCAGCCTGATTCTCGGATTTGAGTGCGCCGACAAGTGCAACCGAAGTAACCCTGAGGAAATCCAGGGAATTATAGAATTTCTTTTCACTTGTAATATAGGAAAAATCTGTAATAGGCTGCTCTGTGTAGAGATCGGGCTCATACTCGGCATCCTTTAAGATGGCACATACTATCCAGACGAGCTGCGGCTGTCCGTCGAGCTTGGCTGCAACCGCCGCCACTCGGAGATTTGGAATCATGGTTCGCTCAACCGCCTGATCCTCAAGCTCACCCTCCGTAACTCTCTGAAAAATGTTCCTTATATGAATTTCATCAACAGCCTTTTTTATTGTCGGAAGTTCAAGAAGATCACCCGAAAAATCGGTAATCTTCTCTCCCGAGGAATCGAGGCAGCATAAATACACTCCTGCCATAGCTGCGAAGCTGTCCTGCCACCTGCGGAGTTCTTTATCCTTAAGCTTTATGAAATTGCCGGGATTTTTCCTGGTATCTCGATCCAAAGCTGTCTCCTTCAGATATTTGTAAATTCTATTATATCACTATTCTATAAAGAGAACATAAAAAAAGCCTTCCCCCATTTTTTGGGGGAAGACATAGGAAGTTCTGCTCTCACTACGTTCGCCAGAACAACTCCATCCCACTAAGCTCGAAAGAACCTCGCTAAATGGTATAGGTTTATTCATCCACGCTATAGTTCGGAGCTTCCTTCGTGATATGAATATCATGAGGATGACTCTCCTTAAGTGCAGCGCTTGTCATCTTTATAAATTTACCGTTCTCATTAAGTTCCTTGATTGTCTCGCATCCGCAGTAACCCATACCTGCACGGAGACCGCCGATAAGCTGGAATACTGTGTCCTCAACTGTTCCCTTGTAAGCAACACGTCCTTCAACACCCTCGGGAACAAGCTTCTTTGCGCCTTCCTGGAAGTAACGATCCTTTGAACCGTTCTCCATAGCTGAGATAGAACCCATTCCGCGGTAAACCTTGTATTTTCTTCCCTGGAAAAGCTCGAACTCACCGGGAGCCTCATCACAGCCTGCAAACATTGAACCCATCATTACAAGACTGCCGCCTGCTGCGATTGCCTTTGTGATATCTCCTGAGTACTTGATACCTCCGTCTGCGATGATCGGAATGCCATAATCCTTAGCTACTGAGTAGCAATCCATAATAGCTGAAACCTGAGGAACACCGATACCAGCAACAACACGAGTTGTGCAGATGGAACCGGGTCCGATACCTACCTTAACAGCATCTGCGCCTGACTCGATAAGAGCCTTGGTAGCTGCCGCAGTTGCAACGTTACCAGCAATAACCTGAAGATCCGGGAACTTTTCCTTAATCATTCTGAGGCATTTAAGAACGTTCTCTGAATGGCCGTGAGCTGAATCAAGAACAACACAATCAACCTTAGCGTCTACAAGAGCACCTACTCTGTCAAGAACATTGGCACTGATTCCAACACCTGCGCCGCAGAGAAGACGACCCTGATCGTCCTTTGCTGAAAGAGGATATTTTATTGTCTTTTCAATATCTTTTATAGTGATTAGTCCAACGAGATTGTAATCATCGTCAACGATAGGAAGCTTTTCCTTCTTGGACTTCGCAAGGATCTGCTTTGCTTCCTCAAGAGTGATTCCTTCCTTGGCAGTTACAAGATTCTCACTTGTCATGATGTCTCTGATCTTCTGATCAAAGTTCTGCTCGAATTTAAGATCGCGGTTGGTTATGATTCCAACAAGCTTTCTGCCCTCTGTGATCGGCACACCGGAAATTCTGAACTTAGCCATAAGAGCGTCTGCATCAGCAAGTGTGTGATCGGGAGAAAGAGAAAATGGATCAGTGATGACGCCGTTTTCAGATCTCTTAACCTTATCAACTTCATCGGCCTGATCTTCGATTGACATATTTTTATGGATAATACCGATACCGCCCTGACGTGCCATTGCAATAGCCATGCGGTGTTCTGTTACGGTATCCATTCCTGCACTCATCATAGGAATGTTGAGTCTGATCTTCTTAGTAAGGTTTGTGCTTACATCAATCATGTTAGGCACTACCTGCGAATATGCAGGAACCAAAAGTACGTCATCAAAAGTAATTCCTTCGCCAATAATCTGTCCCATTTTTCTCTCCTTTTAATCCATGAATACTTTACGGGGTGCTACGTTTTTAATAGCGTCTACTAGTTCTCTGTTAGGCTCGAGAATTACCTTCTCCCTGCCATCATAGTACATTGTGTAAGTTGAATCCTCACCCGCACCGGATGAATAATCAAGTGTTCTGTATTTGTCCTGTCTGCGATATTCGTCAAGATGATAAGACTTAGACGGAGCAAGCGCATCGATACGCTCTGTAGCGAAAGTTGCTATTCTTTTTCTTCTGCTCTTATTGAGAATTTTATCCACGGTAACTTCACGCTCACAATACTGATATTCATACTCTATTGATGCATTCAGAGTCGCGAAATATGCTCCGACGGCGCATCCAATGAATACTATCATGAAAAGTATACCGCCACCAAGAAAGCTGATAATAAAAGAAAAAACAGCCATAATAATCATAAGATATTTAAGAAAAACCACTAACGGTCTGGGTTTTCCCGCAATCATACATTCCACATAACTGTTGTCATTCATCATGATATTGCACTTTTCCTTCCATATTTTTTAAACGTTATGATATATTAAGTGTATTCTCCCGTCAATAATAGTTTTAAACATATTTAAAAAAATATTGCGGGTGACCTAATTAAATTTGGATGGAGTATATAAAAAAATGAATATCAACGAAGAGAAGAGACACCAGTGGCAAGCCTTGAAAGGCATGGGCTTTAAGGCTCACTGGGATTATTTTTGGGATTACTACAAAATTCACGTCATCGTAGCTTTGATAGTGATTATCGGTATTGCTTCCTTTGCAAAGGAAATCCTTACAAGAAAACCCGATGCCTTATCCGTCACCATAGTAAATGCGGCAAACACTCAGGATGCAACGCTTCTGCATGACGAATTTGCTGAGTATGAAAAAATCGACACATCACAATATAACATACTTATAGATTCATCTTCAGTCATAAACATCGAGAATCCGGACAGTTACACAGTAGCTAATTCAGAGAGACTCTACGCAATGATAGCAGCTCATGATCTCGATGTGCTCATGGCCGATAAGGACGTATTCGATAACTATGCAAAGAGCGAACTGTTTTTGGATCTTAGGGAATGTTTCAGTGAAGAAGAATTAAAGAGTTTCGGTGACGCCGTTTATTACTTTGATACAGCTGATTATAACAGCAACGGTGAATATGACATGGATACCGGCGAGTATGTGAAAAATGAGAATGTTAAATCCGAATTGATTCCTGTAGGAATTGTTTTGAATGATAATCCTCACCTTACCGCAATGGGCTTTTACCCGGGAGTTTCACCCATCGTGGGGCTTGCGGTTTCAAGTGAGAGAACGGATGTAGGTGCGGACTTTATAAGATTTTTGATGCAATAACCCCCTCATCCGGCGCTTCGCGCCACCTTCCCCCAGAGGGGGAAGGCTTTTTTATTGCCTTCCCCTTGGGGGGAAGGTGGCAGCGAAGCTGACGGATGAGGGGATTATATTACAGCTGTGTTACTACAAAGATATCATAAATAGCCTTGATGGCTTTCTCAAAATCTCTGTTCTCAACACCGATGATAATGTTAAGCTCGGATGAACCCTGATCGATCATTCGGCAGTTTACATTGACATGTGCAAGTGCGGAGAAAATTCTTGCAGCGGTTCCGCGCTGTCTCTTCATTCCCCTACCAACGACTGCGATAAGCGCAAGGTCTGACTCAATCTCAAGAAGATCAGGCTTAGCCAGGCGGTGGATCTCTGAAACAACAGCCTGTTCCTTGTCGATGAACTCATCCTGGGCAACGAACACTGTCATAGTGTCGATTCCTGAAGGAACATGCTCGATTGAAATATTCTGATCTTCAAATGCCTGAAGAACTTTTCTCACAAATCCAACCTCTGAGTTCATCATATCCTTAGAGATGTTCACACAGCAGAAGCCTTTCTTTCCGGCAACACCTGTGATTGTGAACTTGGACTTCTTAGCAGTGGATTCAACGATCCAGGTGCCGCTGTCCTCAGGTCTGTTGGTGTTTCTGATATTGATCGGAATGCCCTCTTTTCTTACGGGGAAAATCGCATCCTCGTGAAGGACGGAAGCACCCATGTATGCGAGCTCTCGAAGCTCTGTATAAGTAATTGTCTGGATCGGAGCAGGTCTGTCGATGATTCGGGGATCCGCAACAAGGAATCCGGATACATCTGTCCAGTTCTCATATACGTCAGCGTGAATAGCACGTGCGATGATGGAACCTGTGATATCTGAACCACCTCTTGAGAAGGTCTTGATTCTGCCGTCTTCATAAGCACCGTAAAAACCGGATACAACAGCATACTCGATATTAGCCAGACGCTTCTGCATTCTTCTGTTAGTTATCTCTGCATCAAAGGAACCATCCTCATCAAAAAGAACAACTTCAGCGGGATCAATATATTCAAAGCCCAGGTACTGTGCCATGATCTTACCGTTTAAGTACTCACCTCTTGAAGCGGCATAATCACTTCCTGCCTTCTTCTTGAACTGCTTCTCGATCTCGGCAAACTCTTCCTTTAAGGACATCTTAAGCTTAAGTCCCTTTATGATCTCATTGAATCTTGCCTCGATTGCTGCAAGTTCCTTTGAAAAGTCTTTTCCGTTCTCAGCAAGTTCATAGGTCTGATAGAGCATATCCGTAACCTTGGTATCAAGGTTGGTTCTCTTACCGGGCGCAGATACAACAACATATTTGCGCTCCTTGTCACTCTTTACGATATCTGCTACCTTCTGAAACTGCTTTGCGTCGGCGCAGGAACTGCCGCCGAATTTCACTACCTTGCTCATTTTTTCACTCACTCCTCTGTTTATATTCCCCCTCATCCGTCAGCTTCGCTGACACCTTCCCCCCAAGGGGAAGGCTTATTGTTCTTGCCTTCCCCCTCTGGGGGAAGGTGGCGCGCAGCGCTGGATGAGGGGTTTTAATTACAACAATCTCAAATAGCTCCTCACTCCTCTGAGCTTCTCATACTTTTCTTTGAAGTCCTTCTCAGTCATCTCAGGTGTAATAAATGCGAACTCGCCGCTAACCTTATCTGACTTAACCTGCTTTACATCTCCGAAAAGCTCTTTTGCGCCGGTCTCTGCCGAAGCATCGCATCTTACAAAGAAATTCCTGATATCATCATTTATCGGTGCAACCTCTGCGGGAACATTTCTGAGGTTCCAGTCGATGTGCTTACCCTTGTGACGGACAATGTCAATTACATCTGCTACAACTGCGGAAGCGGTAGCCTTTTTTCCTGCTCCCTTACCGTAGTACATTACATCGCCGAGCATATTTCCGTGAACATCAATGGCATTGAATACACCGTTTACCATTGAAAGTGAATTGTCAAAAGGAATAAGGAAAGGAGCAACCATCGCAAAGAACTTGCCGTCCTCTCTCTTGCAGCTTCCGAGAAGCTTGATAGCCATGTTAAGCTCTCTCGCATACTCGAAATCTTCACCTGTAATCTTTGTAATTCCCTCTGTATAAATATCGTCGTGCTTTACAAACTGACCGCTCATAATGGAAGCAAGAATTGCAGTCTTTCTGCAGGCATCGTGTCCCTCGATGTCAGCCTCGGGATTTCTCTCAGCATAGCCCTTATCCTGAGCCACCTTAAGCACTGCGTCAAAATCGGCTCCCTCCTGATCCATCTTGGTCAGGATATAATTGGTTGTTCCGTTTAAGATACCTGTGATGGAATCAAGTCTCTCGTGGCGAATGGAATCATTCATGGAACGAAGAACCGGTATTCCGCCGCCAACGCTGGCTTCAAACAGATAGCTTACATTGTTCTTTTTTGCAAGCTCTACGAGCTCAGGTCCGTGCGCTGCAACGAGTTCCTTGTTGGAAGTGCATACGCTCTTGCCGCTCTCAAGTGCCTTCTTTTCAAAAGTGAAAGCAGGTTCAATGCCTCCCATTGTCTCACAAACAACTTCAATCTCAGGATCATTTAAGATTACATCAAAATCGTGTACTACCTGACTCTCATGCTTATCTCCCGGAAAATCCCTAAGATCCAGTATATATTTGATTTCAATCTTCTCACCGGCACTATCCTCTACGCAGGCTCCGTTGACATCCAGAACCTCTGCGACACCGCTTCCAACCGTGCCGTATCCTAATACTGCAATCTTTGCCATTTTGACTTCCTCCTAATAGATAAATTTTTTCAAATGTAGGCGATTAAACCTCGGTGCTTCTGCCGATTATCTGCACCTTATGTACACGGCTCTGCTTCTCGAGCTTAGTAAGCATATCCGTTATATTCCCTGTGGTGGGTAAAACCTGAATACCTACAGACAGCGCTGCGACTCCGTTATACGGTATCGCCTGATGTATTGTCAGAATGTTTGCTCCGCACTTTGAGATTATCCGGAGCACTTCGGATAAAACTCCGAGTTCATCATCCATCTGCAGATTTAGTGTAAGAGTGGTACCCTGAAGACTGTCATGAAATTCATAGATATCATCTTTGTACTTATAAAATGAACTACGGCTGATTCCCAGGCGTTCTGCTGCCTCGTTGACTGTCTTGCATTTACCGGTATCTATCAGCTTCTTAGCCTCGAGAACCTTTAGCAAAACCTCCGGAACTGCCTGCTTTTTGAGCACGTAGTATCCTGTTTCTTCTCTCATAAGCGATATTTCCTTGCTTTATGGTGTTTTTGTGGCGCGGACATTTGTGCGCCCTCGAACGATATTATCACAGAAGAATTTTAATAGCAAGTACTTTCGCGAATTAAATCGAAAAAGTTTTTTGACATCATAAAAAAATCAAGCGTATAATCAATGTTGTATTTATTGCTTAAGAAATGGAGATTTTCATATATGCACTTTACTAAAATGCACGGCTGCGGCAACGATTACATCTATATTGACGGAAGCCGTGAGGACATTCCCAAAAAAGAAAAACCCGAGCTTGTGAGACTCCTCAGCGACAGACACTTCGGTATCGGCGGAGACGGAGTTATTTTTATAAACAAAGCAGGTGACCTTGCTGACTTCGAGATGGAGATGTATAACGCAGACGGCTCCTACTCCGAGATGTGCGGTAACGGCATCAGATGCGTTGCCAAGTTCGTCTATGACAAAGGTCTTACCGATAAGAAAAAGCTTCGCATCATCAGCGGTGGCAAGATTAAATATCTTGATCTCAAGACCGAAGATGGCATGGTCACAAAGGTTCGCGTCAACATGGGTGCGCCTATCCTCGCACCTGCTGAAATTCCGGTAGTTCTTCCCGATGAGAAGGTCATGGCAGGTAAGCAGGTTGTAAACTACCCCATTAAAGTTCTGGATAAGGATTACAACATAACCTGTGTTTCCATGGGTAATCCTCATGCCGTAGTTTTCCTGAACAGAGGCACCGATCTTGATTCACTCGATCTTGAAAAAATCGGCCCCAGATTTGAGCACCACGCGTTCTTCCCCAACTGCATCAACACTGAATTCGTAACCATCGATGACAGAGAGAACGTCCATATGCGTGTATGGGAACGCGGCACAGGTGAGACTCTCGCCTGCGGTACAGGCTGCTGCGCAACAGTTGTTGCCTGCGTTTTAAACGATCACACCTCCGATAATATCACCGTTCACGTAAGAGGCGGCGAGATAAACTGCAAGTGGGACAGAGAAGAAAATGTAGTCTACATGACAGGTCCCGCCACCACAGTTTTTGAAGGAGAAGTCTAAAACTATTCAAGATATGAAGACAGCGCTTTGTCGTTATGATGAGGGCTGTCTTTTTCTATGCGCTCAAGGTACTCATAGAAGGCATAGGAAAACTGCTGGTGCGATATATGGAATACCGTCGTAGGCGCACTTGCACCTGCTATTATCGTATCCGAATCGAGATGAGTCATCATGATAATTGAAGATGGAATCTGATTCACAGCTATAATTCTGTAGCCCTCGTATTTTTCCGACAACTCGGCTGCATGCTTTAAATGTCTTAAGTATTCATCACCGGTATATCTGTAATCCGCACTTCCGTACATATCGGCAAGCGGCAGCGGTGCACCATTCGCCATCAGCTTGTCCTTATCGGGGAGCGCGATCATTTCGGTAATCTCCCCTCCCCCTTCCAGCACTCTTATCATATTTTCGTTTAGTGCCTTGGAGACATTTATAACATCAATGCTCTTTGCCCTCTTAGCTATGGCTGCTGCTATATCTTTAGGCATGGTCCAGAGTGACGGCGCGGGACTTGACAGGAAAAATTTCCCCGCCACTGCATTTTCACCAAGCAGAATATCCGTAAACCTTTCCCTGTCCTTAGAAACGTACATCTTCATAAGAGGTCTGCACATGCCAAGATAATTCTGATACTCTGCTTCAAGCGCAGATACCGCCTCTGTATTTCTCACTAGGAAATTTACCATCCCCTCTGTTTTGTCACCCACAGAGGTCGAAATAAGTGCAGAATATCCCTTGGCTATAAACAGAGATCGCCTGTATATCTTGTCACGCATTTTAGGACAGTAATAGGGCTCAATGGCACCCATTGCATATAGAGGAAGCCACTTTCTTATCGCTTCCATCATCTCCGTAAATTCGCGTCCTATCGTATGTATTATCTGTATATGTGAGCCGCTTTTAATAAGGCTTACCAGAAGCCCCGTCCACTCTCTGGCAAAAACAGGATTTTCGTAGAGCCAGCTCATATCCTCATCCGAATACAGATAAAGCAGGAATGGCCTTTTTTGCATAAGAAGCGATGAGAGGAATCTTTTTACACTGTCACGTTTCCCCTGGTTCCCATAGAACACTCCCACCGGGATGACTCTCTCGTCGCTCTCCGCAGACGCTCCAAAAGAAGCCGGCGCATCAAACATATCCGGTCTGGCCTTGTCATAACTTTCCAGCATCTGCGTAATATCGTCGATTAGTCCGGACATGGAACCGCCGTGTTCATCCTTGCTAAGATCATCCTGAAGCCAGTTATAGATCAGTTTCTCAAGCTCATCCTCGTCGATGGGCACATACTCATCTCCCCTGATCATTTTGGAGAGTGTCTCGAGCTGGTACCTGTCTTTTATGTTTCTGGAAAAGTAAGCCGCCACAGGCCTTGAAAAAGGCTGGCTCTTGGGAATGCCACGGCTCCCTGATCTGATCCTGCTAATGTAAGAAGGATCAAACGAGAGAGCCTTGCCAAGCGCTGAATTGCGCGTATTTGTGATGTTCATTAGAAAATCAAGCTTTTCAGAAATATTCATTTGTTATACCCCACAAGAAAACCAATCTTCTTAATGTAAAGTATAACATTTTTGTCATGAAATGTGCCAATCAGTCTTTCTTTTTCCCTAGAATTGAAGAAACAGCATCATCATAGGTTACTGTGCCGTGACACACAACCTTTCCTTTCTGATCGAATTCAAAGGTAAGGACTATAGCAAAGCCATCACCCGAATATGCATAGACACCGGTGCTCTCATCATAATCCTCAAGATCTGCCATCGTCATCTTATTGTCAGCGGTATTTGTGTTTGTCTCACCGGAAGCTGTCACTGTCTCATAGGTCATAAGATAATCGCCCACCAGATCTTCTTTTGAGGGAATCTTATTTACAGCTCCTGATACCGAATTACTATCGCCTTTGATTGTGATATCACTTACAACCTCCATAAGAATGTTCTTAAAAGTCTCGGTTGAAAGGTAGGGTTCGGTGTTGCCAAAGTAATAAAAGCGTCTGTCAATGACGGTCATATAACTGTACAGATTCATCGGACAGGACACATCCTCAACTGTGAAGGTCGACTCACAAATCAGCCCCTTTCTTCCACCAATCTGCACTTCTTTTCTGCTGATAAGTTTTTCGGAGCTTTCAAGATAAACATCAGCAAAGGTCTCCAGAAGCTCATCATCGGAAATTTTATCGAAAGCAGAATCCGTCAAGTCATCGGTATGAGCAAGCAGAAAGGCAGGAATTTTATCGGAGTAATATATATAAAGTGTATCCGTTGATTCCTCGGTTTTAAAGGCTGATGAGGTCTTAAATGTAGCTTCCCCATATGTGTATTCACTGTCCAGAGCGTTTTTTTCCACAGCATAGTCGCAAAATGAAAGTCTGTAGGAATTATCGGTGCTTTCCATTCTGTAAAAGCCCGCATAAATATCCGAATTTATGAAGCTAACTTCAGGGATGCCGAGATTTTGAGAAGTCCCGGTGTATTTTCCGAAAACGCGAAGATCCTTGTCAACTGCCTGTGCTGCGAGCGCATAGAAGCTTGACGTTCCGCTTTCGCCGCAATAAGCTGCCCATTCACCATTCACTGTTCTTATAATAATGGATTTTGCCTTTTCATTATAGGAAATGCCTCTTCCCTCAATCCACACAAGACTATCCTTAACGGATGCATCTTCATTAGCGTACTTTTCGTAGTCGCTTACCTTTTCAAAACCGTCAGTATAAAGCGCATCCTTTACATCCGCTTCTTTCGTCTTAGCCTTTGCGGAAAACGGCAAAAGCATACACATCGCACAAATTATCAGCGCACCTGTGAGTCTTTTCTTCATGAGCAGATCCCCCTTATTTAAATTTTGCATTCTCCGAAGCACCCGCTGCTATAAACAGTTCCCTGTACTTCTTTTTCTTACCCCCAGGGAAATTATATTTTGCTTTTTCAGGTGTACCATAAAAAGCATTCTCTCCAACATATGTAAGTTTCTTTGATTTTATTTTTATCGTCTTTAGATTCCTACATTCACTGAAAGCCTCATCTCCTATAGATTTAAGATTTGCACCAAGTGTTACCGATTTAGCTTTGGCACCCTTTAAAGCACCTTTCCCAATTTCTGTAATCTTGTATTTTTTCCCTTTGAATGTTACGGTCTCCAGCTTTATTTCTGCCTTCTTATTCTTTTTCTTATCACTTATCCCGATAAGTCTTGCTGTCTTTTTCGATTTGCTGGTTATGTAATAAGTCAGTCCGTCTTTTTCTACAAAAACATTGCCATATCTATACTGCGTGCCATTGGCTGTTGGAATGGTTCCATAGATTACTTCCAGTTCTTTCTTGAAGGTCACCATATCGGAACCGCTTACATCTGCTGTAGCAACAGTATCTCTGATATGTGTGGTATGTTGATTCGCTACCTTGTAGCTCTTCATCTGCTTGGTTGTAAGACCAAAGAAGTCATGTCTTCCAAGGCTGTCATCCCATGTCGCATCTACCTCATACCATTCTCCATCATCGAGCTGGATAATGTTCCAGGCATGTCTTTCGCTTCCTCCTGCATTACTTGCAGTTCCCGTAACCATATAGCATGGAATATCTCTTAAATCGCACAAAAGCTTGTAGGATGCAGCATAGCCTGTGCATGCCGCTTTTCCGAGGACAAGAGCCTCATAAGCTGACTGTGCTCCGTTAACCCCGTTTCTGTCATAGGAGACTGCTGCCATTACCTTGTCATAGAGTCCCAGCGCTATCTCAAATCTAGTACTTCCGGATACACTTGCAGCAATTGACGCCGCCTTAGAAAGGGTCTTCGCGCCTTTATCCGCAGATATTCCCTTGTTATAATCAACAAATGTCGCCGGATGATCGAAGGCATAGGCATAGGCCCCCGGAATATATTTAGTTCCGCAATCCCAGAGTTCCCCGTTTGCCAGTTCTTTTACCTGGTTATATCCTTCTTTGTAAATACCCGTCAAATGACTTGCATAATTACCATCTGTCTTTACATAATCAGCATAAGATGATGGCACGGCAGCTGCCGTCTCCATCCCAAATGAATTCAGTATTACTGACGCACAAAGTACAGCCGCAATATATTTCCCTAACACTTTTCTTATCATGGATTGCGCCCTCCATTACAAAAAATCCCTGCAATCTTATTTTTTCAGATTGCAGGGATTTTTTCATTACTTATAGTTGCATTGACAATGACAATTTTTTTGTCACGGTTCATGCCATCATTTTTCAGACTTATTTAATTTTTTATTAAGGCTTTAAAAAGTTTCTATTCGAAGTATTTATAAGATATTTCTAAAGCCTTCTTTATCTCACATCCACAGCGCAAAACTTGCATCGGATGGCATTCTGAGATCGCCTCTCGGAGAAACAGCCACCGATCCGACCTTCGGTCCGTCAGGCAGACAGCTTCTCTTAAACTGCTGCGTGAAGAAGCGCTTGCAGAATATATCAAGCCACTTGTTTATTGTGGCATGGTCGTATATCTCCTCACCGTCTTCCACCTCTCCCGCACTCTTCTTTGAGCTCTTCTTTTTACCCTCTGAAAAAGCGAGATAAGCAATTCTTCTGATTTTCTCCTTGGAATATCCCCACCTCAACATGTAATACAGGAAAAAGTCATGCAGCTCGTAAGGGCCCACAATGGACTCTGTCTCCTGTGAGATTTTACCGTCAGTAGGCGGAAGAAGCTCGGGGCTTACAGGCGTATCGAGGACATCAAGAAGAACCTCTCTTACTGTCTTTACTTCCGAAGTCTTTGCTTCTTTTGCTGAAGTCTTCTTTGAGGTTTTAGCTGCTGTCTTCTCGCCTTTCTTATTTGGAACAGAAATCACAAACGGGCAGGTATCTGCGTAGTATTTAACCAGATGCCTTACAAGTGTCTTCGGAACACCGGCGTTAACACCGTACATTGACATGTGGTCGCCGTTATAGGTCGCCCATCCAAGAGCAAGTTCGGAAAGATCACCGGTTCCAATGACCATTCCGCCCTTCATGTTCGCAATATCCATAAGCACCTGTGTGCGCTCTCTCGCCTGGCTGTTTTCATAGGTGACATCGTGCTTATCTGGATCCTGTCCTATATCCTTGAAATGCTGGGTCACAGCCTTCTTGATATTTACCTCCTGAAGTGTTGCTCCGAGAGCCTTCGCAAGGCTGCATGCATTGTTATAAGTTCTGTCTGTTGTCCCAAAACAGGGCATTGTAACTGCAATAATTCCGCTTCTCTTAAGACCAAGCGAATCAAATGCTCTCGCTGTGACGAGGAGTGCCAGTGTAGAATCAAGTCCGCCGGAAACACCAATTACAGCTGTTTTGCAGCCTGTATGCTCCAGACGCTTTTTAAGTCCCATTGCCTGTATGGAAAGAATCTGCTCGCATCTCTTTGCACGCTCGAATTCAGATGAAGGCACAAAGGGCTTTCTGGGGAATTTTCTATCCAGCTTTGTCTTTGTAAATTCTATATCACACTCAGCTGTCTCAAAATCATCTTCACTATGCTTTGTAACAAAGGTTGTGGTCTTTTGTCTCTCATGAAGGATTCTGTTTATATCAATGTCAGCGTAAGTGATTCCGTTTTCAAAAAGTGTCTGCTCGGCAAGAATTGTTCCGTTCTCGGCTATGATATTATGTCCGCCGAAAACAATATCCTGGGTCGACTCTCCCTCACCTGCAGAAGCATATACATAGCCTGCGATAAGTCGTCCGCTCGTAGCCTGCACGAGGCTTCTTCTGTAGGAGTCTTTTCCGATAAGATCATTCGACGCCGAGAGATTCACAATTATGGTCGCTCCCTGCTGCGCATAGGCTGTGGAAGGTGTGTCCGGCACCCACAGATCCTCACAAATCTCGCAGCCTATCTTCAGTCCGTGCATCACTTCTGACAGATCAATTATCTCTCTTCCAAAGTCGAAGCTGTCGATATCGTCCTCATCCTCATCGTCGTCTTCATCATCCCCGTCATAGTCGGAATATTTAGAACCTCCGACATAATCATTAAAAAGATTCTCTGCGGACACGTAGACTGTCTCATTAAAATCAGCCCCACTCTCAAAATATCTTCTCTCATAGAATTCCCCGTGATTAGGAATGTTTATTTTGGGGATCATCGCGCATATCTCGCCCTGATTGATAACGGCAGCGCAATTGTAGAGCTTGCCGTCGTATTCAAAAGGAACTCCCACAAAAAATACGGCGTCAAGGTCTTCGGAATGGCTTACAATTTTGCCAAGTGCCTTCATTGCTCCCTTGAGTAATGCATCCTGCAGGAACAAATCTCCACAGGTATATCCTGTCACACAAAGCTCAGGGAAAACGACTATCTTTGCACCCTTTTTCACCGCTTCATCCATCTGCTCCATTATTCTGTCAGCGTTATAAAAAGGGTCAGCGACCCTGATCTTCGGAGTGGCTGCTGCCACCTTAATAAATCCGTCTTTCATAGTTTATGTATTCTCCTCTATTAGTTCATTAACTTACCATGCTCTCTCGCAAGCACGTAGATTCGTTCGCTATCCTCTGTTGGCTGATCGTGCGTATCCGCATCTATTGCGGTTATGAAGCTCATCCCCGCCTGTTCGATAAATGCTTTCATCTCATCTAAAGTGTACCCTCTCTGAAGGTGCGTCTCTATAGATCTCTCAAAGAGTTCCTCTTCCTTGTCGCCACTCTTATCTTTTTTCACGAAAAGTGTGAGATCATATTCATTTATATTTGTATCGATGTCGAAGAAGTTTTCCCAGATAAAACTGCAGTCCTCACGGTTCTCCGCAATTGTCACGTTTCCGATAACATCTCTGTATTTGTGCAGGGTATTGAAATCGAATAAAAACAGTCCGCCGGGATACAGATAATTATTCACCTTCGTGAATGCCTTCCGTATCTGCTCGTCCTCAATGAGATAGTTTATGCTGTCGCAAACGCTGACTATCGTCCCTGCGGTGCAGAAAAGATCAAGCTCGCACATATCCTGCTCAAGGTACATGATATCAAGTCCCGCCTTTTCCATCTTGTTTCTGGCTATCCCCAGCATTTCTCCGGAGTTATCTATGCCTATCATATCATAGCCAAGTTTAGCCATCTCCTCGGTAAAGCTGCCGGTGCCGCAGCCAAGCTCTACCACCAGGTTCTGCTCCTGCAGAAGTAGTGCCTCTTTGTCCTCTTCTTCCTCTTCTCCCGGCTGTGAGGTGGGGGCGTCAATATCCTGACTTTCTGCCCCGTCTTCCTGCGTGGGGTCCTCACTTTTTTTCTTGTAAGGAACAGAAATCCCATATCCCGAAATAAGCCGCGATATATACGCAGCCCAATCGTGATATGGGGTCTCGTCCATAAATTCATCATATACTTTTGCAAAATCGGTATAGGCTTCCATAATCATCTACTCCCTTATTGCTCTACATTTTATTCTAACAAAAATACGTTCCCAAAAAAATAGTGCGATTAAATCTCGCCTCTTACGCATAATTGATTTAATCGCACCATTATTTTTTCACTTACCTGAAATATCAGCCCGCAACACCAACAATAGCGCTGGTAGTAACGAAACTTATAATTCCCATGATTGTACCTGCAAGGGCTATGCCTCCGATAACAGCCATTACGCTTTTCTTAAAATCCATATCGAGGATAGAAGCTGCAAGTGTTCCTGTCCATGCACCTGTTCCCGGAACAGGGATTCCTACGAAAAGAAGAAGAGCCCAGTATAGTCCGCCTCCTGCTTTTTCCTGAAGTTTCATTCCACCTTTTTCACCCTTCGTAAGGCAGAAGTTAAAGAATCCACCGATTACAGGCTTGTCCTTTCCCCACTCAAGAAGTCTTCTTGCAAAGAAGAAAATGAATGGCATAGGGATCATATTTCCAACAGCTATAATTATATATCCAAGGATAAGATTAAAACCTGTTGATGTAAGCGTAAAGCCATGCGCTACAGGTACCGCTCCACGAAGTTCAACAAGCGGAACCATTGAAAGCAAAAATACAAAAATATACTGACCAACTAACGATGTTTTAAAAAAACTAAGCATACAAACAGCCTTTCCGATAAAAATCACCTTTAACCAAAACACTCCAAGGCACAATTTTACCAAAACGCTGCTTTATCATCAAGTTTTATTTCACTTTACAGTTACTCTTATTCTCTTACCCACTCCGTTCTGGGCATATACATATACCCAGGCTTTACCGGGTTTAAGCCCCTGAATAAAGCCTTTTTTATCCACTCTTACTACGTCCGGTCTGTCGGTCTCATACCTGAACTTCGCTATGTGAATATTTACCTTTTTATCATACTTGAAGGATGCCGAAATCTTTACTATTTCATTCTTTTCTATCTTGTACTTCCTTTTTTTCACCTGGACACTGGTCGGATTGCCACGCCTCTTTGAGCATGTCAGCGCATGAACGGACTTGGAGGTACTGATCCTATTTATCGTGTCTCCTTCCATCTTATAAGCAATAACCAGGTATTTATAATACCTATCCTTCTTGACCTTCTTTGGAGACCATGAAGTCTTTTTATTGTTCTTGATGGTGGTGATATATTCCATCTGTACCCCGCAGGGTGAACCATATATCATGTACCCCTCTGCTTCCGGTATCTTGTTCCATGAAAGCTTCAGCGTCTTTCCCTTAGGTTTAAGCTTTGCTGCAAGGATATAATACTTGGTATCCTTTACATCTGTTTTATCTGTATTGGTCTCGGCAATTTCCTTATCTATTGCAGGTTTATTGACCGCGTTCTCCGGGTCCACTTTTTCTACTAAAGTTGTGGTTATGCACTCCGGGGCACTATCCTTATGGTTAGCATCTCCCACAATTTTGTACCAAATGTAGTAAGTACCTGCCTCTTTCGCCTTTGGAACTTTTGTTGAAAAAGAACCGGCATCCGGAGGTGTGGTATCGTTCGTGCCCAGTGCATACAGAATTGTACCCTCGGCAGTACTTCCAAGATTAGCAAGCGCTACATCTAAATCGCCACTAATTAGCTGATTCCCTGTAGGCCTGGTTATATAATTTGACGGTACTTTATTGACCTTAACCCTGACGCGGGCAGTATCAGTTCCTATGTAGCTGGTTCTATCATAAGGAGTGAAAACCACCAGATATTCAGTGTAGTTACTGTCTGAAACTTCAGGTCTGGTTGTAGGTTCTGCCCATGCAAAGGTTCCCTGAACATTAGAGACTCCGCCTGAAAGCACACTACTTGCAAGTGACTGCCCATAATCAATCTCTGATGCCACCGGAGGCGTAATGATTCTCGGAGTATTACCTATCAAAACTGTAGTAACATATTCCGGCGCACTATCCCTGTGATTCGCATCGCCAACAATCTTGTACCATACATAATATGTTCCCGGATTTTTAGCCTTGGGTATAGTAGTAGAAAAGGCACTTGCAGCAGGCGCTGTAACTGCATCTGTTCCCACTGCGTACAAAATGGTTCCATCGGAGGTGCTTCCCGGATTAGCGAGTTCTACCTCACTTTCGCTGCTATCCTGATGTTTTCCTGTAGGTCTGGTTACATAGTTGGAAGGCGCCTTATTTACCTTAACCTTTAAATATGTAGTAGCTGTCCCAACATAACTGACTGTATCATTAGGTGTAAAAATAACCATGTATTCCGTCACCTCACTGTCAGAAACAGCAGGTTTTATAGTCGGCTCAGCCCATGTAAAAGTTCCGGGAACATTTCCTACGCCGCCTGAAAGCACACTATCTGCCAGTGACTGCCCATACTCAATTTCAGATGCCACAGGAGGAGTTGTTATGATTGGAACTCCTTTGAGTATAATCCATGACTTACTACCTGTCCCCGTATAATTGCCGCTCCCGGTTACAGTTATTTCATATCCCGGTGATTCGTTTATATCGGTTGCACTTCGTTCGCCGGTCACAGTATAATCTGTACCTTCAGTAAGAACTTTATTCCCTTTTGTAACAATCACTCTGGGTGCCTTACTGCTTCCATCATAATCAAAATGGGTTGGGGATAGAGCCAGGTCATCACTCGTAATAGTGACCTGATTTATTTCAAAGTCCTTAGTGATCGTCACAGTATTCGCACTAGTCCCATCAGAAACAGTGGCATATGCTGTATATTCACCGGCATCACTGGGCGGCCCGGCAAGATCAGATGTCGCCCCTCGAATCTTGTACTTGGGTTCACTTACTTCTATTTCATCAGGAAAATCGCTATCTTTAGTGACCTGAGCCGTAACAAGCGTTCCATCATAGGGTTTACTTTCATCTGAAACACTTATAGTTGCGGTATATTCACTGCCTTGAGTGTATGGGCAGCCAGCCACAGTACATTTTACTTTTGCAGTATCCTCAGGTGCCTTGTTAATCACCCAATTATGAGCATGTATTGGCCCATCAATTAAACGAGGAGCGCCGGCGTAATCTGTCTCATGATCTCCTTTTACAATCTCCGCCAAATAATATATTTTATCTGTACTGCTATCATAAGTACTTGGTAAATTGTTTGTATCAAAAGTAACTCTTCCATTTGTCGAAACAACACCACCTACCGGCTCTAATTTGCCATAGTATTTGCAGGTTCCGGTATAATCATTTAATACACCACTTGATGGCAGCTCTGAACTAGTTATAAGAATTGATATTTGGTTTACATCCCCGGCCTTACTTCCTGTAAGTCTATATGGAATTGAAAGAATATCACCGTTTTGAGTCATCGTACCAGTGGTAGGAAATTCAATACCAATGTCACTGTCTCTAAGTGTGAGTTTATACTCATATGGTCCTGATAATCCGCCAGAGCTGTTACAACGAGATGTAAATAATACAGAATTCAGGTCAATATTAAATGCAGGACTTACCCCCGCATAGCTACCATCAAAATGTGAAAAATATCCGCTAGATGTAACCAACATATCATAGCCACAAGTAGCATTATTTCTTGTAGCTATGCATATGGATCTTGTTAACCATTGAGTTTGTCCTGCTCCGCTTTTTGCTCTTTTATCATCCGCCAAACCTGAAGATGACGAATTGAAACCATATAAACTATTATTTAACTCAGCCACATCGAGCTTAAATATATGCTCTCCATTTAACGGTGTAAATTGTCTTGTTGTCATCACCGTGTCACCTGTAGTCGGATTTGCCTTCACACTTGCAGCTATTGCTGATTCTTCCATAGCTGTAAACACACTTCGATTGTGTAAAAAATAATCACTGTTTAAATCATGATATGAACGCGTAGGATGACTAAATGATTCTTTATAAAGTATGCTGTCACAGTCCAGAAGCATAGTCCTGCCACCAAAATCAGTTGTGTCCATTCGAAGTACGCGATATTTTACAGGCTGACCATCATATTTCCCATAATAAAGATATGCCCATGATTTTCCTACACCCGGATTTCCTATAAGCCTTGTTCCAAAACAGGTAAATCCTTTATCCGCTGCCTGTGCAGTCACATTTTGGGTTAGAAAAGTACCTGTAAAGCTCGTCAGACACAAAATCGGAATCATTATTTTACTTATTAAGTTGTTAAAAAACGAACGTTTTTTCATATCATGTCAGTCCTTTAGGGTATAGTTTGGTTAGCATACTTCATATTAATCTTCGCAAACCCCGGGCGGCTTTTCAATTAATTAGGACTAAACTTTCTATTAGATTTTAGTAAACGATTTTTTATTACATAGGTGTTTTCTATGTAATAAAAAACTGCCGGTTTTTATACCGGCAGGCCTTATTTGCAATATGCTATTTTTCTGAGAGATAATCCTTCAAAAATGCGACAAGCTTATCCATCTCCTCGTCTGTTCCGATGGTGATTCTGAGATAATCAGCTATCCTTTCGGCATTCCAGTGTCTTACGTAAATTCCTGCTTCTTTCAGGGCAAGGAATAACTCTTCACCGCTCACCTTATCATGCTTAGCGAAGATGAAATTGGCCTTGGAATCCGGGAATGTAAATCCCAGCTCTGCAAGTTCCTTCTTTACCCGCTCTCTGGTATTAATGATTTTCGCACAGGTCTCCTTGAAGTATACATCATCCTTGATTGCAGCTACGCCCAGCTCCAGTGATGGTCTGTTCATGGTGTAGGAATTGAAGGAAAATTTCGCATCCTTCAGATATCCTATGAGTTTCTTCGAACCGAAGGCATATCCTATTCTCATTCCCGCCATAGCCCTGGATTTGGAAAAAGTCTGCACCACAAGAACATTGTCATATTTTTCAATAAGCGGAAGTGCGCTCACTCCGCCAAAATCGATATATGCCTCGTCAACTATGCAGACAGAATTAGGATTGTGAGCTATTACCTTCTCAATCTCAGACACAGGTTCAAATATCCCCACCGGTGCATTTGGATTTGCAATAATCACTCCTCCATTGGGATGATTTTCCTCGTAGTAGTCCTCAAATCGTATCTTAAAGTTCTCATCAAGCGGAATCTGCTCGTAAGGCACCTTGTAAAGCTCCGCCCAGACATCATAGAACGAATAAGTGATATCCGGGAACAAAACCGGCTTATCCGAGTTAAAGAACGTAAGATACGCCATCGATAACACATCGTCCGATCCTACGCCTACAAATATCTGATCCTCCGGGACGTCATAATATCTTGAGAGTGCCTCCACAAGTACCTCGGCCTCCGGATCCGGATAAAGTCTCATATCCTCATATTTCATATTCTCAATAAGAGTGTTGACAGCCGGCGCCGGCGGATATGGACACTCATTTGTGTTTAGCTTTATTATGTTTTTATTCTTGGGCTGTTCGCCCGGAACATACGGATTTACTCTTCTTACGGATTTTTCCCAGCTCATAACTCGCTCCATTTCTGTTGTTTATGATACTTTAACATATTATCACGCTAAAGCATAAAAGTGCAAGCCAAAATTTTTCTTTTACTTCCGTACTTTTAGTACAACGCCTGAACATCCGTTATCTCATCATTTTCAATCTTATAGCTCCACACAGAATGCCCCGGAACCCTGTGCTCCGTTAGATACAAAGTATCCCCAACCCTGGTGATATTATATGGAGTCCCTCCGCCAACAAAATACTCACTGTAAATCTCCTCGTAATCGCCGCTTAAAAGCCCGTGAAGATCCTTGGTCCTTATCATGGTGGCTGCATCCTGATTGCCTGTTATATCGGTCGAAACTGTTATGTAGAAGTATCCTCCATCCTTTCTAAGAGCCACCATTCCCGCCATATCATCCGGGACCTCTATCTTTTCCTTAATCTCAAAGCTATGCTTATCACACACCAGTATCCCCGATGCCTGTCCGTCAGAGCCTATTCCGGAAACAAAATAAATCTCTCCGCCATCAATGTAAAATGACCTGATATAGGTGTCCTTTGTACCCGCATCCCTTATCTCTGTCAGGTACATCTTCGTATCGTCCGCAGCATGCCTGAAAATGTACATCTCACCGGTTGTCGAGCTCCATACATAAAAGGCTTTATCCTCTTCATCATAAACTGTATAATGAGGTCTTTTCCCAATATCATTAAAAAGCTGAGTATTCACATAGGAATCGCCTCTCTTTTCATACACAAGGACTCTGTTATTCTCTGTATCATCAACCAGAATAACGCTGCCATCTCCTGCAATCGTATGAGGCTGCTTTGCTTCTTTAGTCAGAACCCGCCACTCATTTAGCGGCGCTGTCATATTGTCGTTATATATAATTTGATCGTGATAGCAATCCACAATAAACCATTTATCGTCAATCCTAGTAACAAAGGTCGGAACACTTAATGAAAATTCTGTATTGAAAGCATTCTCACCCTCCTGCAAACTCTGATCGCTTTCTACATCTCCGCTTTGCATCAAAACTTCCTCAGATTCGTTTAAGTAGCCGTCTTCAGGCCTAAAATCCGCAGTTTCAACAGTGTCATAATCTTTCTCAGTATTCGTTATCGTCACCTGTCCATTTCCCGTTTTACTGCATCCTGCAGCAAGACCTGTACCCAGAAAAATAGAAGGAATCAGCACTATTACAGAAAGTGCCTTATATAATTCAGCTTTTATAGAATTCTTCTTTATTTCCATACTTACACCCAAAAAACATATTTATTAGGAATTACGGTGTAATTTCCCATAAGATAAAAAGCTGCTTTTTTTCAGCAGCTTTTTTAATAACAAATATAACTCAATGAAAAAGAAATATCTTTTCCCCAAAATAACCTCTTATGAGCTTATTCAACTGGGATCCGGAACTACCCAGTGATTAGCTTCATTTTCATAATCCTCCGCCTGCTCCAGATTACCCATCTCACGGTAGCACTCAGCAATCTTATGGAGAGCCATATCTCCACCGCGGTGAATATCAAGAATCGGTGAGGTCTCATACGCAGCATTATAATACCAAACTATTGCCTCTACGAGATCTCCCTTGTTTCTGTAATAACTTCCAAGTTCATAGCACATCTCACTTGAAGGAATGGTCGTGAGATCCTTCAAGGAGTACTTCAGTATCTCCTCAGCTTTCCCATCAATAACCGCTATGTGTGCAAGGACACATGCCGCCTCCTTTATCTGGTCGAGATCACGGCCATTGTCCTCAATCGACTCCTCAAAGAACTCCTTGGCAAGCATGAAGTCCTCATCCGTTCCAACCATGTAAAGTTCTCTGGCATACATATTGTGAAGGCGCTTACTGATATACTCACCTTCTCTGATAGCCCTTCTGAAAGCAGCCAGATCTCTCTGTCCATGATCTTCTGTCGGATTGTGCTTAATCTCAACTTCACTGTTGCAGACAGTGGAATCGAGCTTTATCATCTCATGGATCGGATCGTGCCACACATATTTACGAATTCTTCTGAAAAGCTTAGGTCTAAGCTCTCTGTCATAATTATATACAGTATTATGGCTAAGCTGATTGCAATAATACATCTGAACAACATCAATATTCAGCTCATCAATATCCTCTTTGAGCTGTCTGAAGCGTTCCTGGTTTTCCTCGTCTATCGTCTCATCAGCATCCGCAGAATAGATGAAATCACATGTAGCCTGCTCAAACGAATAGTTCCTGGCATCCGAAAAGCTGCCGGTCCACTCAAAATCAAACACCTTGGCCCCATAAGATTCCGCAATCTCTTTGGTCCTATCAGTTGAACCGGTATCAACGATAATCATCTCATCAACAAGATCTTTCAGACAATCCAGACAGGTAGCCAGTTTATCCTCTTCGTTCTTAACGATCATACACAAGCTTACAGTAATCATAAATTATCCCTCATAATCTGCGAAATACCGACAATATTTCACTTATATATTACTCAAAAAGCCATTTTATGTCAATGATAACGGTTGCCTAGGAATATATATCCAAAACCTGTCTATTGAATAAAGCCGTTTTCATCCAAGGCAACACCGGGTGACATTTCACGCATGTGATTTAGGATTGCGGTTTTTCGTTCGCCTGTGGCTTCGTTAACTGTACAGCCGCTTTGCACACAGGGCACGAATTGCAGACCTGTGTGTCCGTCGGTATAGATATTAACGCGTAGAAGTCCTGTATTAAGATCCTTGGAATTAAATAAAAAATTACCAAGACTATATATAACCGGAACGCCATCTATATATCCTATTTTCTGTAATATATGCGGATGAGCTCCAACTATCAGATCCGCCCCTGCTGCAATAATCTCCGGTCCCTGTTTCTGTTGCCACCAGTCAATAGTTTCATCATTCTCAGTTCCCCAGTGGATACATACTATCGTATATGCACCGGCAGCCTTTGCCTCCTTAATTCGACTAAGGAGCTTTGTTATATCAAGACATCTGAAAACTCCGGGCGATGTATCTGTGGCACCTCTTGTGTCAGGATTGTCTATCCTTTCAATCTCTGTAGCGGATATAATAGCTATTTTTATACCATTACTCGACGTGTAGTAAACAGGATGTGAAGCCTCCTCAAGATTGGCGCCTGCGCCTATTCTGGCAACCCCGACACTATCTAAGGTGGAAAGTGTATCAAGAAGCGCCTGCTCCCCATGGTCATATGCGTGGTTGTTTGCGAGTGTAGCTACATCAACTCCCATCTGGTTAAGCAGCGCTGCCGATGACGGATCAGCCCTAAAGGTAAAGGTCTTTCCTTCTATCGGAGTTCCTCTGTTGGAATATGGAAACTCGTTATTTACTACCATAATATCGGCACCGCGCATATATGAAAGAAGGCTTCCACCTATCACACCCTCTATTCCGCCTCCATTCTGGCGGATTTTGTTCATAATTGCATACCCCGGGTCAAAGAGGATATCTCCTGCAAAAGCAAGGGAGACATAATCCGAGTTGGCCGGCGTTATATTGTACTCCCAATTTGCTCCTGAAATATAAGTTTCTCCTGTACTCTCCACAGCCTCTCCAGCGTCATCTGCTCCTTCGCTGCTCTCATCATTCTGGGATTCATCTCCACTCTCTCCGGAACCTTCCGCTGTTTCTTCACTCGCAACAATCTCAGTATCATTTTCACCATCAGCAAGAGCGTTATCCGCTGCGGTAGCCTCACCCTGCAGACTAACATCAGCAGTTCCACCTATATCATCCGAACGCTTCTCTGAAAACGGAAGCCTTGCAGCTACTGTCTCCTCTTCAAAAACATCCGCTTCTACAGTTTTTGTAGTCTTCCCTGCTTTCATGCTAAGAAGTGCGACTCCACCAATTGAAACAGTAACTAAAAAAGCGCATACAAAAGCTATTACAGCCTTGTTTGCACCTGCAAAAAATCCGGTTTTCTCATTTTGATAGTCTAATTGTTCTTTTTTCATACCTATAGCGCAGAGAATAACTCCCTGTTCGTCTCCTCGCTTCTAGAATAGCATATTTGCAAAGAAAAAGCACAAAATCTTGCGATTTTGTGCTTTCTGATAACATCATATTGGTATATAACTTATCAATACTTGTTTGATACAACCTTGACACCAGGGCCCATTGTTGTAGCAAGTGAGATGCTCTTAAGGTACTGACCCTTAACTGTTGAAGGCTTAGCCTTAACAATAGCATCCATAAGAGCTGTGTAGTTCTGCTCAAGCTGCTCTTCTGTGAAAGATGCCTTTCCGATAGGGCAGTGGATGATGTTAGCCTTGTCAAGACGGTACTCAATCTTACCAGCCTTGATATCGTTGATAGCCTTTGTAACATCCATTGTTACTGTACCAGCCTTCGGGTTAGGCATGAGACCCTTAGGTCCAAGAACCTTACCAAGACGTCCTACAACACCCATCATATCAGGTGTAGCAACTACAACGTCAAAGTCAAGCCAACCTTCGTTCTGAATCTTAGGAATAAGCTCCTCGCCACCTACATGGTCAGCGCCGGCAGCCTGTGCCTCGTCAAGCTTTGTTCCCTTAGCAAATACAAGAACCTTAACAGTTTTACCTGTTCCGTGCGGAAGAACAACCGCACCACGGATCTGCTGATCCGCATGACGACCGTCGCAGCTTGTACGAATGTGTACTTCAACAGTCTCATCAAATTTTGCAGTAGCAGACTTCTTTACTAAAGAGATTGCTTCTGCAGCTTCATACTGCTGTGCTCTGTCGATGAGCTTAGCAGCTTCAACATACTTCTTTCCGTGTTTCATCTCTCAGTCCTCCATCAGTCTTCTACTACAACACCCATGCTGCGTGCAGTTCCAGCGATCATGCTCATAGCACCTTCGATATCAACTGCATTCAGGTCAGGCATCTTTGTCTCTGCAATTTCTCTGATCTTATCCTTAGAAATTGTTGCAACCTTGTTCTTGTTCGGAACACCAGAAGCCTTCTGGATGTTGCATGCCTTCTTGATAAGAACTGCTGCAGGCGGAGTCTTTGTGATGAATGTGAAACTTCTGTCTGCATAAACTGTGATGACAACAGGAATGATGACATCACCCTTGTCAGCTGTCTTAGCGTTGAACTGCTTTGTGAACTCAACGATGTTTACACCATGCTGACCAAGTGCCGGTCCAACCGGGGGTGCTGGTGTTGCTTTACCAGCCTGGATCTGTAACTTAATGTATCCTTCGACTTTCTTTGCCATAATGGCACCTCCTAGAAATAATGTGGTCAGGCGCATTCCATGTGCATTTCCGCGCTCTCATATGAAAGCAATACACAAATGCTCCCACTCCAGTTCCCATGAATTGAAATATCTTAATTTCAACTCATCTATATATAGTAGATTGCTCTACAATATACCAAAATTATTATATATTAGCTTGTCACCTTACGAACTTCTGAGAAACCAATCTCAACAGGAGTCTCTCTGCCAAACAGATTAACATTGATTGTAGCACTCTGTTTACCGAAGTCCATACGCTGTACGATACCAACTGTACCATTCCATACGCCGGCAACAACAGCAATCTCGTCGCCTACACCGAAATCGACAGTCATATTCTCTGTCTTGATTCCAAGCGGCTTGATCTCTGCATCTGACAGCGGCACCGGCTTACTTCCGGGTCCTACAAAGCCTGTAACACCTCGGGTATTACGAACCACATACCATGTCTCGTCATTCATGTCCATGTTTACAAGAACATAGCCGGGGAACATCTTACGGCTTACTGTCTTACGTGCGCCATTCTTCATCTCAACAACATCCTGAAGCGGTACACGAACCTCAAATATCTGATTCTCAAGATGACGGTTCTCAATAGTCTTCTCAAGGTTAGCCTTAACCTTCATCTCATAGCCTGAATATGTATGAACAACATACCAATGGGCATTCTCATGAGCAGGAGCCTCTGCGGATTCCTCACTGCCTTCAGCAGTCTCGTTTACAGCTTCAGCAGCCTCGTTAGTGCTCTCCTCTGCTGATCCCATAGTCAGATCGAGTTCATTTTCATTCTGCATCTCTTCTGCCATAACACTCCTTTATCCAATCTTGGTGATGAAGTTAATCAAATAACCAAAAGCATAGTCAAACACAGCTATAAGAGCACCAATAATAACAGAAATGATAACTACAGCAGTTGTCTGCTTGTAAATATCCTCTCTTGTAGGCCACATGATCTTATTGAACTCAGCCTTAATACCTCTAATAAAAGCAGATACTTTGCTCTCCTGTGCATTCTTTGCAGCATTATTTTCGCTCATATCAACTAAACTCCCTTCAACTCAAGGACTTCCTCTACCTATATTATAGTAGAATTACTTTGTCTCCTTGTGCGGTGTGTGCTTCTTGCAGAAAGGGCAGTACTTCTTGATCTCCATTCTGTCAGGATGTGTCTTCTTATCCTTTGTTGTGTCGTAGTTACGGTTTTTGCACTCTGTGCAAGCAAGTGTGATTCTTGTACGCATTGTTCATTCCTCCGTGCGTTATTCTAAAAGGTTTACCGCCTATTTTAAGGCATAAAAAAAAGACCTAAATTTCTGTCGCTTGTATAATATAGCATAGGTCTCCTGCTGAGTCAACATCTTTTTATAAATTATCTGCTATATGCACCTACTTATAATACAACCGTTAACGTAATCGGTCAATTAGTAAATATTCTTAACCGACTTTCTTCTATTTTAAGAATATGTTTATACTTATTTAATTGACGCTATTGACTAGGGGATGATAATGTTAAGGTAATAAAACATGTCTTTGTATGCCCTCGTGTCGGTTGCCAAAGGAATGGCAGAAGCACTCGCACGACATCAAGGAAGAAAGGAGGGGCAGCATGGCAGGCATTAGTGTTAATGAAGCTTATAATCATTTCGCGTCAACATACGTCGCAAAAGAGAATGCGAATGTAGACAAGCATAAGAAAAGCGAGCTGCAGAGTGTCTACAAATCCATCGCACGGATCAACAGAAAATCCCCTCTTCATGTTTTAAAACAGGATGATAATGCTCAGGCTGAGGCCGTGGGCATTAAAGAGCATGCCCGGACTCTTAGAAGTCAGCTGGATGCAATCAGCGGCGAAGAAGATGCAGCTCTTAGCAAAAAATCAGCTATTTCATCAAATCCTGATAAGGTAGCTGTTGAATATGTAGGAAAAGGCCAAGGAAACACATCCGAATTTACAATCGGTGTTGATCACCTCGCAACGAATCAGATCAATGCCGGTCATTTCCTAGTACCCGATGAAGAGGTTGCTCTCCCCAAAGGAAGCTACGCATTTAATGTAAGCATAAACGGTCATGACTACGAATTCCAATATAGCATTCGGGATGGCAACACCAATCATGATATTCAGGCTAAGCTGTCCCGTCTTATTAATAAAGCAGGCATCGGACTTATTGCCGGAATGCAGGAGGATGCACAAGGAAGAACCACATTGATTATCGGTTCGAGCGATACCGGCCTTAAACCCGGACATACGCATCGCTTCGAAGTAAGCGAATCTCAAATCTCAGAGAATCCGCACAGTGTATCCTATTTTGGACTTAACCTGATAGCACAGGAACCTACAAACGCACATTTTTATCTGAATGGCACGGAGCACAGTTCCTCTTCCAACAGATTTACGGTTGGAAATGAATTTGATATCACTCTTAGAGGCGCAACAGATCCCGCATCTCCCGTCTCGATCAGTATAGAGGATGAGAATGATGCTCTCGTAGAAAATGTCCGCTCCCTTATAAACGGATACAACGGATTTATAGACAGTGTCAGTGATGTTCACGATGCCGGATTCAAGAGCACCAAGCTGGTCGGAGAAACCATAGCAATTGCCGAAAAGCATCTGACAAAGATGGATAATTATGGTATTTCCCTAAATGAAAACGGACGAATCGATTACGATTCAGGGCTTTTGAGAGAAAAATCCGCAAAAGGTCCTCCCAAGGAAGTCCTACATCCACTCATGGATTTTGCAAAAGCGCTTATCCAAAAGACCGATGAAATATCTATAGATCCAATGAAGTATGTAGAGAGACCCGTATTCAATTACAAGGATCCGCACGGCAGCAACACACCGTCGCCATATATCACAAGCGAATACAGTGGTATGATGTTTAACAATTATTGTTAACAGTCCGTTCAAATAACAAATAGGTGCACAATAAATCTCGTTGCTTACGCATAATCGATTTATTGTGCACCTATTTTTATTTTCACATTCCTTCTACCATTTCCAATGCGGCGGCGATGACCTGATCCATATTGTAGTATTTGTACTGACCAAGGCGGCCTCCAAAGAGAACGTCACCGAAATCATCAGCGAGCTTTTTATAATCTTCAAAAAGCTTGTTGTTTTTCTCGTCGTTCATCGGATAGTAAGGCTCATCACCGGGCTTCCAGTCCGCAGGATACTCTTTTGTGATGATGGTTCCTTTGCCGGTACCGAATTCAAAGTGCTTGTGCTCAATAATTCTGGTATAGGGCACTTCACGCTCTGTATAGTTTACAACTGCATTTCCCTGATAGTTATCATTATCGGGAAGATCCTTTGTCTCAAATCTGAGAGATCTGTACTCGAGATTACCCAGCTTATATCCAAAGAATTCATCTATCATACCTGTGTATAGGATCCTGTCAAAAGTATCCCCATCAGTCGATGCGAAAGGTTTTGCAGGTACATCTCCATCCATTTTCACGAAATTCTTGAATTCAGTTTCAGTCTTTACAGTTATGCTTCCGGTCAGGTTATTTTCAGATGCAACATCTGAAGGCTCCAAAAGAAGAAGCTTCTTAATAGCGCCGGTATAGCCTCCCATTGGGATTCCCTGATATCTGTCATTAAAATAGTTGTTATCATAGATAAATCTGAATGGAAGTCTTCTTATAATAAATGCAGGAAGTTCCTTGCAGTCCTTACCCCACTGTTTCTCTGTATAGCCCTTAACAAGCTTCTCAAATACATCTCTGCCGGCAAGGGAAAGTCCCTGCTCCTCTAGATTAGCTGCTTCAAAGCCTTCGCGAATATCCTCTCCACTGGCCGCTGCCACATCGAGCTGTTCTGCTGCTGCCTCATCGCCATTTGCAGCGCGTTCCTTCAAGATACGTTTCACTTCCTTCTTTGCCTGCTCATCAATAATGGCACGGGCTTCATCCGGTGTTCTGATTCCCCAGAGCTTGCTGAAAGTATTCATGTTAAAAGGAAGGTTATAAAGTTCATCGTGATATACCGCCACAGGTGAGTTTATATACTGGTTAAACTCAGCAAAGCGGTTTATGTATTCCCATACCTTCTTGTCGGATGTATGAAAAATGTGGGCTCCGTACTTATGGACGTTAATTCCCATTCTGTTTTCAGTATAAATATTGCCGCCGATATGGTCTCTTTTATCTATTACAAGAACATTCTTGCCTTCTCTTGCCATCTCATGTGCAAAAACGCAGCCGAAAAGTCCTGCTCCAACTATCAAATAATCGTATTTCATTTTTCCCTCCAAAACCATGTACATAATACCGCAGAAGATAACTAAGTATGCGGCACAATCCCACCATCATGACAGGACACTTGAAATAGTATCATATTTCAGGGCAAATAGAAACCCGGAAGGATTTCCTTCCGGGCCGGTAATCTTCATAATATAAACGGTAAATCTTATGCCTGGTATTTTTCAAGGGCTGTCATGTCGCTCATATAATCAAGCACCTTTTTGCGGCCAACCTTGTTGAGCTTAACATACTGCTGCATCACACGATTCTCTACAATCTTGTTTCCAAGATCTGTTCCCTTCTCCAGTGTGCTGAAATCAACAGGATTAAGGTTGAGCTTGTCGCACATACGAATAACGGTACCATAGGCCATGCCCTCAATACCTCTGTCAAGTGCTGTTACCAATGTGCTATATGGAATCGACATATCAATCGCGAATTGTCTGACACTCTTATACTGTGCTAAAATTTCTCTCTTAAGTATCTCAGCTTTTGTCATTACATATACCTCCTATCCGTAATATTTATTTCAGGTCTCCTTACCTGGCCACAATAGTAATAATAAAATGCAATCAGATACTTCTGTAGCATTTACAAGTATAACGTATGAACGTTTTTTCGTCACTTATTTTTTTCTTAAATTTTGTGATAATATTCAATAAATTTATCTGCGTTTTTTGGTCATGTTGCCAAAAAGTGCATGGATTCTGAATTTTTTATAACTATTTCAAAACCCATGCACATTTTTTCGTCTTTGAGATTTCACTCATCCGACAATATTTGAAATATATTTTTAGAAAAATTTGTAATTTTCAAAATATTTAACGAAATTACATACAAATTTTCAAAAATATTTCGAAATATTATTTCGTTTTTTCGTGTGTAAAATAACGCCAAAATCAATCAGTTTCCCCAATAACATTTATAAGCTGGCCATTTTCCTTTAGATAAACATGTAGTTTCCTAAGAAGCTTCTCCGGATCAGAAGCAGACGCCGGAATATCTCCCAGAATAATGAAATCAAAGCTGTGTTCAGGCCATGGGAAAGTCACCAGTTCAGGGTTTCCTGAAATCATGTCATCAGCCATATATTTAGAGAGTCCGGCAAAAACATCTACGTTAGTTATTCCGGCGGTAAAGCTGTCAGGCATCTGATACTTTATCGCAGACAACGTAGTTCCCATCCCGGCACTGATATCCAATATTCTAAGCACACGGTTATAAAGCTTAAGATCCGTCTGACTTCTGCTTGCACCGGCATCTTCATCAATTGAAGCTCTTTTATCGCTCTCAGCAATCGCAGACATAAGCGCATTCATCTTATCTTCCTCAAGGAGGGTATAATTCCATATATCAAAGGCCCACTTTTCCTTGAACTTCTCCCTGGAAGCCTCCATCGCATCTGTTTTATCGGCAAAACCGCTTCCGCCATGATGATATATAAATGCGTTATGACACAGAATCTGTCTGTAACCCGCAAGGCAAAGACGTATCCCGAGATCATCATCTTCAAAGTACCCGGGAGAAAAGCGCTCATCAAAGAGCCATTTCCTTTCCTCTGAATCCTTCATCATCACATTATTCAGAGCTTCTCTTCGAAGCAGCACGGCAAATCCTGTAAGTCTGCACCTTACCTCAAACGGATTCCACATCGGAACATTGTGATCCTTCGCATAACTTTTTGCGGTTTCAAGAGCCGAATCCAGGCTTATTGTACGCCACCATCGGTGTTCTTTGACATCCGAAGATATGCTGGTTATTGGTCTTGTCTCATCCATCGGAGCATTTTGCAGATAAGGTTGCAGTGATTCCATTGACACTTCCTGAGAAGGCGCACAGTTTGTAACCGCCCCGGATGCTCCGTTTCTCTTATCGGCATAGAGCCCCATCTTCATCCAGAATAGTGCATTGGGCATAAGTACCGCATCGTTATTTAGGAAAAATACATCGTTTTCCGAATTTGCAGCTTCCAGTCCCTTGTTGCACCCTGCAGGAAATCCCTCATTTTTATCATTTTCAATCAAAATAAAGTTTTTGTTTTTTTCCTTCTGCTCCCGCAAATATCGCAGAAGAGCTTCATCTGTCGAGGCATTATCCACTACAACTATCTCTATATCATCCTTGTGATAATATCTCCTAATGGCTCTTATGCACTCCCTGCAAAGTTCAAAATCATTATAGGATACAATTACTATCGAAGTCCCACGAACCCTGGCCCTGTCCTTTATTCCTTCAATAGCGTCACGGATTATTTTTTCATCCTCAGGTTCATCGCAATATCTGATAGCGTTCTCAAAACACAAAAATGCCTGATCTGCATTACGATACCTGTAATACAGACCAAGCATAAAATACAGCTCATAGTTGTCATAGTGAGCCCTGAGTCCTTCTATCAAAACCGCATACTCATCCACGCTGCTGCCTTCCTGCTCGAAGACGCCCGCACGCAAAATATATGATTCCGCTGATTCACGTTCAACTTGTTTAGCATGAGCTTCCATATACATCTCCAAAAAGCAAATCACGATAAATAGTCAAAATAATTATATTAAAGTGATAAGCTTTTTTCAAGAGATTTACTTTGTCTCAAGTGATGCTCTTATAAATTCTCTGAAGATCGGATGAGGTCTGTTGGGTCTGGACTTAAACTCAGGATGATACTGAACACCAATATAAAATGGATGATTCTTGACCTCAACAGTCTCAACAAGCTTTTCGTCCGGTGAAAATCCGGATAGGCAAAGACCGGCTCCCGAGAGCACTTCTCTGTAGTCATTGTTAAACTCATATCTGTGACGATGTCTCTCATTGATGAGGCTCTCTTTATAGCATCTTTCCATAAGAGTACCCTCTACGATACAGCAAGGATAGCTGCCAAGTCTGAGTGTACCGCCCTTATCTACTTCATCTGACTGCCCCGGCATGAAATCAATGACTTTATGCTCCGATGCATGTGAAAACTCGCCCGAGCACGCATCTTCAATACCCGCAACATTTCTGGCATATTCTATTACGGCGATCTGCATTCCGAGGCATATTCCAAAGTAAGGAACATTGTGAGTTCTTGCATATTTTGCCGCAAGTATCATTCCACCTATGCCTCTGTCTCCAAAGCCTCCCGGCACAATGATTCCATGGAGATTTTTCAATCTTTCCTCGTAGTTATTCTCATCAAGCTCTTCCGAATCAATCCACTCGATGTTTATATGCGCATTAAATGCAAATCCCGCATGAGTAAGAGCCTCGGCAACGGAGAGATATGCGTCGTGAAGCTTTACATATTTTCCTACAAGTCCTATGTTTACTTCCTTGTTCCTGTTTTTTATCATGCTGACCATCTGTTTCCACTCATCAAGTTCGGGTTCAGGAACATCAAGTCCGAGTTCTCTGCAAACTACCTCTGAGAACTTCGATTGTTCCAGCATGAGCGGCGCTTCATACAGACTGCCAAGGGTACGATTTTCAATTACGCAGTCCTCCTTAACGTTGCAGAACAGTGATATCTTCTGAAAAATGCTGTCCTCAAGCGGTTCATCGCATCTAAGTACAATAATGTCAGGATTTATGCCCATTCCCTGCAGTTCCTTAACAGAATGCTGGGTGGGCTTTGATTTGTGCTCATCAGAGCCGTGAAGATAAGGAACAAGCGTAACATGTATGAAGAGACTGTTCTCTCTTCCTACTTCCAAAGATATTTGTCTTACAGCTTCCAGGAAAGGCTGTGACTCAATGTCACCAATTGTACCACCAATCTCGGTTATTACTATATCCGCATCAGTCTCTCTGCCTACGCGGTACACAAAATCCTTGATTTCATTTGTGATGTGAGGAATAACCTGAACTGTAGATCCAAGGTATTCACCACGTCTCTCTTTATTAAGCACATTCCAGTAAACTTTTCCCGAAGTAAGGTTGGAATATTTATTTAAATCCTCATCGATAAATCTCTCATAATGTCCAAGATCAAGGTCTGTCTCGGCACCGTCTTCCGTGACATAAACCTCACCGTGCTGATAAGGGCTCATGGTTCCCGGATCCACATTAATATATGGATCCAGCTTCTGTGCTGCCACCTTAAGGCCTCTTGCTTTCAATAGTCTTCCCAGCGATGCCGCAGTAATTCCCTTTCCAAGTCCTGAAACAACTCCCCCTGTTACAAAAATGTACTTAGCCATATCCTCTCCCTTCTATCATAAAAAACATTACACCGAAGTATCAGTTTAGGCTGTATCCTCGGTGTATGGTCAATATTATTCAAATAATCAAAGCTTCTTAAAACGCTCTATCGCTCTTATTGTATTTTCTCTGCTACCAAATGCTGTCAGTCTGAAATAATGCTCTCCGGAAGGACCAAATCCCGATCCGGGTGTCCCTACAACATTTGCCTTTTCAAGGAGGTAGTCGAAGAATTCCCAGCTGGTCATTTCATCAGGTGTCCTAAGCCAGATGTAAGGAGCATTTATTCCTCCGTAAACTTCGTATCCGGCTTCCACCAGTCCATCCTTTATTATTCTCGCATTTTCCATATAATAAGCTATCTGCTCTTTTACCTGACTTCTTCCTTCAGCTGAATATACTGCTTCGCCGGCCCTCTGAACAATATAAGGAGCTCCGTTAAACTTTGTCCCGTGTCTCCTTGCCCAGAGCGGCCATAGCTTTTCACCGCCTGCAGTCAGTTCCTTCGGAACAACTGTGTAGCCAAGTCTTAAGCCTGTAAAGCCTGCTGTCTTGGAAAATGACCTGAACTCGATCGCACACTCTTTTGCCCCATCACACTCATAAATACTGTGCGGAACATCATCCTCCGATATATACGCCTCATATGCAGAATCGTATAGGATAATTGAATCATTTTTACGTGCATAATCAACCCATTCCTGCAGCTGAGTTTTATTCATCACCATACCCGTAGGATTATTGGGGAAACACAAATAAATGAGATCTGGCACCTCTTCAGGAAGTTCCGGCACAAAGCCATTTTCTTTGGTGCACTTCATATAAATAACATCTTTAAAGCGCTCTGCCTGAGGATCATACTCTCCTGTCCTTCCAGCCATAACATTGGAATCAACATAGACAGGATAAACCGGATCACATACAGCGATCTTATTATCCGTACTGAAAATCTCCTGAATATTTCCGCAGTCGCTCTTAGCACCGTCTGATACAAAAATCTCATCCGGCTCTATGTTACATCCACGAGCCTTATAATCCTTCTCAGATATCGCATTTCGCAGGAAATCATATCCCAGATCCGGAGCATAACCTCTGAAAGTGTCTGCATTTCCCATTTCATCAACTGCACTGTGAAGTGCTGAAATAATTGCAGGTGCAAGAGGCTGTGTAACATCGCCTATTCCAAGTCTTATAATCTCAGCATCCGGATTATTCTCCGAATACTCCTTTACCTTTTTTCCGATTGTTGAAAACAGATAGCTTCCGGGAAGCTTAAGATAATTATTATTTATGCTCGCCATGATAAACCTTTCTACAATAATATTGAAGTGCTGACTGCTCTTCTTTTCATTAAACAGAAAAAAGGCGTCTCGGAACACACTTCCAAGACGCCTTTGCCTTTACCGATTTAATTTACAACTGTTTAGAGCGATTGTCAAGACACTTATTACGCCCATTTTGAGGTTATATCTATCACTCCCTCCGGCTATCTATTCTCCCGATTTGCTGATTTTCAAAATCTCATGAAGGATATCTTTAGTGGTCTCCATATCCTTTTCCTGCCGCTCCTGCCCTGGCCGCTTCTATGGAAGCATTGAGTGCCAGTAGATTGGTCTGTCCTGAAATGCTAAGAATGGTATCTACTATATCCTTAACCGTTCCTGCTGACTGCTGAAGGTTTGATGTCATTTCCGCTGTTTCTGCATTTATTGTCGAGGATTCATCGGACTTTGCACGAAGCTGTTTTACAAGTCTGTTACCATCACTGACATTCTCTGAAACATCATCTGAATTCTTGCGCATTTGTCTTGACTGGTGCGCAATATTTTCAAGCGCCGCGGTAATATTCGAGTTCATCTCCGTCTGAGTCTGTATTGCTTCCGCTGTTAAAGTGACAGATTGTGAAATCTGCTCTGAGGATTCAGCAGTAGATATTACCTTCTCAGAAAGCGCTTCCATAGATTCGTTTGCATCTACAAGTTTGTCGGCTATCTGTTCTCCGATTTTTTTGATGATTTCTGCATCTTCCTGCTGCTTTTTTGCAGCATCCTGAATCTCATCTATCGTTTCTTTGTTTTGCTTGCTGTTAAGCCTCACATAGAAAACAGTCCTTCGTGCGAACACGAAGGACTGCTCTATTTGCATTTTATGCGGTTAGCTCAAGGCTATGTAATTACTCAACGATTGTAGCAACCTTACCTGATCCAACTGTACGTCCACCCTCACGGATAGCGAACTTAAGACCCTGCTCCATAGCGATGGGGTGAATAAGCTCGATAGACATTGTTACGTGGTCACCAGGCATGCACATCTCTGTACCCTCGGGAAGATTGCAAACACCTGTAACGTCAGTTGTTCTGAAGTAGAACTGAGGTCTATAGTTGTTGAAGAAAGGTGTATGACGTCCACCCTCGTCCTTAGTAAGAACGTAAACCTCTGCTGTGAACTTCTTGTGGCAAGTTACAGAACCGGGCTTTGTGATACACTGACCTCTCTGGATACCGTCACGGTCTACACCACGAAGAAGAAGACCTACGTTGTCACCAGCTTCACAGTAATCCATAGTCTTACGGAACATCTCGATACCAGTACATACAGACTTAGAAGACTCTTCCTTGATACCAACGATTTCGATTTCGTCGTTAAGGTTGAGGTGACCTCTCTCTACACGACCTGTAGCAACTGTTCCACGACCTGTGATTGTGAATACGTCCTCAACAGGCATAAGGAAAGGCTTATCTGTCTCACGAGTAGGTTCAGGGATGTAAGAATCAACTGTATCCATAAGCTCCATGATCTTATCGCCCCACTCACACTTAGGATCCTCAAGAGCCTTAAGTGCAGAACCACGGATGATCGGAATATCATCTCCAGGGAACTCATACTCTGTAAGAAGGTCTCTGATCTCCATCTCAACAAGGTCAAGAAGTTCAGGATCATCAACCATATCGCACTTGTTCATGAATACGATGATGTAAGGAACACCTACCTGACGAGCAAGAAGAACGTGCTCTCTTGTCTGAGCCATAACACCATCAGTAGCAGCAACAACGAGGATAGAACCATCCATCTGTGCAGCACCTGTGATCATGTTTTTTACATAGTCAGCGTGGCCAGGGCAGTCAACGTGTGCGTAGTGTCTTGTAGCTGTCTCATACTCGATGTGAGCTGAGTTGATTGTGATACCACGCTCTTTTTCCTCGGGTGCTTTATCGATCTGATCGAAAGCAACAGCAGGGCTGAATCCTCTGTCTGCAAGAACAGTTGTGATAGCTGCTGTAAGAGTTGTCTTACCATGGTCAACGTGTCCGATTGTACCAATGTTTACGTGCGGCTTACTTCTGTCAAACTTAGCTTTTGCCATTTTTAAATATCCTCCTTAAATAAAAATGTTACTTCAACATTTTTTCTCATAATAACCGACTATATCGATTATATTAAAATTTACACTTGAAATCAAGCATAAAATAGTATAAACAAGGGCTTTGTGGCACGATTTCGTTAGAAATCGTTGCCGCCCTTAATTTATTTATTAATTTTTGTTGGAAAGTACTTTCTCCTGGATGTTCTTCGGAACAGGAGCATACTTCTCGAAGAACATAGAGTAGTTACCACGACCCTGAGTTCTTGAACGAAGGTCTGTAGCATATCCGAACATCTCAGCAAGCGGAACATGTGCTCTGACAATCTTTCCACCGCCCATGTCGTCCATACCTTCAACCTGTCCACGACGTGAGTTAACGTCACCGATAACATCACCCATGTACTCTTCGGGCATTGTAACTTCAACCTTCATGATGGGCTCAAGAAGAACCATTCCGCCCTTAGCCATAGCATCCTTGAATGCCATAGATCCGGCAATGTGGAATGCCATTTCTGAAGAATCGACTTCATGGTATGATCCATCATAAACTGTTGCATGTACACCAACAACCGGGAATCCGCCGAGAGAGCCTGCCTTCATAGCCTCTTCGATACCCTCGCTGATAGGCTGGATGTATTCCTTAGGAATAGATCCACCGACAACTTCGCTATCGAACTGGTAAAGGTTCTCTCCGTTGGCATCCATAGGCTCGAAACGAACCTTACAGTGACCATACTGACCACGTCCACCGGACTGCTTAGCATACTTACTTTCAATATCGCAAGCATTAAGAAGAGCTTCTCTGTATGCAACCTGAGGTGCACCAACGTTAGCCTCTACTTTATACTCACGAAGAAGTCTGTCAACGATGATATCAAGGTGAAGCTCACCCATACCAGCGATGATAGTCTGACCTGTCTCAGAATTTGTATGTGCTCTGAATGTAGGATCCTCTTCAGCAAGCTTCATAAGAGCTTCGTCAAGCTTCTGCTGACCAGCCTTGGTCTTAGGCTCGATAGCAAGCTCGATAACGGGATCCGGGAACTCCATAGACTCAAGGATTACGGGGTTCTTCTCATCACAGAGTGTATCACCTGTAGTTGTGTTCTTAAGACCAACAGCTGCAGCGATATCACCTGAGTAAACCTTATCAAGGTCTGAACGCTTGTTAGCGTGCATCTGAAGGATACGTCCAAGACGTTCCTTGTTATCCTTAGTACTATTAAGTACATAAGAACCTGAATTTGCTGTACCACGATATACGCGGAAGAATGCAAGCTTTCCTACGAAAGGATCGCTGACAATCTTGAATGCAAGAGCTGCGAACGGGCCATCATCTGTTGACTCAACCTCAACCTCATTGCCATCCATGTCAGTACCCTTACAAGCAGGGATATCAACAGGTGAAGGCATGAACTCGATAACAGCATCGATAAGCTTCTGGATACCACGGTTTCTGTGTGCAGAACCACAGCATACAGGGAAAGCCTTACACTCACAAGTAGCCTTACGAAGAGCAGCCTTAAGCTCCTCCTTAGTAGGCTCTTCACCTTCGAGATACTTCATCATAAGCTCGTCATCAAGATCACAGATCTTCTCAACAAGCTCACCATGATAAAGCTCAGCATCATCTTTAAGATCTGCAGGGATCTCTCCGATTGTTACATCTTCACCCTTATCATCATTATAGATATAAGCCTGCATCTCAAAAAGGTCGATTATACCCTGGAACTGATCCTCAGCTCCGATTGGGATCTCGATCATGATAGCATTTTTCTTAAGTCTATTTCTGATCTGCTCAACAGCTCCGAAATAGTTTGCTCCAATGATATCCATCTTGTTGATGAATGCCATACGAGGAACATTAAATCCATCAGCCTGACGCCAAACGTTCTCAGACTGAGGCTCAACGCCTTCTTTTGCACTGAATACGCCTACAGCGCCATCAAGTACACGAAGTGAACGCTCAACCTCAACGGTAAAGTCAACGTGGCCGGGAGTATCGATAATGTTGATACGATGCTCCTGAGCACCGGGCTTAACCTTTCCGTTTTCCTGAAGTGTCCAATGGCACGTTGTAGCTGCAGATGTGATTGTGATACCTCTCTCCTGCTCCTGTTCCATCCAGTCCATGGTAGCAGTACCTTCGTAGGTCTCACCAATCTTATAGTTAACACCGGTGTAGTAAAGAATACGCTCTGTAAGAGTAGTCTTACCGGCATCAATATGAGCCATAATACCGATGTTTCTGGTTCTCTCCAATGGATATTGTCTTTCAGCCAAAGGTTTATCCTCCTAATAATAATCGACGTTTCCGACACCAAAATTCTATTAGAATCTGTAGTGTGAGAATGCCTTGTTTGCTTCTGCCATCTTGTGCATATCTTCTTTTCTCTTTACAGATGCACCAGTGTTGTTGAATGCATCAAGAATCTCTGATGCAAGTCTGTCAACCATGGTCTTCTCGCCTCTGTTACGAGAAAATGTTACAAGCCAGCGAAGTGCAAGAGCCTGACGTCTGTCCGGACGAACCTCGATCGGTACCTGATATGTAGCACCACCGATACGTCTAGCTTTTACCTCGAGAGCGGGCATGATGTTGTTCATAGCACCCTCGAATACTTCAAGAGCAGGCTTACCAGCCTTCTCCTCTACCTGTGCGAATGCACCATATACGATCTTCTGTGCAACACCCTTCTTACCATCAAGCATAACTGTGTTGATAAGCTTGGTTACAACCTTGTTATCGTATAAAGGATCCGCTAATACGTCACGTTTTACAATATGTCCTTTACGCGGCACGGTTCTTCCCTCCTTTAGAATCGCAGATGAGTGTCAGTCTTCATCTGTTTACTATAGATCATAGGTACTCACTAATTTTAGTGTACGTGCGGTTCTCTTAATTCTATATATTAAATATGAAAAAAAGTACCAACACTTAATAAAAATTAGATCTTGTTATGATAGTTACTTAGATTACTTTGCAGCCTTAGGTCTCTTTGCGCCGTACTTGGAGCGAGCCTGCTTACGGTCTGCAACACCTGCTGTGTCAAGAGTTCCACGGATAATGTGATATCTTGTACCAGGCAGGTCCTTAACTCTTCCGCCACGGATGAGAACTACGCTATGCTCCTGAAGGTTGTGACCTTCTCCGGGGATATAGCTTGTTACCTCGATACCGTTTGAAAGACGTACTCTGGCGATCTTTCTAAGAGCAGAGTTAGGCTTCTTAGGTGTAGCGGTCTTAACTGCTGTGCATACGCCTCTCTTCTGAGGAGAAGATGTATCAATCGCCTTCTTGTGAAGAGAATTGAAACCTCTCTGAAGCGCAGGAGCTGTAGACTTCTTCTCGGAAGTCTGACGACCTTTACGAACTAACTGGTTAAATGTTGGCATTCCTTTCACCTCCTGTATTAATTGGTAAAACATTTATGATAAACAAGTTATCTCCTGACATGAGAAAACCCGCAATCACCGACATGCATCAAGCGAAAGGGCATAGTTACCCTCTCGCTCGTCGCACAGTTTTTAAGTATAAATATATAAATTTACCTTGTCAAGCACAATCTAATTAAAATTGCACTATTTTATATACTTTTCATAATTTCGAAAAGTACTTACTCCTCATCATCAGCTACAACTACTTCTTCTGCATCTGTGTCGAGGTCAGTAATAATCTCATCGTCATCATCAAGACGCTTCTTTAAGATGAGCTTCTCGGGATCCTTGAAGTTTGCATCTGTATTGAGCGCTGTGTTGCGATAACGCTTCATACCTGTACCTGCAGGAATCAGCTTACCGATAATAACATTTTCCTTAAGTCCGATAAGCGGATCAACCTTACCCTTAATAGCTGCATCTGTAAGAACCTTTGTGGTCTCCTGGAATGAAGCTGCTGACAGGAATGAGTTGGTTGCAAGCGCTGCCTTGGTGATACCAAGAATAACCTGCTTGCCTTCAGCGGGCTTTTTGCCTTCGCTGATAAGTCTTTCGTTGTCATCCTCAAAGTCGAGTACGTCAACAAGTGTTCCGGGAAGGAAGTTTGTATCTCCGCTCTCCTCAATACGAACCTTCTTGAGCATCTGACGAACGATAACCTCGATATGCTTATCGCAGATATCAACACCCTGCAGACGATAAACTCTCTGAACCTCGCGGAGCAGATAATCCTGAACTGCACGGATTCCCTTGATCTTAAGAAGATCATGAGGATTTACACTACCTTCTGTAAGCTCGTCACCGGCCTCAACCTGCTCGTTATCCATAACCTTGATTCTGGATCCGTAAGGAATGAGATATGCCTTGGACTCTCCGGTCTCATTGTTTGTGATGATAACCTCGCGCTTTTTCTTTGTATCCTTAATGGTAGCTGTACCATCAAGCTCTGAAATAATAGCAAGTCCCTTAGGCTTTCTTGCCTCGAAAAGTTCCTCAACACGGGGAAGACCCTGTGTGATATCGCCACCGGCAACACCACCGGTATGGAAGGTTCTCATGGTAAGCTGTGTACCGGGCTCACCGATTGACTGAGCAGCGATAATACCAACTGTCTCACCAACCTGAACAGGCTCACCTGTTGCCATGTTTGCTCCGTAGCACTTAGCACAGATACCGATGTGTGAACGGCAGGTAAGGATTGTACGAATCTTAACCTTTGTTACAGGATCACCATTACTGTTAACACCCTCACTGAGAATTCTCTTAGCACGGCTGGGCGTAATGATGTGATTCTTCTTAACAATGATGTTACCATCCTTATCCTTGATGTCCTCACATGTATATCTTCCTGTGATACGATCCTCTAAAGGCTCGATCATAGCCTTACCATCCTTGAATTCCTTGACGGTAATTCCGGGGATAGTAGCCTTTCCTTCACTACAGTCAAGCTCACGAATGATAAGCTCCTGAGATACGTCAACCATTCGACGTGTCAGGTATCCGGAATCGGCTGTACGAAGAGCTGTATCTGACAGACCCTTACGAGCACCATGCGCTGACATGAAGTACTCCAGAACATCCAGACCTTCACGGAAGTTTGACTTGATAGGAAGTTCGATTGTACGACCTGTTGTATCAGCCATAAGTCCACGCATACCTGCGAGCTGCTTGATCTGCTGATCACTACCACGGGCTCCGGAATCAGCCATCATGTGGATGTTGTTGTACTTATCAAGTCCCTTAAGAAGTACATCTGTAAGCTGTTTATCTGTCTCCATCCAAGTCTCAACTACAAGACGATAACGCTCTTCGTCTGTCATAAGACCACGACGGTAGTTTGTTGCAATCTCATCAACTACTGCCTGAGCCTTATCAAGCATCTCCTGCTTCTGCGGAGGCACTGTCATATCTGCGATTGATACAGTCATGGCAGCTCTTGTTGAGTAGTGATAACCTGTAGACTTGATCTTATCAAGAACCTCTGCTGTAGCAAATGTTCCATGAGTATTGATCATATTTGTAACAATCTTCTTCAGCTGCTTCTTACCAACCATGAAGTCGATCTCAAGCTTATACTTGTTCTCCGGTACGGAACGATCTACAAATCCAAGATCCTGAGGAATGAACTCATTAAACAGGAATCTTCCGAGTGTAGATTCAACAAGTCCTGATTCTTCCTCACCGTTCTCGTTCTTACGGCTTACACGGATAGTAATCTTTGACTGAAGTGTAATGTAATCATTTTCATATGCAAGGATAGCTTCATCAATGCTCTTGAAGAACTTACCCTCGCCCTTAGCACCTTCACGCTCCTGTGTAAGATAGTAGATACCAAGGACCATATCCTGAGTAGGAACGTTTACAGGGCCACCATCTGAAGGCTTAAGCAGGTTATTGGGAGCAAGCATAAGGAATCTGCTCTCTGCCTGTGCCTCAACTGACAGCGGAAGATGTACAGCCATCTGGTCACCGTCGAAGTCCGCATTGAAAGGCGTACATACGAGAGGATGAAGCTTAATAGCTTTACCTTCTACAAGGATGGGCTCAAACGCCTGAATACCAAGTCTGTGAAGTGTGGGAGCACGGTTAAGCATTACAGGGTGCTCTTTGATTACATCCTCAAGCACATCCCATACCTGCTCATCAAGTCTCTCAACAAGCTTCTTGGCATTCTTTATATTCTGTGAGATTCCTCTGGAAACAAGTTCTTTCATAACGAAGGGCTTGAAAAGCTCAATAGCCATTTCCTTAGGAAGTCCGCACTGATATATCTTAAGTTCAGGGCCTACGACGATAACTGAACGTCCTGAATAGTCAACACGCTTACCAAGGAGGTTCTGACGGAAACGACCGCCCTTACCTTTAAGCATGTCTGAAAGTGACTTAAGTGCACGGTTTCCGGGGCCTGTTACAGGTCTTCCACGTCTACCGTTATCTATAAGGGCATCAACTGCCTCCTGAAGCATACGCTTCTCGTTTCTTACGATAATATCCGGAGCTCCAAGGTCAAGGAGTCTCTTCAAACGGTTATTACGGTTGATGATACGACGATACAGATCATTAAGATCTGATGTAGCAAAACGTCCACCATCAAGCTGAACCATAGGACGAAGATCCGGAGGAATTACCGGTATGCAGTCAAGAATCATCCATGACGGATCATTACCTGACTCACGGAAAGACTCAACAACCTCAAGTCTCTTGATGATACGCTGTTTCTTCTGTCCGCTTGAAGTATCAAGGCCTTCCTTGAGTTCCTGATACTCTGCCTCAAGATCGATGCTCATAAGAAGCTCTTTTACAGCCTCTGCACCAATGCCGGCACGGAATTTTCCGCCCCACTCTTCACGAGCATCCTGATACTCTTTTTCTGAAAGAACCTGCTTGTACTCAAGGTTAGTCTCACCTGCATCAAGAACTATATATGATGCGAAATAGAGAACCTTCTCAAGTACTCTGGGTGAAAGATCAAGGATAAGGCCCATACGGCTGGGAATACCCTTGAAATACCAGATATGTGATACAGGAGCAGCAAGCTCGATGTGGCCCATACGCTCACGACGAACACTGCTCTTTGTTACCTCAACGCCGCAACGGTCGCAGATAACACCTCTGTAACGAATCTTCTTATACTTTCCGCAGTGACACTCCCAATCCTTTGTGGGTCCGAAAATCTTCTCACAGAAGAGACCGTCTCTCTCAGGCTTAAGTGTACGATAGTTGATTGTCTCAGGCTTTAATACTTCGCCATGTGACCACTCTCTGATCTTCTCAGGAGAAGCGAGACCAATCTTAATTGCGTCAAAAGTCATTGGCTGATATGTCGGTGCTGCTGAAGATCTTCCGCTTGAAGCATCGTTTATTGCTTTATTCATTGTAGAATCAGACATTCGTAACCTCTTTTCTGTTGTTTACATGATTGCAGTTACTTTATTACCGCATATTAAAAGTTGTCATCAAGACCGTCTGCAGCATCAAATTCTTCCTCGAAAGCTGCTCCGTCTTCATCTTCAGTCACAAGCTCTCCGTCTTCATCAAAAGCCTGTGTCTGATAACCGTTCTCAGCAAGATTCTCACGATCGTAATCGCGGTTAACCTCACCTTCGATCTCATAGCGGTAGTCAGAATCACTGTAATCAACTGACTCCATGATCTCAACCTCTGTATTATCCTCGCGAAGTACGCGTACATCCAGACCAAGTGACTGGAGTTCCTTCAAAAGGACCTTGAAGGATTCAGGTACTCCGGGTTCAGGGATATTATCACCCTTAATGATAGCTTCGTAAGTCTTAACACGACCAACAACGTCATCAGACTTAACTGTAAGGATCTCCTGAAGTGTATAAGCTGCGCCATAAGCCTCAAGAGCCCAAACTTCCATCTCTCCGAAACGCTGTCCACCGAACTGAGCCTTACCGCCAAGAGGCTGCTGTGTAACCAGTGAGTAAGGGCCGGTTGAACGTGCATGGATCTTATCATCAACAAGGTGATGGAGCTTAAGGTAATGCATGTGTCCGATAGTGGTCGGTGAATCGAACGGAATACCTGTGCGTCCGTCGCGAAGCTGTACCTTACCATCTGTGTGGATCGGAACACCCTTCCAAAGCTCTCTGTGATCTCTGTTGTCATATAGATACTTCATGATCTCGGGATCAACAGAATCTTTATATTTCTCTTCAAACTCTTCCCATGAGCTGTTTACATAATCGTTAGCCATGGTCAGAGTAGCCTGTATATCTTTCTCGTTAGCACCATCAAAAATAGGTGTTGCAATATTGAATCCAAGAGCCTTAGCAGCAAGTGAAAGGTGAATCTCAAGGACCTGTCCGATATTCATACGAGAAGGCACGCCAAGAGGATTAAGCACGATATCCAGCGGACGTCCGTTAGGCAGGTACGGCATATCTTCAATAGGAAGCACGCGGGAAACGACACCCTTGTTACCGTGACGACCAGCCATCTTATCTCCGACTGAAATCTTTCTCTTCTGTGCTATATAAATACGAACTGCCTGGTTTACACCCGGGCTGAGTTCATCACCATTCTCTCTTGTGAATACCTTGGCATCAACAACGATACCATACTCACCGTGAGGAACCTTAAGTGATGTATCTCTTACCTCACGTGCCTTCTCACCGAAGATGGCACGAAGGAGTCTCTCTTCTGCTGTAAGCTCTGTCTCTCCCTTAGGAGTAACCTTACCTACAAGGATATCACCCGCACGAACCTCTGCACCGATACGAATAATTCCGCGATCGTCAAGGTCCTTAAGTGCTTCATCGCCGACACCGGGAACATCTCTTGTGATTTCTTCAGGTCCGAGCTTTGTCTCACGAGCTTCTGCTTCATACTCTTCAATATGAATAGAAGTGAATACATCGTCACGAACAAGTCTCTCACTAAGAAGAACAGCGTCCTCGTAGTTATAACCTTCCCATGTCATAAATCCGATAAGAGGGTTCTTACCAAGACCAAGCTCACCCATGTAAGTGGAAGGACCATCAGCGATAACCTGACCTGCTTTAACATGGTCACCCTTGAATACTATAGGTCTCTGGTTATAGCAGTTACTCTGGTTACTTCTCTGGAACTTGATAAGGTGATACTCTTCCTTCTCACCGTCATCATAAGTCATCTGAATAAGTTTGCTGTCAACAAAGTCGATAACACCATCTTTTTTAGCAACTACGCAAACACCTGAGTCAACAGCTGCCTTCTGCTCCATGCCTGTTCCTACTGCAGGTGCCTCTGTTGTAAGAAGCGGTACTGCCTGACGCTGCATGTTTGATCCCATAAGAGCACGGTTAGCATCGTCATTCTCAAGGAAAGGAATAAGCGCTGTAGCAACTGAGAATACCATTCTCGGTGATACGTCCATGTACTCGAACATTGTCTTCGGATACTCGGAAGTCTCCTCTCTGTAACGGCCTGAAGCATTATTCTTCTTGAAATAGCCGTTCTCATCAAGAGGTGTGTTAGCCTGAGCTACATGGAAATTATCTTCTTCATCCGCTGTAAGATACTCAACCTCATCAGTTACACGAGGGTTCTGAGGATCTGTGCGATCTACCTTACGATAAGGAGCCTCTACGAAACCATACTGGTTAACTCTTGCATAACTTGCAAGTGAGTTGATAAGACCGATGTTGGGTCCTTCAGGAGTCTCGATAGGGCACATACGTCCGTAGTGAGTATAGTGTACGTCTCGAACCTCGAATCCTGCTCTGTCTCTTGAAAGACCGCCGGGACCAAGTGCGGAAAGACGACGCTTATGTGTAAGCTCACCAAGAGGGTTGTTCTGATCCATGAACTGTGACAGCTGTGAAGATCCGAAGAACTCCTTAACAGCAGCCTGTACAGGCTTGATGTTGATAAGGCTCTGTGCTGAGATCTCATCTGCGTCATGAGTTGTCATGCGCTCACGAACAACACGCTCAAGTCTGGAAAGACCAATTCTGTACTGGTTCTGTAAAAGCTCACCAACACAACGGATACGACGATTACCAAGGTGATCGATATCATCGTCATGGCCAATACCATATTCAAGGTGCATATTATAGTTAATGGAAGCAAGAATATCTTCCTTAGTAATGTGCTTAGGAATAAGCTCGTTTACATTCTTTCTGATAACGTCAGCAAGGCTCTCAGGATCCTTATCAGCATACTCTGTAAGAATATCTCTGAGTGCAGGATAATAAACATCCTCAGTAATTCCGAGCTCTTCAGGATTACAATCGATAAAGCTTGTAATATCAACCATCATATTAGAAAGAACCTTGATATTACGCTCCTCGCCCTGAATAAGAACATAAGGAATACCTGCATTCTGAATGTCAGTTGCAAGAGCACGATCAACCTTTGTGCCTGCAGCTGCAATCATCTCGCCTGTGTTCTCATCGATAACATCCTCTGCAAGAATCTGCTTATTAATTCTGTTCTTGAAGTGAAGCTTCTTATTGAACTTATAACGTCCAACCTTTGCAAGATCATATCTTCTTGCATCAAAGAACATAGCTGTAATAAGGCTCTCTGCACTTTCTACGCTAAGAGGCTCGCCGGGACGAATCTTTTTATACAACTCAAGAAGACCACTCTGGTAATCAGTCGAGGGATCCTTTGTAAATGAAGCCTGGATCTTGGGCTCATCACCAAACAGGTCTAAAATTTCTTCGTTGGATCCGATTCCAAGCGCACGAATCAGGACAGTAACCGGTACTTTTCTGGTTCTGTCTACTCTTACATAAAATACGTCATAGGAATCGGTCTCATACTCGAGCCATGCACCACGGTTAGGAATAACGGTGCATGCGATAAGCTTTTTACCGATCTTATCGCGAGTAATATCGTAATAGATACCGGGGGAACGTACAAGCTGGCTGACGATTACACGCTCTGCTCCGTTGATAACGAAGGTTCCGGTTGCTGTCATAAGAGGAAGATCACCCATAAAAATCTCATGCTCTGCGATCTCTCCGCTCTCCTTATTGTTAAGACGGACCATAACCTTAAGCGGTGCTGCAAAAGTTGCATCTCTCTCTTTACATTTCTCGATTGTGTTCTTGTTTTTATCGATTTCATCTTCACAAAGCTTGAAATCAACAAACTCAAGACTCAGCTTACCGCTGTAATCTTCAATAGGAGAGATATCGTCAAAGACCTCTTTAAGGCCCTCGTCAAGGAACCATTGATAGGAGTTCTTCTGAACTTCGATCAGGTTCGGCATCTCCAGGACTTCCTTCTGGCGCTGGAAACTCATACGTACATTCTTACCAGTACCACTAGGATGCAATCTGTTTTTTTCCATTGACATTCACCCCGTTCTTATTTTTTATTTGGCTGCTGAGCTGTTGTACTCTAAAAAAGCGCGCAAAAGCCCACCACTCCACAATAGTGCATCATCCATTGTACAACAAGCTTTTTCGCGCGTCAAGTAATTTTTTTATCTATTTTTTTGAAACGAAAAAGGGAAGATACCTGCGTATCTTCCCTTCAGTAAATTCATAAGTGATGGATTACTTAAGAGTAACCTTAGCACCCTCAGCCTCAACCTTAGCCTTGATGTCATCAGCCTCTTCCTTAGAAGCGCCTTCCTTGATCATCTTAGGAGCATTGTCTACAAGATCCTTTGCTTCCTTAAGACCAAGACCTGTGATCTCACGAACAACCTTGATAACCTTAACCTTGTTAGGACCTACTTCTGTAAGCTCTACGTTGAACTCAGACTTCTCTTCCTCAGCACCTGCTGCTGCGCCGCCTGCTGCTGCTACAACAACACCTGCTGCTGCTGATACGCCGAACTCTTCCTCACAAGCCTTAACGAGATCGTTAAGCTCAAGAACTGATAACTCTTTGATTGCATCGATAATCTCTGCTGTAGATAACTTTGCCATTATTATTTACCTCCATTAAAAATAAGTTTGTTTTCAAAATTAAAATATTACTCAGCTGTTGTTGCTGCTGCCTCTTCAGCAGGAGCCTCAGCTGTCTCTGCTGCGGGAGCCTCCTCTGCAGGAGCTGCTTCTGCTGCAGGTGCTGCTTCTTCACCGCCCTCAGCCTTCTTCTCAGCGATCTGCTTAATAACGCGAGCGAAGTTTGTGATAGGTGACTGCATAGAACCAAGCAACTTGGAAAGCAACTGATCCTTGGGAAGGATGTTTGCGATCTCCTTGAGTGCCTCTGCATCATACAGCTTGCCCTCGATCACACCACCTTTGATCTCAAGTGCCTTTGCCTTCTTTGCGAAATCGCAGAGCACACGTGCAGGAGCTGCAGGATCTGTCTCGGAAATAGCGAGTGCGCTGGGTCCGTTAAGAAGATCTGAAAGCTGCTCAAAATCTGTGCCCTTGAATGCGAAGTTCATCATCGTATTTTTGTAAACCTTGTAGCTGACGTTCTCAGCACGAAGCTTTCTACGAAGCTCTGTGTCCTCAGCAACAGTTAAACCACGGTGATCTACAAGTACGAGTGCCTGAGCGTTCTGAATTTTCTCAGAAATCTCTTTTACTACGGGCTGTTTTAATTCAACCTTTGCCATCTTTTTACCTCCTTATAGAATTTACCGCCAAAGAAAAACCTCTTATCACAAAGACAAGAGGCATAAAAGTCATATTAAAACTTTTTCCTCGGTAGGCGCTGTGCTTACGTCATCAAATGACACCTACTGTCTTCGGCTGGTCATAACGACCTTGAGTAGATTAACACAATAATACAACTGTGTCAACAACTTTTTCAAAAGTTTATAATCAGTTTCTTAATATTTGATGTTACTCTTCTTCTGTGTCTCCAACAGGCTTACCACCGGTTGCGAGCCACTTAAGATACGCATTGATGAACGGATCAAGATCCCCATCAAGAACTCCGTCAGCATTAGACGCCTTAAAACCTGTTCGAGTATCATTAACCATTGTGTAAGGCTGAAGGACATAGGATCTGATCTGACTTCCCCATGCGTTATCCATTACCTCACCTCTGATACCTGCAAGCTTCGCTGCCTGCTCTTCCTGTTTCATAATGAAGAGCTTCGCTTTCAGCATCTGCATTGCCTTGTCCTTGTTCTGGAACTGAGAACGCTCATTCTGACAAGCAACTACAACACCTGTAGGAATATGTGTGATACGCACAGCAGATGATGTCTTATTGATGTGCTGTCCACCCGCACCACTTGAACGATATGTATCAATTCTAAGGTCATCAGGGTTAATGTCGATATCTACATCTTCCTCAATATCAGGCATGATATCACAGGAAACGAATGATGTCTGTCTCTTAGCCTGTGCATTGAACGGGCTGATACGAACAAGTCTGTGAACACCGTGCTCTGACTTAAGAAGTCCGTAAGCATTAGTTCCTGAAATCTGGAATGTAACCGACTTGATTCCGGCTTCGTCACCATCGAGATAGTCAAGAACTTCTGTTGAGAAGCCCTTTCTCTCAGCCCATCTGGTGTACATTCTGTAGAGCATTGATGCCCAGTCGCAAGCCTCTGTTCCACCTGCACCTGCATTAAGTCTGAGGATTACATCATATTTGTCATAAGGTCCGTTCAAAAGGTTACTGATACGGATTTTCTCAAGAGTATCTTCAAACTGATCAAGCTCTGACCTGATCTCTGCAGCCATATCGTCATCATCAACACCCTCTTCATTCTGAAGGTCGATGAGATCCATCATATCGTCGTACTGTTTGTGAAGGCCTTCTACCTCTGCAACAAGATCCTGCATGTTCTTAAGATTTCTTGTCTTCTTGTTGGCCTTCTCAGCATCATCCCAGAAGGTAGGCTCTTCCATCTCACGGGAAAGCTCTTCGATCATTTTCTTCTTTGAATCAAGGTCAAGTGAACCTGTCACCTCGTCGAGAGTCCCCCTCAGGTTTGAGAGTTCAACCTTCATCTGATCTAAAATTACCATACTTGAATCCTTCCATAAAAAAACTTGGATTATAATTCCATCCAAGATAAACCTCATCCGGCCGCTTCGCGGCCACCTTCCCCTTAAAAAGGGGAAGGCAGTAATTGTTACTGCATTCTGCCGTGGCAGTTTTTGAATTTCTTACCGCTTCCGCAAGGGCATGGATCGTTGGGATAAACCTTGGCTTCCATACGCTTAACGGGTTCCTTCGCAGCACTGTCGTCCTTATTGGTACCTGTTACCTTTGCAACCTGCTCACGCTCCACCTTCTCTTCGATGTGAACGTGGAAGAGAAGTCTTACGGTATCTTCTTTGATGTTACGTGTCATCTCATCGAACATCTCAAAACCGGCAAGCTTGTACTCAATCTTAGGATCTCTCTGAGCGAAAGCCTGAAGGCCGATACCCTGGCGAAGCTGATCCATATCGTCAATGTGGTCCATCCACTTTCTGTCGATAACCTTAAGGAGGATTACACGCTCGATCTCACGGATTGTCTCGGGTTCCGGGAACTCCGCTTCTTTTTCCTCATAGAGCTTAACTGCCTCTTCCTTGAGCTGCTGCTTAAGGCCGTTCTTGGTAAGCTTGTTGATTCGTCCGCGATTGATCTTCTTAAGCGGAATCGTAGGAAGAAGAAGCTCATTGAGCTCTGTAAGATTCCACTCATCGGAATCGGTCACCTCTCCTACTACTGTCTCCACAGCCTCCTCAACTATATCCGTAATCATCTTATAAACAGTATCACGCATGCTGTCACCGTTAAGAACACGTCTGCGCTCGTCATAGATGATCTCTCTCTGCTCATTGTTAACCTGGTCATACTCAAGAAGGTTTTTACGAATACCGAAGTTGTTATCCTCGATCTTCTTCTGAGCTGACTCGATCGCTTTTGACAAAGCCTTATGCTCAATCTCCTGTCCCTCCGGAATACCAAGGGAATTAAACATGGAGATAAGTCTCTCTGAACCAAACAGTCTAAGAAGGTTATCCTCAAGTGAAAGATAGAACTTTGATTCACCGGGATCTCCCTGACGTCCTGAACGTCCACGAAGCTGATTATCTATACGTCTACTCTCATGACGCTCTGTACCCACAATCTTAAGACCGCCGGCTGCAAGTGCCTCGTCATCAAGCTTAATATCGGTACCACGTCCTGCCATGTTGGTAGCGATTGTAACAGCGCCGTGTTTTCCTGCCTCTGCGACAATCTGTGCTTCCATCTCATGGAACTTCGCATTCAATACGTTGTGCGGGATTCCTCTCTTTTTAAGGAGCTTACTTACTTCCTCTGAAGACTCAATTGTTATGGTACCAACCAGAACAGGCTGTCCCTTTTCATGAGCTGCCTGAACAGCATCAGCTACAGCATTGAGTTTCTCCTTCTTTGTTTTGTAAACAGCATCCTGAAGGTCCTTACGGATAACAGGTCTGTTGGTAGGAATCTCTATAACGTCCATTCCGTAGATATCACGGAACTCGCGCTCCTCTGTAAGAGCAGTACCTGTCATACCACACTTTTTCTCGAACTTGTTAAAGAAGTTCTGGAAAGTAATGGTAGCAAGTGTCTTGGATTCTCTCTTAACCTTTACATGCTCCTTAGCCTCGATAGCCTGGTGGAGACCATCTGAATAACGACGTCCGGGCATTACACGACCGGTAAACTCATCGACGATAAGTACTTCATCATCTTTAACAATGTAGTCGTGATCCTTCGCCATAAGGTTGTTTGCGCGAAGAGCAAGGATTATGTTGTGCTGGATCTCGAGGTTTTCGGGATCAGCAAGGTTATCTATTCTGAAGAAGTTCTCAACCTTAGCAACACCCTGTGCAGTAAGGTTTACAAGCTTATCCTTCTCATTAACTATGAAATCTCCGGACTCCTCCTGCTCGATACCCATGATGGCATCCATCTTGGAGAACTCTTCCATATCAGCACCGCGAGTCATCTGCTTAGCGAGGATGTCGCAAGCCTCGTAGAGCTTTGTGGACTTGTCGCTCTGACCGGAAATAATAAGAGGTGTACGGGCTTCGTCAATAAGAATTGAGTCAATCTCATCGATGATGGCGTAATTAAGTCCGCGAAGAACGCACTGCTCTTTGTAAATAGCCATATTATCACGAAGATAGTCGAAACCAAGTTCATTATTGGTAACGTAAGTGATGTCGCAGTTATAAGCTGCCTGTCTCTCCTCACTGTTCATGCTGTTAAGAACAACACCGACAGTCAGCCCAAGAAACTCATGTACTTTTCCCATCCACTCAGCATCACGCTTAGCAAGGTAATCGTTGACCGTTACAACATGAACGCCCTTACCTGCAAGTGCATCAAGATATGAAGGAAGGGTAGCCACAAGGGTCTTACCTTCACCGGTACGCATCTCTGCGATACGACCCTGATGAAGAATAACTCCACCTATAAGCTGAACGCGGAAATGTTCCATACCGAGTACTCTGCATGCTGCCTCACGAACAGTAGCATATGCCTCGGGCAAAATGTCGTCCAGCGTCTCCCCACTCTCAAGTCTCTTCTTGAATTCATCGGTCTTAGCCTTCAGTTCTTCATCGGAAAGTTTCTTCATCTCAGGCTGCAGACTCTCGATCTTATCTACAGTTCCCTGGATTCTCTTAAGCTCTCTCTCGCTGTGTGTACCGATGATCTTATCAATAATGCTCATTTCTTAACACTCCGTTTAAATAATTACATGTAAAAAAGTAGGAGGCCTCTGATTCGCCTCCTACTTTAATAAAGACAAAATCTCACATGACATTCTAACAAATAACAAAAATATTATCAACACAAAACATGGCAGCACTGCCAAAACAGGCTCCGTCATCCTTTGGGAACGCCCTCTCAGGGCTCCTCAACCGCATACTCTATGCCATCCACAGTAACACTCTTTACCGTGTTAAGAGAACTGAATATCTTCTCATCAACATAGTTGAAGGTTTCCGGAGTCTCTCCTTTGTCCAGAGCCTCAATAAGCGCCCGGACTCTGGGACCGTGGAGCGGGTTGCACTCTGCTATGCAGGATATCTTTCCTTCTCTGCAATATTCAAGGGACTTTTCATTCACGCCATCAAAAGAGACCACCATTACTTCTCCATTTTTTATATTGGGTCCCACGCGTTTTCCTGCCGCTTCCAAGGCGTCTATTGCACCTATAGCCATATTGTCGTTCTCGCAGTAAACCACGTTGATGTTGTCATACCCCTTGAGCATTGCAGCCATAACTTCTCTGCCTTTATTTTCAGTAAAGTCACCGCTGACCTCTGTTATGAGATCCCAGCCGTTCTCCCTTGCTGCATTGGCCAGTCCCCTGGTTCTTCCGATCTGAGCGGTGGATCCCATCGTCCCCTGGATATTTACTATATGAAGCTCCTCAGGTGAGATGTTTCGTACTTCAGTTAATTTCCTTAGCCATTCGGTCATCTTCTTACTTTCAAGCTCGAAGTCCGAACCAACCCAGCAGGAAAAGAGTGTTTTATCTGCTACATCAACTCTTCTGTCCACTAGAATAACAGGTATTCCTGCGTCTCTGGCTTCCGTCAGAACTGATTCCCATCCTGTCTCTGTTGCGGGAGCAAGCACGATATAATCGACGCCCTGCTGAATAAACATCCTGACTGCAGTTATCTGGTTAGCCTGTTTTTGCTGTCCGTTTTTATATACAAGATTAAAACCGTTCTCCCTGGTGAAGGCCTCCTGCATGGAGATTGTATTGGTATTTCTCCAGTCGGATTCAGCGCCAAGCTGTGAAAATCCCACAGTTATGAGATCTTCTTCAACGGTTTCATCTGTGCTTTCTTCTTTAATGGCACTGCTCCCGCAGCCGGCTGCAAGAGCCGGCAGGAGGAGCAGTAAGGTAAGTAGTGTGGCAATCTTTTTCATGCTTTTAATGCTTTCTTTTTCTGAGCCATAACCACGCTCTGGATCAGAAGGAATATGCAGAGCATCGCTGCGATTGTGATACCGGTCCACCAAGCCTGGTCAAGACCTGCTGACGAAACGATGTTCTGAATTGTACTAAGTGAGAGCACTCCGAAAAGTGTTCCGATAATATTTCCTACACCACCGGTAAGCATTGTGCCACCGATGATTGATGATGCGATAGCGTTCATTTCCATACCCATCGCATGGCTGGCTGAACCCGAACCAACGTGGAGGAAATAAACATAACCGCCGATACCTGCGAGAACGCTGCAGATCATGTGTGAAAGGAACTTTGTTCTCTTTACATTGATACCAAGCATAAGTGCGCTCTGCTTGTTGCCGCCCACTGCGTAAAAACTGCGGCCTAGTTTTGTCCAGCGAAGAGCAATAAACAAAACGGCTACAACTATCAGCGCAACGATTACACCGATTTCTACATAGGCAGGTACATAAATGCCCTTTTTGTTTGTGGTTCCCATTCCGGGAATAATAATTCTTGTAAGCTTAAGGGCTGTAAACTCCTCATCAGCAACATTGAAAGGAGCTGTGTTAACAATAGTTGTCATACCTCTTGCAAAGAACATACCTGCAAGGGAAACGATGAAAGGCTGGATATCAAGATAAGCTACAAGGAAGCCCTGAACTAAGCCGTAAGCAATACCGATGCCAAGAGCTATAAGTATTGATCCGATGATGCTTCCGTCGTGATAATCAAGATAAACCGCGCAGCACATGGAAACAAGAGCAACGACACCGCCGACTGAAATATCGATTCCGCCGGAGATCATAACCACGCTCATTCCGCATGCTGTAATAATGAGAGCCGCATTTGCATTCAGGATGTTAAAGAACATCTGGGGCTTTGTGAAAGCACCCCCCTGGAACACAATAGCTCCGATATACATAAGGAAGAAAATCACTATAGTAATAGTAAGGAGAAGAGAAGTATCATTCATCTTCCCGAATATGTTTTTCTTTGAACCGCTCATTCAGGCCACCTCCTTCTTCGCAGGCGCGACCTTCTTGGTAAGCTGCTTCATATAATCTCTCACTGTCGGAGCAGAGAATACAACAAGTACAATAACGACTACAGCCTTGTAAGCTGCAAGAGCATCCGACTGAACGTTGAATTTATAGAGAGTTGTTGTAAGGAACTGAATTACATATGCTCCCAAAATAGAAGCCCACATATTAAACTTACCGCCGGAAAGTGCATTTCCGCCAAGTGCAACCGCAAGGATTGCATCCATCTCTATATCCTTTGCAATAACGGAATAGTTGATGGTTGAAAGTCTGCTGACCTTGATAAGTGCTGCAACTGCCACGCAGAGTCCAAGAATTACAAAGCTGAGGAACTTTATAAATGTAGGATTGATACCATTGAGTCTTGAAGAATTCTCGTTGATACCAACTGCCTGTGTATAAAGTCCGAGGTTTGTAAACTTAAGCACAAGTGCGATTACAATGATGCATGCAATAACAATGAAAACTGTTGTCGGAACCGGAATTCCGGGAATGAAACTTCCAAAGTATGCGAACTTGGGATCCGGAACAATAGGAAGCTCATTGTTGTTGATCCACGCTGCGATGGAGCGACCGGCCGTAAACAGTATAAGCGTCGCTATCATGGGCTGAATCTTGAATACCGCAACCAACATTCCGTTAAAAGCTCCACAGAGCATTCCTACTACACAAGCTACAAGGAATGCAACAATGATCGGTGCCGCAAGCTCTGTAGGTCTTGAAGTACCGCCGCACAGAACTCTCAGCATAGCAGAACCAGCAATAGCGATTGTAGCGCCGACAGAAATATCCTGTCCGCCTGAAGCAGCTGTAACCAGTGTCATGCCTATAGCCAGAATACCAAGCTCTGAGCCGTAGTCCAGAATTGTTATAAGGTATCCGGAGAGAACCGGATTACCTGCATTGTTAGTTCCGAGAGTTATTTTGAAAAATCCCGGATCATTGATCAGGTTTATTACCGCCAGGAGAAGAAGCGCCAGGATCGGTATAAACAACTGATTTCCAACGAGCTTTTTGAAAAAGCTCTCATCTTTATTTGCTGTTTTACTCATATCTTACTTATCCCCCGCGATTGTACTCATTATCTTATTCTGTGTAAGGTCACCGCCACTGAGTTCCCCTACAACCTTTCTGTCTCTCATAACCACAAGTCTTGAGCAGGTTCTGAGCATCTCGTCTGTTTCCGACGAAATGAAAGTAACACTCATACCCTCTTTTGCAAGCTCAAGAACAAGCTTCTGAATATCAACCTTGGTTCCTACATCGATACCTCTCGTAGGCTCATCAAGAATAAGATACTCAGGATGCATAAGCAGCCATCTCGCAAGGATAACCTTCTGCTGATTTCCTCCGGAGAGAGACTTTATAGGTGTGTCTACCGAAGCTGTCTTTATGTTCAGCTTCTTTATGTACTCCTCAGCAAACGCATTTACCTGAGCCTTGCTGAAGGGCTTGAAAAATCCGGTAAGCACCTGAAGTGCCAGGATTATGTTTTCCTTAACAGACAGATCACCGATTATACCGTCACCTTTTCTGTCCTCAGGAAGGTAAGCGATTCCGTGCTTCATGGCATCGAGCGGCTTGCCGATCTTAACCTCTTTTCCGTGCATCTTTACAGTTCCGTTAAGAACTCTGTCTGCTCCGAAAATAGCTCTTACGCACTCACTTCTTCCGGAGCCGAGAAGTCCGGTAAATCCGTTGACCTCGCCCTTTTTAATATAGAAATCAAAGGGCTTGATTCCTGCATTACTCTGAAGCTCCGATGCCTCAAATACACGTTCATCGGCATCCGCACCTTCATAGCTTCCGCCCTCTCCCTTAATATCCGAGAGGTCATCCATCTCTTTACCAAGCATCTTGGCAACCAGCTGAACTCTGGGCAGATCCTTGATCTCATATTCTCCGACAAGCTGACCGTCACGAAGAACCGTTATCTTGTCACAAACTTCGTAAACCTGATCAAGGAAGTGGGTTACGAAAATGATACCTACGCCTCTGGCTTTAAGATCTCTCATGAGACCAAAAAGCTTTTCAACCTCCTGCTCATCAAGTGATGATGTAGGCTCATCGAGGATAAGCACCTTACAATCCATATCTACCGCCCTTGCAATTGCAACCATCTGCTGAACCGCGATGGAGCAGTTTGAAAGCTGCTGCTTTGCCTTGGCAGGTATTTCCAGTGACTGAAGAAGCTTGTCCGCCTCCTCATTCATTTTTTTCCAATTTGTTATCTTACCTTCTCCGCGCCCTATGAACATGTTCTCGGCAACAGTAAGATTAGGACAAAGTGTGATCTCCTGATACACTGTACTGATGCCATTTTTCTGGGCATCCTGGGGTGAGTGAATTGCTACTTCACCCTTTCCTTCAAGAGTGATGGTGCCTGCATCCTTACTGTAAACACCCGTGAGAACCTTTATCAGGGTTGATTTTCCTGCGCCGTTTTCTCCCATAAGCGCATGAATCTCACCTTTATTCAGAGAAAAGTCCACATTCTGCAAAGCCTTAACACCCGGGAAGGTTTTTACTATGCCTCGCATTTCCAAAACTCTGTTATCTTCCACTGACTTACCTCTTTCCTTTTTTCTACTTACTCCATTTCAAAAGAAAGAGCGGTGCGGACATTCCGCACCGCTCAATAAATCAACTATTAGATTCCGTACTTGTCTACGTCATCCTGTGTAATTGTTGTAGCATCGAAGCCCTTCTCATCCATGATGATTGTCTTCTCTGAAAGTGTGCCGCCGCTCTCAAGAGTCTTGATGATCTCATCGATGTAACTAGCCTGGAAAGGATTGCACTGTCCGTCGTAGTTCCAGTTCTGAGCAAGAAGCTCTTCAAGTGCCCACTTGTTGCAGTCATAACCCATAACGATTACGTCTTTGCCAACGCCGTGAGAGATACCAGCTGCGTCAAGAGCTGCAACTGCACCCTTAGCCATATCGTCGTTCTCTGCATAGATTACGTTGAAAGGTGTGCCTGCATCGATAACTGACTGAACGATCTGCTGAGCTTTCTCTGCATTCCACTCAGCTGTCTGCTGTGTAACGAGGTTCCATGATGCCTCTGCGTCAACCTTGTCGCTAAGAGCTCCGGAACGTCCCTGCTGAGCTGCTGAGCCCATAACACCCTGAATGTGGATGATGTTGTACTCATCAAGTCCCTGACCTGCGAGCCACTCAACTGCCATCTCACCTTCCTTAGCCATATCAGAAACGATAGAAGCCTCATAGAGTGAAGGATCTGCATCGATTGTACGGTCGAAAAGAATAACCTTTACACCTGCTGCCTGTGCATCCTGAAGAACTGAATCCCAGCCTGCTGTGTCAGCTGCGGAAAGAAGAAGATAATCAACTTCGTCCTGGATAAAGCCCTGAGCTGCTGTGATCTGCTCATCATTCTTTAAGCTGTAAGCAAACTTAGCATCATAGCCGTTTGCCTCATTGAACATTGCCTTTAAGTCAGCATCGTTAGCTGTACGATAACCGGACTCGTTAGGATCGTTGTTGATGATACCAACCTTGATAAGGTCGCCAGATGCTGCTGTTGTATCTTCAGCTGCGGGCTCTTCTGTAGTTGTCTCTTCAGCTGTTGTCTCTTCAGCTGCGGGCTCTTCTGTAGTTGTCTCTTCAGCTGCGGGAGTCTCTGTTGCTGCAGACTCTGCAGGAGCTTCCTGTTTTGCGCCGCCACCGCATGCAACAAGGCTAAGTGCCATTGCTGATGCCATTACCATTGACAATACTTTTCTTTTCATAACTTTTTTCCTCCTAAAAAAATATGAAAGTTAATAGCTGTGGGAACCCTTATGTCCCCGACAAGTATTATTCTAATTTTTTTAGTAAAAAAAGCCATTGAATAAAAAATGCATTGAAGTTGATTTTTTTATGTAAATTTTATTTAAGTTCATTTTTTTATGATTTCGGTTAAGATTTTCGGGAGGCGAATATTTACAATAGTCCCGACACCTTCCGTGGAATCAATTCCCACACCGTACTCATCACCAAACGACAGCTTGATTCTCTCATTTATATTGTAGAGACCGTAAATTGTATTATCCTCGGGCTTGTCACTTTTCAGATTTTCCCTGATCGATACAAGTCTCTCATCGGAGATGCCCATACCATCGTCCTTTACAGTGATCTGGATAAACTCACCCAGATCTCCGCCGGTAACTATTATCTTGCCGCCGCCTCGCCTGTTCTTAATTCCGTGATAGAGCGCATTTTCTACCACCGGCTGAATTGTGATCTTCGGAATCACATAGTCATAAATCGTCTCCGGAACATCTATCTCATACGAAAGGATATCCTGATACCTTATCTGCTGAATCTCAAGATAACTCCTGACGTGCTGCAGATCCTCCCTGATGGTAACAATTTCTTTACCTTTATTTAGTGAGCTTCTGAAAAAGTCGGAAAGACTTCCGACCATGCTCACAACCTGCTTCTGATTACCGGCCTCCGCGGACCATACAATAGCATCGAGCGTATTATACAAAAAGTGAGGATTTATCTGCGCCTGCAAAAGCTCAAACTCCGCTTTTCTCAGCTGCTTCTGCTCATTTTTTACCTGCTCCTCGATAGGCCTTGTAATCCACAAAGGCCCCCAGAAAGACATAACCATAATGAAGATAACGATAAATGCAAACAAACCGGTTGAGATTTTTACGATATCAAAATAGAACTGACTGGTCTCCTGCTGAGCCGTTTGAAGCTGTCTGTTTTCATAGTAGACGTACTCATTGATGGTTTCCTGCAAAAGCGACGTTACAATCTGGACATCATTCTCCCAGATCGTGATATTTGCCTCGTACCTGTCCTCGTAGTTCATATTATCTTCGATTCGATCAATATAAGTCTCGAGGTTGTTAAGGTATTTCTGTGCGCTCTCAAGACGCTTCCTGTTATCCTTGGTATCAGTGTAATCCTCGAGCCTCTCAACAACTTCCCTGGCATCGGACAAATACTCCGGTATCTTGGAATCCGCAAGCGCTACGTTTCCAACAATGAGCAAATAGGTCTCGTAATCAAAGTCCTCTTTGAAATCAAGACTGAATTCACTGGCCGCCACCACCGAACTTAGCATGTCTTTGTATCGCTCATTGATCGTCCACATATTATAAAAAGCGTACGCCATGAAAATGATGCTCGGAAGGAGCAGTATCACATATGAAATTCTTATCTGATTGGCTAGCTTGGATTTTCCGCTAACCGACCGTCTGCTCAATCCGTTTTCCATCAACTAATTCTCCTCCGTGCGATTACCGCCTCTGTACTGAGTAGGTGTAACCCCCTGAGTCTTTTTAAATAAATACGAAAAATAATGAGGATCCTTATATCCCACCATGAGCCCTATCTCGTTGCTCTTTTTGGATGTACTGCTGAGAAGCTCCTTCGCAGCATTCATACGATAGTCGGTGAGATATTTGATAAACGGCTGACCTGTCTGCTGCCTGAAAACTGCACTTAAATGATTAGGTGAAAAGTTAACGTGCGCGGCAAGTGTATTAAGCGACAGATCCTCCTCCGTGTAATGCTCCTCTATATAATTCATCACTTCGTTTACAACGTCGCGATAATGTCCCTTGTTATCATTTTCCCTTAAAGCCGCAGCATTTTTTACTATGCGGACCATATACTGCTGCGTCTTTCCCTCATCCGCAAGGACATCGGGAACCGGTATCTCCGGCTTCTCCTCACAGTGAAGCTCATTTTCCATAAAATCCGTAACACAGAAATAGACATCCATTGCTATATACTGACGAAGCAGCGTTGAACGAATCGCGCCTTTTCCCATTCCGTTAATGAACTCTTCGATGAAAAATTCAGCCTCTGTGGCGTCTCCTCTTCTGAGGAACTCTCTTATCAGCCTTCTGTCTATATGTCTTGGATCAATTTCCGACAAAACCACATCCTCCTGCTGGGGATGAAGCATGTCCTCCTGACCTATCAAAAAACCGTTGTCATCTGTCAAATACATGTGTGCGAAGGCTCTGCTGGCCCAGGAAAAAGATATCGGGATATCCGAAACTCGTCCTACGCACTGTCCAACACCTCCAAAATATTTTATATGATGGTACTTCTCGAAAAGCTTCTTCATTTTGAGCATGCTTTCTTCGATTTTCGCACCAATTGATTCATCGTCATCACCCTTGAACAAGAGTGCCGCACCCTCGATTCCAAGATCAAAGAAAATAGCACCTGCCTCTTCCGCAATGCCCCTTACACCCTTCTCAATTTCCACAACACTCTGGGAATACTCGTAGGCATCATGGCGGGTAGACCAAACCTTTAGACGAATCACGTTATATCTTATGGAAGTAAGGTCGAGTGAAAGCTTTTTAGCTCTGTCAAGAATCTCAGACAGCCCCTTGGTGCCTGCCACAAGATCTGCGAAAAGTTCCTGTCTGTCGTACTCAGTGCGCTCCAGCATTTCTTCTTCATAGCGCTTTTTCACTTCACGCTCACGGCGCTTTTCTCTTGTTTTCTCAGCAAGATTATCAATCTCTTTTAATAGATTTTCACCGCTTATGGGCTTACTAAGGTAGCTGGACACACCTATCCTTATAGCTTCCTGGGCAAACTGGAAATCTTCGTAACCCGTAAGAAGAATTATCTCTATCCAGGGAAACTGCTCCTTTATCATTCTGCTAAGAGTCAGCCCATCCATAAAGGGCATCTTGATATCTGTGATCACGATATCCGGCTGGAGTTTCTGAATCATGGGATAGGCCACTTCACCGTCTCCCGCTTCGCCGCAGAATTCGTAGCCATGTGCTTCCCAGTCTATATTATTTTTAATTCCTTCTCTGACGACAAACTCGTCTTCCACCAAAAAAACTTTCATGCTTCCTCCAAAAAATAGGAATTTCGGAGACATTTCCTATAAGATAAAAACCCTTCCAGGTGTGACACCCGGAAGGGTTAATTCACCCCTCTTCCGTCAGCTTCGCTGACACCTTCCCCCCAGGGGAAGGCTATGAGGGCTCGTTTTACTCGTAGATCTTAGCCTTTTCCTCACCGTTCATAACGCGAAGGGCGCCCTGAGCAAGTGCAAGAAGCTCATCCTCTCCGGGATAAACAGTAACAGGTGCAATAAACTTAACCTTATCTGTCAATCTATCCATAAGTGTAGCATTGTATGCAATACCACCTGTGATGATGATCTGATCAACCTTACCGTCGAGAACAGCTGCTTCGGATCCGATGTTCTTAGCAAGCTGGAAAAGGAATGCATCGATAACGAGCTTTGCCTTCTCATTGCCCTCATCTCTCATCTTAACAACTTCTCTCATGTCGTTGGTGCCGAGCCATGCATTGAAGCCGCCGTTACCAACTGCCATCTTACGAACCTCTGCCTCAGAATATTTACCTGAGAAGCAAAGCTTGATAAGACCGCCTGTAGGAAGACCGCCTGCACGCTCAGGAGACATAGCTCCGTCACCGTCAAGAGCGTTGAATACATCGATGATCTGACCGTTCTTGTGAGCACCAACGGAAACACCACCGCCGAGGTGAACTACTACAAGATTGATATCCTCGTACTTTTTGCCGTTTTCCTTAGCAAATCTTCTGGCAACAGCCTTCTGATTCAGAGCATGGAAAATTGAAACTCTGGGGAGCTGAGGAAGACCTGAAACTCTTGCCTCATCGCAGAGCTCATCTACAACAACGGGATCTACTATATAGGAAGGAACACCGATCTCATCAGCGATCTCTTTTGCAAGAAGTCCGCCGAGATTAGATGCGTGTTCACCCTGAACGCCTGCCTTAAGATCCTTAAGGAGTGCATCGTTAACTTCATAAGTACCACCCGGGATAGGCTTTACAAGACCGCCGCGGCCTACGATTACGTTAAAAGACTTAACATCAACATTTGACTCTTTAAGGAAATTGAGAATAAGTTCTTTTCTCCAGCCAAGCTGATCTGTGATGTGGTCATACTTTGCAATCTCTTCTGTGGGATGGCGAAGTGTCTCATCCATCTTAAGAGTCTCATCCTCGAAGATACCGAGCTTTGTTGATGTGGAACCGGGATTGATAATTAAACTTTTAATCATGGTTTTCTCTCCTTTATAATACCCCCTCATCCGGCACTTCGTGCCGCCTTCCCCCCAAGGGGAAGGCTATTAGAGGTTCTTCTCTTCTGCTACTACTGCTGCAAGTGCGATAGAGTTAAGCTTAACCTCAACTGAATCGGAACGTGATGTAAGAATAACGGGAGCCTTGGTTCCTGTTAAGATGTTACCGTTTTTAACTGTTGCAAGACGAACGATTGTCTTGTAAGTAAGGTTACCTGCATGGATGTCAGGGAAAAGAAGAATATCAGCGTCGCCGACAATCTTACGATCCTTAGCACCTGCCTTGTGCTCTGCTGCAGAAGGATCAATTGCAAGGTCCATGGAAAGAGGTCCGTCAACGATGCAGTTCTTGATCTCGCCTGCCTCGTTAAGACGTGTGAGCTCAGCTGCCTCAACTGTAACGGGCATCTTGTCGTTTACAACCTCAACTGCTGCAAGAGGAGCAACCTTAGGACAATCAACTCCGCAAGCACGTGCTACGTTAACTGTATACTCGATAATAACCTTTTTATCTTCAAGAGTCGGATAGGGCATGAAAGCAACGTCTGTAAGGAATAAAAGACGATCAATGCCTGGAATCTCAAATACACAAACATGAGAAAGAGGACGACCTGTACGAAGTCCAACCTCTTTATTCAGAACTGACTTAAGGAAGGTCTTGGAATCAAGCTGACCCTTCATGTAAATATCAGCTTTACCGTCATGAACAAGTGAAACTGCAGTTGTAGCTGCCTCTACTGTGTCCTTCACATCAATAATTTCGAACTGGGAAAGATCCATTCCCATACCTGCTGCGATCTTCTCGATCTCATCCTTATCGCCTACAAGGATTGCATCGGCAATGCCGCGCTCCTTAGCAAGCTTAACAGCCTCAAGAACAGGCTCATCCTGTGCGCATGCAACCGCAAGCTTCTTAGTGCTTGCTGTCTTTAACTTTGCAAGAATATCGTCGAAACTCTTACTCATTTGTGTTCCTCCTGATTGTTGAAAAAATAATAATTCTCTGCCATATAATAAAATAATGGCACATCGTTAAAATTTTACCACGATGTGCCACGCATTTCAATCTAACTGGCTTATTTACTCCATTCTTGAGAAGTATTCTTCTATAATATATGTAGGTACTTCGGAATTCATTACATAATTCTTGTCGTCGTCTATCATTTGAAGAAGAACATCGGCAATTTCGGGATCAAACTGGGTTCCCTTTCCATCCTCGATTTCCTGTCTAATCTTCTTCTGCTTCATAACGCAGGAATAATTTCTCTCTGAGCTCATTGCATCATAGGCATCCGCAACACCTATGATTCGCGCCTCCTCAGGAATTGCCATTCCTACGAGACCATCCGGATATCCGCTTCCGTCAAATCTCTCATGATGCCATCTTGCACCCACTGCAAGCCCCGGAATTTCTGTGATGTCCTGGAGGATTTTCGCACCTATCATTGGATGCTTTTTCATAAGGTCGTACTCTTCCTCCTGCAACCCCTCCGGCTTAGCGGTTATGGAGTCGGGAACACCGATTTTACCTATATCATGAAGCAGTCCCATCTGATATATCTCGTACTGCTCCATGCGGCTTTTCCCCATGCGTCTTGCAATCTCCATCGAGTAAAGCGCAACTCTCTCAGAATGCTCTTTTGTATATCTTCCGTTTTCATCAGCAACCCTTGCAAGTGCATGCATAAGCTGATCCGTGATTCTCTTTTGCTGATGATATTTGATTTCAAAATTATCCATTTAATGACTTCCCTTGATTTTCTAATTCCCATCTAAAACAGTTATTAGATTTTAATACATCACAGGGAATTTTAAAAGCCCTCTTTTCTTCTTTGTGCACGAAGTTCAATCCTCTTCTCGGCACCCTGCCACTCAGCCCGCTCAGTTTCGGTGCGCACATTAAGGCCGTAGGGAACTGTCGTCGGTCTTCCGTCCTCATCTACGCAAACCTCGGTGAGATATGCTCTGTTAACCACATGTCTCATGCCTGTCCTGAGATCCTCAACATAGGTATCTACACGAACCTCCATAGAGGTGCGGCCTACGTGAGTAATTCTTCCTATAAGAACAACGATATCGTTAAGCTTGATCTCCTGTTTGAACTGCATGTTATCGATTGCAGCAGTAGTTACGGGTGTTCCTGCGTGCCGCAGTGCAACGGTTCCCGCCACCTGGTCGATCCAGCTCATAAGCTCTCCGCCAAAGAGTCTGTCGTAGCCGTTGATCTCATTGTACTGAACAACTCTGGTCCACTCGGTAACCGACTCCTCTACATTTTTACTTGCTATCTGGTGATCTACATGAAAAACACGATTATTCATAACAAGCCTCCATATGTATAATATTCCCCTCATCCGTCAGCTTCGCTGACACCTTCCCCCAATGGGAAGGCTTTATAGTAAATATTATAACATAACTTGCTATGTGATTACTTAAGACTTAAAACCATTTCTGCGGTTTCAAGAAGAGATGTTCCGGAATCCATGGAACACTTCTGAAGATATTTGTGTGCTTCGGGCTCAGTCATGTTGTGGCGCTCCATAAGGATAGCCTTGGCGCTGTCGATAACCTTCTGGTCCTCGCTGCTCCTGAACCTGCGCTTGTCTTTTATTTTCTTGCGTCTAAGCTGCACGCCCTCGATCATCATCGTAAGGGTTGAATAGAGGTCATCCTTTTTCAGGGGAGTTGGCAGATAGACGATATTTTCATACGCGTGAAGTCCAAGTTCATCCGCTTTCGCAGGGCTTGCCACCAGAAGCATCTTGAAATACGCAGACATATCCTCTGAAAGCTCGGTGCACAGCATGTCGCCCAGCCTTGAGCCGCAAATGACCACGCCGCTACCAAGGTTCTCCATTGCTGTGAGAGCCTGAGCACCGGTCTGGCATACGTAAGCGATTTCAAAACCGCCACGCATCAATATGCTTTTGAAATTCTGCGCATCCGTCTGCTTTGCGAATGCAACGATGATGTTTTGCAAATTGGTACTTCCTTAAAAAGTTTATTACTGCTTATTCAAATATTCCCTGATTTCCCACTGGGTTACACAGGTGCGGAAGCTCTTCCACTCGCTGCGCTTGGCATCGAGATATCTGTTGAAAACAGCTTCTCCTAGTACCTTCTTTACAAATTTATCCTTCTGATAGCTTTCGATGGCTTCTCCGAGAGTCTCGGGAAGGGTGGAAAGCCTGGTTTTTCTGAGTTCCTCATCGGTCTTATTTTTCAGGTTGACCTTGAGCTCTGCAGGAGGTGTAAGTTCTTTCTTAATTCCATCCATACCTGCTGCCAGAATAAGCGCCAGCGCAAGGTAAGGATTGCAGGCAGCATCCGGGTTTCTGAGCTCAATTCTCGCATTCCTTCCTGTCATAGAAGGAATCCTGATGAGTGCGCTTCTGTTAGTTGAAGATGCTGACCATGACACATTGACCGGAGCGTCGTAGCCCGGCACAAGTCTCTTATATGAATTTACAAGTGGATTGGTAACAAGAGTCATTCCACAGATATGGTCAAGGACACCCGCAATAAAATGGTTGGCCATATCCGAAAGCTTTCCGTCCTTTCCGGCAAAAAGGTCGTTACCATCCTCATCCTCACAAAGGATATTGATATGCATACCGGAACCATTCACACCTTCCTTGGGCTTGGGCATAAAAGTGGCATAGAGTCCGTGACGCTTTGCGATGGTTTTGACCGCCATCTTGAAGGTCATGATCATATCTGCCATTCTTGCAGCATCATCCTCGGTGAAATCAATCTCATGCTGGGCAGGTGAAATTTCATGATGAGATGAAGTTATATTAAAATCGAGTTCCTCAAGATTCATGATGATATCGCGGCGCACATTCTCACCCTGATCTGCGGGAGCAAGGTCAAAATAGCCGGCATTCTCATGCGTTCTTGTCGTGGGCTGTCCCTCATCATCAAGGTCAAAAAGGAAGAACTCAAGCTCGGGATCTGCCTTGAAGATAAGTCCCATATCCTTAGCTTCATCAAGGACTCTCTTTAATATTGATCTTGAATCACCTGAAAAAGGCTTTCTGTCTGCGGTATAGACGTCGCAGAACATTCTGGCAACTTTTCCGCTCTGAGGTCTCCAGGGATAAATCTGGAAGCTGTCAAGATCGGGGTAGAGATACATATCGCTCTCAAGGTCTTCAAACTGGTCTCCTGCCAATCCCGTAAAGCCCTCTATTGCAGAACCGTCAAACATACAGTCGTTGTTAAGTGCACTCTCGAGCTGCCCAGCGGTTATTGCGATGTTCTTGGGAGTTCCGAAAATGTCGCAGAACTGAAGTCTGATAAAAGCAACATCCTCTTCCTTGACTATTCTAAAGATATCCTTCTTGGTTAGATTACCCATGTCGTCCTCTTTCTGCGCCTTGATATGCGGCGGCGCTGCCGCGTGTATATAAAACTAAAGGCAAAGACACTTATCCCACTGGAATGGCGCCTTTGCCTTTTGTCTACGATAACAGAAAACACAAGCTAACGTCAATCATTTTTGTACGTTTTATTTTCATCTGCGCTTCTTAGACAAAAACTTTGCAAGCTCTGTTTTGATGTTCTTACTGTTATAATGTTCTTCTCTCTTATCCGTCCCTATCGGAATCTCCTTATAAGCTCGGGGAAGAGTCACATTATCACCCTCGAAAGGATGAATTACTCCCGTCTCATCGCCGCAGATTATCGCGCCGTCGCAGAATGCCGAAAGTTCCAAAAGCTGTCCCTCACTGGGGTTTGCGCCGGCAAAGCCCGCAAGGCAAATGCAGAATTTCTCCCTCACACCGCTGTAGGCAGCTGCCGTATTTATGGGCTTTTCATTGACAAAACTGTCCGCATACTTCTGCAAAACTCCCTCGCTCTCAGAAGGATATTTCTTACTTTGTATTCCATAGGTTCCGTAGGGATTAAGACTAAGGTGCTGTCCTTCTCCGTCAGTCAAAAGTCTTCCGGGACATATAGCAAGACCTCCCAGAACAGTCCTCGGAATTCCTATAAGTATTCCGGAGAGAGCTCCCTTTGCTCCCACAATACCTGCGGTCATCTGATGATTAAAGGATGCGATATTCTCATTTCCTGGAACCGATTTTCCGAAAACAGAAACCGGATAATCACCCACGATCCCGTTAAAGCTTCTCCTTATTACCGACACACCCGCACGATACTGCGGCGAAATCTGAAGCGGTGCGATCTCCTCCAAAAATGCCTCTCCCACACCCTCAAGACTGGGATAGGTAACATCCATATGAAGAAGAATTCCGTCAATACCTTTAAGCGCTGCAGTTTTTATAATCTGAAGTTCATACCTTCCGGGAGCTGATTCGCCGCCTGCGTGAACTGCTCCGGAAATCGTAACTCCCATGCCTTCTCCGGCAAGCTCTGCGTCCTTGATCTCTTCGCAGGTAAACTCGGAAACAGTTCCTCCGCTTTTCACAAAGGAAGAAAGAAACTGATTATCGCCGATTCTCTCATCATCGTAAAATACTTCGCGAATGTGACCCTTCGTAGCTCCCATGCCGCTTATCACAATCCTAAGTTTTTGATCCGGGCTTGATATAACATAGCTGTCGCGCTCACCACCTGAGGTAAGAGTCTTTGCTCTTGTTACCCCCTGTGCACTGTTTATCTCCGCGATACGATTAGCAACAGCCTGCCTCCTGCCATCATCGGGACTTGGCGGCGGTGCTGCTTTAAGTTTTCCCTGCGCCTCCAGAAGCCTCTTCATGGCACCCTCTGCATGGAAAACCGGATGATCCTCAGGTTTTAATTCAATAAGAGGCTTGTGCGGCTCCTTCGGAATATCCGAGCGATCGAAGTGATAGTATATCTTATATGTCCCTTGTGCCTCCGCGAACCGCATCACCACAAAGGCAGAATTAACATATCCATTCTCCTTGCTCATTTCTACAGCAGTATAGGATCTGATCTGACACTCATCACACTCCAGAACAAGTGTCCCGATTTTTGGACACTGCCCGCTGTCGATCAAAAGCTGAAAACTGACAACGCGCTGTCCCTTAGGATTCATAATGATGAAGGAATTCCTCTCCTCATCATCTTTTCTTCTTGAATAAAGATGCTTACCGATTGCACTGTTGTTGAGCCTTTGGCGGCCACTGGTTCGCATGGACATCTCTTTTTCGTTTATGGCTTTTCTCTCAATCTTCTGAATCTCGGCGGAGAGTCTGTCCATCTCGGCGAATCTGTCCTTGGCGGGAGCCGGCGAAAAGAGGCCAAATTCCGAAGCCGACAAAAGCTTTATCCTCTGTGCCAAAGTATCGGAAACTCTCTCATGGCCGTATACTCTGCTGCCCATACGGGCTCTTTCTATTCTGGTCCAGATAAGTCTGTCATAGGGAAGTTCACTGTAGGCAGAAAAGTCTCCACTTGTTCCTCCTGCCAAGTCTCCCGCAAAAGAAATCTCCGACACCGGAGCATGCTCCTTAAGATATCCTGTCGGTGTGTTATAGGCTATGTAATCAAATTTCCTCAGAGCTTTTATAAATCCGGAAAGTCCCTCTGTCCCCGATGACTTTCTGAAAATATTTCTGATCTCCATATCTTCCCACCAGGGACTTCTGACATCTGCTCCGACAAGAACAAAAACATCACCGTCTATCTCGCCCGATAACTGCTTATTATGCAGGGAATCAAGGAATTTTTTCAGTGATCCCTCCTCAAGAAAATCAGCGGGAGTATAGTAGGGAAGCACAGTTATTGAATTGTTCCCGTGTCTGTAGGTTGCGGGATTATATTTTACATAGGTATTTTTTCTAAGATCTTTAGTGACTGTGGAAAGCGCATTAGGCCCCACATTGCTGTTGCCAAGAAGCACAGCTTCGATTCCTGCTTTTCTAAGTCTTCCGATTATCGCAGGTGAAAACAAATCACCCTCCGGGCGAAGAACATTTGAAGTTTCTCCAAGCTCATTTGATTTATAGTGAAGAGCAAAGCTCAGCTCTTTTCCGGTCATTCCCGCAAACAGTCCTGCGTGCTTCCCGGAAAAAAGAAGTTCATCTCCCCTTTCGCGAAGCCTAGTCTTCACACCATCTATTACATCAGGTCCAAGCGAGGGCAAAATCCGCCCCAGCGTGTAATCGTTCTCAAAATCCCACGCTGCGCGCACCGGCTGTCCTTCATTATTTGCTTTTGCTAAAATATCGAGAATATCGCGAATCCGTGCAAGGTCACGCCCAAAGCCCCTGTCATCATTTGTATCACCGAGCCCTGCATGATAAAAATTCACATGAAAAAGAAATCCGAAATGGATCCTGTGATTCGTCCCCATAAAAAAATCCCCCAAGCAAGTATTATATGAAAATTATACTAGATTTTGGGGGAGTAGTAAAATGGGAAATAGCTGTTTTTTCTACAATATCATTCTGTTTTAAGTGTTTTGAACAGTTCCTCATAATCGAATCCGAACTCACTCCGAATAGTTTTGGGAACCGGATTCCCGGTCCTTTTCAAATAGTTTATGAACTCCTCCGGCCAAATATCCCTGAAATCGCATATGGAATCAAATAAAATGGCATCAGTTGTCTCTTCGACTTCCTGATCGGCATAAGCATCCAGATCTATCGGATAGTCCCCTGCGAATTCATTGGTATCATTCACATAGATATAATACTTTGTGTTCGAAGCAGGATAAAAAGTCAGTCTCAGATCCTCAAATTCAGGGATATCATATTTTTTATTCGGATTACCCTTAAGAAAAATCTCCACATTGTTATCATAAGCCTGCCTGAATTCATCCAGATTGGGTTCTACAAAACTGGCATACAATGCCTCTACTATGTATTTCTTGCCCTCTAAGTCAGATAATTCATGCGCAGCAATAAAACTCTGCAGCGCAGAATCATACTCATGCTTATCATATGCTTCAAATGCATTCTTAATGTATTCTTCCCGAGTCATATTGTCTCCAATCTTATCAAGCACCTTATATACATATTTTACCGTCGAAGGCACCCTTTTCCACTTGACATCTGTTAAATTACGCCTTATTCTATAATGCGCTACAAAGAAATACGAGTGTTAAATCCTTCCCACTCGAAATCGGTCGGTATTTTGACCACTAAACCCTAAAGGAGAGAAAAATGAAAAACAATAACGTATTATTTATCACTCAGGCAGCGATGATTGCTGCTATCTATGCTGTGTTAACGGCGATGATTCAGCCGTTCGACCTTGCAAGCGGTGCTATTCAGTTCCGCGTTTCCGAAGCACTTTGTGTACTTCCCTTTTTCACACCCGCTGCAGTCCCCGGAGTTATAATTGGGTGCTTTATCAGTAACATTTTTGCAGGTGCAGGAGTGTGGGATATCGTTTTAGGTACATTTGCAACAGCTATTGCGGCTTTTGCTTCCTACAAGCTTAAGGATCACAGATTCCTTGTGACACTTCCTCCGGTTATTTCAAATATGGTAATCGTTCCTTTCATTCTTATTCTGTGCGGTATGGTTCCCGCAACAGTGGCTTCATATTTGTTCACTGCATTTACAGTTGCTATCGGAGAGGTTCTTGCATGTGTTGTACTTGGATCCGTTCTTATCTCAGCACTTTTACCCGTAAGAAACGTTATCTTTGGAAAAGCAGCTGACTACAACAGCAATACTGCAGCTTGAAAGCATCGTAAAACATCAAACCAAAAGAAGGATACTTCAGCAAAATAAGGCTGGATATGATAAAAGGACACCTCAGAGGAAAAGGTGTCCTTTTATTTTTTATGGCTATATTATCGGCACAACCGAATCGCTTATCTAAGCAAGCTTTGCCAGATCGATCTGATGGACTGCTCCGGCTTCTCCCGTCGACTCTCTAAGGAAAATGCCGCTCGACTTAAACTGTGCATTCACTGCAAAATCCGAGCCTTGGGATGTGAACTTTGTTTCCGCATTTCCAAGAAAAATTGCTCCGACATCAGCTTCCTTAAGAGTCATAAGTGAGTCCTTTCCATCCTCACCTCTGCACCAGACTCTCAGTTTTTCATATATCGCATCGTTCTCATCAATCCAGCCGTTGTTATCACTATCAAACTCCGAAAGTTCCATAAAGCCGTCACCGCTTTTTGCACCAAAGAGTTCGCTTCCGTCACCAATTACGCCATCACCGTTTCTGTCATATGCAAGGAATCCGCTTCCGGGGCCTATGCTCTTTACTTCATCCAAGGTTCCGTCACAGTCCAGATCAAATGTGAAGGTCTGATCCGAAATCTCCGTAACACCGCTTCCCACATTGATCACAAGCGGATCGATAAGCTGTGCAGGTCTGATCTGAGTGATACCAACCGCCTCCGTAAACTGCCTGGTCATGCTGATCCCTACCCCGAAGCTGATCTCTCTTCCGTCTTCGGTCCTGGCAATCCCCTGCGCTGAAAAGGCAGTATATTCTTCCTGCGTGTGGACATAAGTTGCAGTGGATACACTCATCCACTGATAGGATCCGCCGCCCATCCGGCTGCTCAGCTCCCTCATGTACTCCTGCATCTTGCTCCTTCCACCGCCTCCTGTCTGTCCGTAAAGAATCTGCATGATGTTCAGAAGTCTTTCCATTATCTGCATTCTTATGTTTTCTATCTCGGATACTTTCGAATAATTTGGACTCTCACCTGTAATTGCAAAGCCACCGTCCGCATTGTAATTTGTAAACAATTCTTCTTTTTCACCCGAGAGTCTTGAAGCTTCCGACGACATCAAGGCTTTCTTAAATTCCGACGCCGTATCTCCAATCGTCTGTCCGGTCGTCAATGCATTCTGCCTTGTAAAAGAGTAGTTTTCCGTGTACCTCCTTTCTGAAACAAGGTTGACTGTACTTCCCGTAATCCTCATAAGCACTACCTCCAAGCAATAACGCGCATCCTTGCTCTTGTGAATATGTTTTGCGCCGCTTTCGCGCTACAAAAAATAACCGGGCATACCTGTCGGTCTGCCCGGTTCATTATCCAAATAGCTCCGCTACTTTGGACTCAAAATATATTTCGGATTATTCTGATATTTCTTTAGAGTATTCTATTTACGAAGATTATATAGCGTTATAAAATATTTATATGAAACTAAGTGATGTGATGAAAGATTCAAAAATTAAAATTCATGCGACCATCAACGGGCACGGAATCCTTCTTATTACCAAGGCTGAAGTGGGTGTTCGGGATGGTCTTCTTGTGGACTCACTGACCTATTTTGATGAGGATCTTACATTCGCCGAGCCTTCCAAGGTTGTAGCCGTAAACAAAAGAGACGGACGTTCCTACGAGTTTACTTCAAGCCGCATCGGGCCTGTAGAGACGCGCTATGGCAAATTCCATCTGATCAGGTGTACTGAGGATGGTAAAATCATCAACCGCAGACAGGCTGAGCGCTACGATATCGACAGACTGGGCGTCATCAGAATCGGCGACAGCAAAGATATCAGAAACGCCCTCGTTTATGATATTTCCATGAAGGGCATCGCCTTTATCCTCGACACCAATACTACGGCCAAGGTCGGAGATCACATCATCGCATCCTTCCGATACGATCCCAATTATTTTCATTTCTATGCCTGTGAAGCGACAGTTGTCCGCGTTTTCACTTTGAACGGACAGCCCGCTGTCGGTTGCACTCTCGATGCTATGGGAGCCGACCTTGTAACTCTTATCAGCAGCAAGAAAAAAGAAAAACTCGGAATCGGTGTTGACGACATTCTCGGTATCGCAGATTCTCCCGATGAAAAAATCGCATCCGGTGACAAGATACCTGTTAATTATGTACCTCAGCTCGCAGTCTCTGAAGAATACGAGCGTCAAAAGCATGCAAATAAGTGGGAACTTCCCGAAAAGAAGAAAGAAGTCGCACCTGCGCCTACGCCTGAGCCTCAGCCCGAACCTGAGGATGCAGAATATCTTACTCCGGAGGAGGCTGCCGATCTCATTCCCGAGAGAAGCGTGGAGGATATACTTCAGGCAAGAGCCGAGCGAGTCGCAGATATTGAAGACTTGACTGATATTCGCGACATCAGCGAAATTGTATCCGCTGAAGATCTCGCAGAACTTGCATCTATCGAGGACAGAACTCCCCGAAAGGGTGCCGGAGTTAAGAATACAGTTTCCGGCAAAACAAGGAAAACCGATGCCGCTACGGCAAAGAAAAGTTCTGCTGAAACAGTAAAGAAAACAAAGAAAAAGCCTCTTCATGATCTCTCGGAACTTGATTACATGGAAGAGACTCCCGTCAGAGCAAAGAGAAGACAGCTTGAAGAACTGACGGCACTCGAAAGCTCTGCTTTCAAACCATCCAAAAAAGCAAAAAAGGAAATCGACTTTATATCCTCAGTGGTAAGCAGTGAGGAAGGTCTTGCTGCGCGCCTTGCAAATAAGGCAGCTTCAGGGTCTGCAAAAAGGCCTGCACGTTCATCCGCTTCCGGCGGCAACACACGTCGTTCATCCGTTTCCGATGTACCTGCTGCAAAGAGACCCAAGGTCTCCTCTGCTCCTGTCGCACCGGCTGAACACCAGGCAAAATTTGTCGATGCCTACCAGAGTTCCATGGGTTCAGGCTCGAAATCCACAAGAACAAGTACTGACAGCGCCAAGGCTTCTTCAACAAAAACCACAGGTCGAAACTCGCTCAGAGAAAATCGAGAAACAAACTCTGCACCTAAGCGCCGCGGATATCTTGTCGAAAACCGTCAGGCTGACGAATCTGCAAAGAGACAAAACGCCCATGATACCGGTTATTTCCCGGAGGACTACGACGGCTACTTCAATCAGAACGGCAACTCCGTCGATGAAGGCCTCTTCTCTCCAAACAAGAACGATGGCTTCTTAACTCCCGAACAAATCGCCGACATCATCGAACTCGAGCGAATAAGTAAGAACGAATAGTTCCACCTCATCAGTCAGCCTTCGGCTGCCAGCTTCCCCTCAAGGGGAAGCCTTTTTTTACCCCATCTCGGCGAGTTTCATCTTTTGTTTGGCAACATACATGCGGGCGTCTGCGCGCTTGAAAACCGATTCCACATTCGCGTCGGTCTCGGGATCGTACTTCACCATACCTTTTGCGATATTGATCTTCTCCCACTCATTTACAGTCTCTAAATTGTGGCGCTCAGCCTCCACATCAAAATCACGAAGAAGCTTGTAGCAATTATCGTAGTCATCTCCCTGAAGAATTACAACAAACTCATCTCCGCCAATTCTGAAAACAGGACTTCCCTTGAAAATCCTACAGGTAAGACGGCAGGCATTCTGAAGATAAATATTACCCCTCTCGTGACCGTAAGTATCATTTATCTTCTTAAGATTGTTTGCATCAAAAACAACTATACCGTATTCCTTCTCGCCGCCCTGTGAATCCAGCTTGGATGCGGCATCATCATATGCCGTCTTGTTCTTTACGCCCGTCAGAGAATCGTGATAAGCAAGTGAATTCAGATCGTCGATGTGATGCTTCAAGTGATGAACCATCTTCTCCATGGCATGAACAAGATCTCCTACCTCATCGCTGGTCTCTTTAGGGAAAGTCACCTCGAGTTTACCATCATTGATCTCTCTTGCAACCTGAGCAAGAGTCTTAAGAGGCCCTGTAATCCTGCGGCTAACCATAATAGTAAGGAACATGAATGTGAACAGAACGATGATCGTTGATATAATAACTCTTCTTGTAAGGTTATTACTCATCGCGAGTATCTCACTTCGAGGCGCTGTTATGATAAGTCTCATTCCATTAACAAGACTGCTGTAGGAGAGCAGTTTTCTCATATCTCCGAGATAATAATCAACCGGCTCATCTCCGCTGCTCTCGGCTTCAAAAGACATAATACCTCTAAGGTTCATCTCATCCATAACAGTTCCGGGATCAAAATTGGGATTGTAATATACATCACCCTTATCATTTGCAAGGCATGCATATCCGGTATCATAGCACTTGATAGCCTTAACGGTATCAACAAGAGTATAATAATCGATATCCATTCCGGCTATACCGACAAGCACACCGTTTTCATACAAAGGAACAACATAGGATATAAGATCCTTGTCGATATTCTCATTATGATAAGGTTCAAGCCATGTGGGTACTCCGTTTTCAACCGGTATGTACCACCAGTTTACACGGTCCATATCGTCCTTATCGTAAGCCTTGATATCCGTAGGCTCGGTCATCTCAAATTCATCATCAAGGGAATCTCTTCTGTAAAAGAGCCCGCTCGTAGGCGGCATGATATCAGGATTAAACCTGACATAATAAGAAACTATTCCCGGAACGTTCTCCGCGATATTAGAAAAAAGATTGGACAGCTGAACAGTGTAGCTGTCTCTGTATGCCTGATCTCCGGCAAGTTTTTCGACTGAAAAAAGGCGTTCAACCGCATAATCAGCCAGGATATTAACAGCCTCCTCCGTATTTAAGAGGACTCTGTTAATTGTATCTGCCTCCTTTTCACAGGTAAGATGCAGAATTTGAGCCGAATTGTACTCACCCGCTTGTCGCAAAGTGAAAATTGCGGTTCCGCCTACAATAAGAGCTACCATAAGAATTGCTATAGTTGTAAGAAGCGTGATTTTTTCCTGAATAGATTTCATTTTTCCCTCATTTTGTTACTGTCTCTTATAAAGACAATAAAAACTGCCAGCATTATCAGTATCAAGAAAATATACATAACCAATTCAAGTGAATAAGAATTCATAAATGAGTAAGGCGAATCTGCCTTTGCCGCATCCTCGTCCTCGATTTCAACAATCTCTTCATCCTCTGAGACGACAGACTCGCTCTCCTCGGATTCTGCTTCATCTTCCTCAGCATCTCTCTTAGCGCCGAGAACCGCTTCCTTCTCGCTGATTCTGAGGGTCCCAGGTCTAAGCTCAACATTGACGAATTTCTCGGTCACGTTAAGTCCGCTCGGATCGAATATAGCATAATCAGTAACTATGTTGTTGTTCTCCTGATTTTCCTCAGGATATGTAATGCTCCCTTCTGCAACTGCTTTGTAGGTATATCCCGGTGGAAGCCCCTGTGCCGTGACATCAATCTGTTCCGTAAGCGGAGTACCGTCAAAAAGCTTCTCCGCACTCGGAGCCGTAAAAATCACCTTGTTATTGTAAACACCCTGAAACTGGGCATTTCCCTTCAGTCCGCAGAATGGGGACTGAATAAGCACGCAGAGAACAATGCAGACTCTCAAGTACGTGGATATCCTGCTTCCCAGACTGTATTTTTTCATCTCCCCATCACCTTTCGCTCCTAGTCAGAGCAATTATGACATAATGTTACAAATATTATTATAACAGTCTTTTTTCAACAAAAACTACGAAATATGAACTGTTCTGTTCATAATTCGTACTTGACAAATCTAATAATTGTGATATTAGTTGTCAAAATCGTCACATTTTATGATATTATAATTAAATAAGAACATTATTTTATGAGGGGTTGCATATGGGTGCATCTGATATTCTAAAAATCGCTGTATGTGATGATGAAATGGCTCAAAGGCGTCAGCTTCAGTTCATAATCGATAAGGTTCGTCCGGGTTGTGAAATTATTCTTTTTGAGTCCGGCGAGGCATTCCTGGATGCTTTCAGGCCGGGTTTGTACGACCTTATTTTCATGGACATTCTAATGCCGGGCATGGGCGGCGTTGACGCAACCACAAGAATACGAAGTATTGACGCTTCCGTTCCGATCGCATTTGCCACATCCAGCCAGGATCACGCTATGGAAGGTTATAAAAACCGTGTAATCCGCTATCTGATGAAACCTTTTGATTCTACTGAGGTTTCCGAAGTATTGGAGCTCGCTGCCTCGATGAAACATACCCAGGGCGGTGTTTCAATCAGAGTGGGAGGGAAGGATATGACCTTTCCGTTTGAAAAAATCTGTTATGTCGAACAGAGTTCTCACACGCTTTATTTCCATATGGCAAACGGAGCAACCATTCAACTTACAGGTAAACTCGACAACATCGAGGCCCAGACTCCGGACGATTCCTTTATCCGCTGCCACAAGAGTTATCTTGTGAATCTCGCCCATGTAAAATCCGTGGACAAGGATCTTCAGGTACTCCAGATGAAGGACGGAGACTCCGTTCATATCAGAAGGGAAAGTGTTCGTGAAGCAGCTCGCATGCTCGCAGATTATTCCCTTAAAAACTTATGATTCTTTATCATCTATCATTCCTATTAGCACATCTACAAGAACCGGATCGAACTGTTTCCCGCGGTTTCGCTCCAGTTCTTTTTTTATCTTTAGGGGCGGCATTACAGAGGCATACGGTCGCTGCGAAGTCATAGCGTCATAGGCATCGGCGATTCCTATGATCCTGGCCTCTATAGGAATCTCCTCCCCTGCAAGTCCGTCCGGATATCCTGTTCCGTCATATCTTTCATGATGCCATCTGGCTCCCGTCGCAAGTCCCGGCATCTCTGAAATATTCCTCAGAATTTCATATCCTATTATAGGATGCTGTCTTACTATCTCGGATTCTTCCTCCGTCAGGCTGTCGGGTTTTCTCAAAATCTTCTCCGGAATGATAAGCTTTCCTATATCATGTACAAGTCCCATGTAATAGACATCCTGCTGTTCGGTCTCGCTTTTCCCAAGCCTTCTTGCTATTTCAGACGAGTATCGTGCAACCCTCATGGATCTGCCCGGATTGTTTATATCCCTGGAGTCCACTGTATTTGCAAGCGCGAGAAGAATCTGGGCAGACAATCCCCCACCAAGAGGAGAATCTGCGGCCTGCTGCATTCCCGAAGCCGCCGGCGCACCATCTTTGTCGTCCGCTGTCTGAACAGGCATATTTTTGTACTCATCAAGACCCTTTTTCAAAGCAATGCAAAGTTCATCAAAGTGAGTCTTCAGAGCACCATGCCCCTTAGTAACGCTTTCGTAGCGGCCCTCCTTTAATGCATTTTCAATCGCCAACGCCTCTTCGGATAACGAATCGGCGCCGATTGTCTTTGCCGTACTCTTTAGAGAATGCACAGATATAAGGTAGCTGTCCCAATTTCTGTTTTCCAAAAATCCCGCAAGCTCAGTACCTTTATCGCTGTCGGCAAACATCTCAACCTGCGACAGATAGAATTCCTCGTCGCCCATGCAAAAATCAAGTCCTGCAGTCACATTCATATCAGGGAAAAGCTCAGCCAGTGATTTTCTGTAAATCGTGACATCGGTCTTTTCTTCCTGCTCCTTATTTACCGGCGCGTTTTCTTTATAAAACAAGTGCTCCAGTGAAGCTCTGCTCTCGATCAGGTGTGAAGGCATCAGATCGATAAGAAGGTCGTAAAGCTTATCCGCAACCACAGGCTTTGAAAGATACGCATCAAAGCCAAGCTCCTTGAATCTCTCCTCATCTCCCCTAAGACCGCCTGCGGTCAGCATGATTACAGGGGCATCCTTACTAAGGCGCTCCTCTTTCATAATACTCAGCGTTTCAACACCGTCCATTATCGGCATCATGTGATCCATGATTACGAGATCGTATGTCTTCTTGCGCAATTTCAAAAGAGCCTTCTGCCCGTCCACCGCTGTGTCAATCTGCGCCTCTGTCTTTTTCATTATCTTAAGCAGCAGATCCACATTCATTGCATTATCATCAACAACCAGAATCTGAGCCTTTGGCATAATCGGAACTATTGTTTCATCTATATCTGTTTCCAAAAGAGACGAATAGTCAAAAAGGCTGTTTATATCCACATCCTCTCCGGGATTCTGCGCAATCAGATTGAGTAGATTATTGAAGAAAGCTAAAAGGGTTTCGCCCGCACCTTTTATCTTAGAAGCATATTCCGACACCCTGGCTTCTCTTGTGTTTTCCAAAATCAGATTGTCAAATCCGAGAATTGAATTAATCGGTGTTCTTATCTCATGGGACATCTGTGACAAAAATTCACTCTTCGCTTCACTTGCTTCCTCTGCTTTTTTTCTTGCTTCCAGAGCTTCCTTCTCAGCCTTTTCAAGTTTTCCTATGGTCTTCTCAAGCCTGTGGAAATCCGGTGTCTCCAAAGAGAAAAACAGTACCAGCATCGCAAGTGATGCAGAAAAGAATATGAGGACCAGATTTGTAAGGAAAAACGTCTGAATAACATAAATTGCAAATACTATGGAAGTCGCTATTCCTATACTAAACAGCTGCAAAATTGTATAGCAGTCGTGGTTAACCGCAGTAAATCCGGTTGCCAATAATACATAATATGCCGGCAGAAGGAATGAACACGCAAGATAGAACGCCCCGAATGTGTAGCCATTTTCCGGCGTATACATATAAACATTACCGGTATAAACATTTTGAACCATCAGGAAACACTGCAGAATAACCACAGCAAGATTGATCTTATGAAGAAGTGTGTCCTTGATATCAACATTTGCACAGGCAACTATATATTCCGCATATGAATTTGCGGCAACTGTCGCAGACAAAATATTGAAAGCGTGTATCACATAATGTCCGACTACAGGAATCTCCCCTGTATAAATAAGTGTTGCCTCCGTCGCCACATCTACAATAGTCGCTATTGTAAGGTAATACGCAAACTTCCTGAATGCCTTAGTGGTCCTTGACGAATCCGTGTAAGTGATTGTCAGGAAAAGGCATATCATTAAGTTATATAAAATTGCTGAAAGCTCAAAGAACAGCCTATGAAACATCAGCCTGATCCCCCTTAATCAGAAACCTTTGCATACATTGAAATTGCAGCCTTAAGCATATTAAACTCTACCGGCTTCTCCAGATAATTAATAAAACCGGTTTTCTTCAAAAAATTCCCCTGAAAATCCGTGACACTCCCAAGTACAATTGCATTTGTAGCTGCGTTATCACCGGGATTTTTCTCCAGAATCATTTTTATGAGATCCGACCCAAGACTCCCCTTTAGGAAATAATCAATAAAGATCAGATCATATTTTTTTATGGACAACTGCCCAATAGCGGCATCCGGACCGTCTGCTTCCGTAACCTCAATGTTTTCAATCTTCCCAAGAAGTTCCGAGAGATACAGTCGCTCCGTTCCGGAATCATCCACGATTAAAATTTTCTTACTCACCCTTTTCCACCTGTAACTGCGTAATTATTGACTCTGAAAGCGCATTTTTTTCTGCTATAAATGTACCAATTCGTTCACGTAAAAGTTCAAACTCCTTTTTTCTGCATAACAGTTCAAGCTTTTCCGCCATCTTCACAAGACTTTCCGCACCTATAAGCTTTGCTTTGTGAATCTCCGACATGATGATCGCTATCGCCTCTTCATAATTTCCGCCCCTTACCGCCAAGGAAAGATCTGAAGAAACACCCTCCTCCGAATAGGAGATTAATATCTTTTTGTACAACGCCGTATCATGAAGAAGATATTCTCTGGCATTGGCCACGCGAAGCATCGGCAGCTTTTCCTGCAGATTCTCCCAGGCACTGATATCCATATCATCTCTGGCCTTTGCATCCTTCTTTGGAAGATACTTTTTAAGCACTTCCCTTACCTTATCCTCTGTAAAAGGTTTTGTCAGATATGCTGCGAACCCTTCATTTAAATACTTCTCTTCCTCACCCGTGATCGCATTGGCAGTCAGCATAATTACAGGAGTAATATCGCAAAGCCTCTCATTCCTAAGGATTTTCAGTGCTTCCACACCGTCCATAACAGGCATCAGATGATCCATGAAAATGAGGTCATATCTGAATTTTCTGACCTGCAAAATAGCTTTCTCACCATCGGTCGCCGTATCCACTGTAAAGCCCATGGGCGATATCATTCTTACCATTAGATCCAGATTCAGCGGCGTATCATCCACCACAAGTATCCTGATCTCCGGAGCTCTGGAAAGCCCTATACTTCTTTCGCTGCTCTCATCCTCCAGATATTCAAGCTCATCACCTCTCTCAATGAGCTCTGCCATGGAAGGCAATCTTCTTGGTCCGTTCTCATCAGTCTCCTCCGACACATAATTAAGCACATTTTCAAAGAAGGTCAAGAGTCGCTTCGCGGATATTTTTACACGTCTCGTATATTCTCTTGTCGCCTCCTCGTTTGTATCAGCCAGGATCAGATTCGAATATCCCATAATTGCATTTACGGGAGTTCTGATATCATTTGACATCTGTGCAAGAAACCTTGTCTTTGCACGGCTTCCTTCCGTAGCCCTGATATTTGAAGCTTCGAGTTCTCTTTTTGAAATGGACAATTCCTCCAGGGTCTTTTGAAGTTTTGCATAATCCGGAGTTTCCAAGGTGAGAAACATCACTAGTATTGCGAGTGATGCCGCAAAATAAGTGACCAGAAGACTTCTGTATACAAACATTTGGAGAGCGTAGAGTCCTATCATAAAGAAAAAGGTTCCAACGAGCGCATACTTCATCTTCTTGGCATAGCTCTCCGGATGACTCAGTATAAAAACCCCGCCATAAAGAATATAGTATAGGGGATACGCATACACTATCATCATAAAAAGCGCACCGGCCTTGGGCTGCCCGTTATCAAGATAATAGAAAACCGTTCCCGTAAAAATGTTCTGAATAATGATTACGGCATAAATTCCCAAAAGCACTTTATTGATAAATGCCCCTGTGGTCTTATTGTACTTATCCCCTACATAAGCTATTACATATCTTATGAACTGATATGCTCCTATAGTCGCCAGAACATAGTTTAATGTATTCACCAGGTACTTGATGGCTATAGGTACACCGGCGCCTATACTGATAAGTACTGCATCCACAATATCAATAACAGTACCCAGAAACACAAGATAAGCCAAAATTTTAAATTCTCGATTTACTCTTGTGTCTTCCTTATATTTCAAGCGGAAAAACACGCACAATATGAAGTTTAGCGGAACCGTTGCCAGCTCCAGAAATATATTGTATTTGAGTATCAATTCACACGCTCCCGTTGTGCAAGTATTGTTAACGCTTCATTCAGTTTTTCTTCCGTATCCAAAAGCGGAACATCTTTCTTTTTTGTCATAATATCCTTCACGGACATGCGTTTTATTTTATCTGCCGGGATATACTTTTGAAGGATCATCTCCAATTCTTTGAATGCCACCGGTTTTAACAGATAATCCGTAAATCCAAGCTTTTTATAATCACTCTTTGTTTCCTGAAGAGCTCCTGCCGTAAGAGCTATGCAGGGAGTCTCTCTATTCCTGATTTTTTCAGCGTCCTTATCCGAATTATATTTCTTCCTGTATTTTTTGCCCGAATTATATTTTCCTTTGTCATGCCCCGGCTCGTAATCTCCGCGGAGCTTTCTTATCATTTCACCGCCGTTTATTCCGGGCATTCTAAGATCAACAAAAATCACATCATAATCATTTTTCTCTGCAAGCTCCAAGCCTGTCGTGGCCGAGAGAGCAGAATCAACCTGTATACCTGTGCCATTAAGAAGTCCTTCCATAACCGCCAGATTCAGTTCCGCATCATCAACCACAAGCACTCTTGCCTCCGGAGCAGTGAAACTTATTGCAAAATGATTCTTGTCTGCGACATTTCTCGCATAGCTCTTCTCGAAATCTCCCACAGGTTCCCTTCCGGCAACCCTTTGTTTAATTGAAAAATGGAAATTACTTCCCTCTCCGTAGATACTTTCAACCTTCAGTTCAGAATCCATAAGTGATAATATCTGCCTTACGATTGAAAGACCTAGGCCGCTTCCCTCAATATTTTTTATCTTATCCTCTTCAATACGCTCGAAGGGCTTATAAAGCTTCTGTAAATCCTCTTCCCTGATACCTATACCTGTATCTCTTATTGCAACCTTGAGCAGAATCTCCTCATTATCTGATCCCGGGTTAACAGGCAGTGCCTCAAAATCCATGGAAAAATCAATTTCACCTTCATCGGTGTACTTAACGGAATTGGTAAGAAGATTTGCAATACACTGCTTAAGTCTGTCGGCATCACCATAAAGCCTTCGCGGAATGTTTTCATTAACAAATCCCTTAAGATCAAGTCCCTTGGCAAGCGCTCTCGGTCTGATAAGGCTCATCATATCCTCGATAACCGTGCCTACGTCGTACTCGGCAATGAACAGTTCCATTTTACCGGCTTCTATCCTCGAGTAATCCAGTGAATCATTTATGAGAGACAGAAGTGTATTTCCGGCAGAGCGAATATTGTACGCATACTGGCGAAGTGCAGGATCATTGTACTCTCTCAGAATAAGCTCGTCGTAACCCAGAATTGCATTAATTGGAGTCCTGATCTCATGAGACATATTTGCAAAATATTCCATTCTGCGCCTTGCCTCTTCCTCATCACTTTCCTTCTGTTTTCTCAGGACATCGTAAGCACTGTCTCTCTGGCTGGACATGTACACATATCCCGCAAGTACCAGGAACAATGCAAAAAGCAGCGTAAAAAACAAAACCCACAGTATTTCCCATCTGTAGGCAATTGCCACGCCGCCCAAAAACAAGCTGATCAGCATCAGAAAAACATATATTATGAACTTAACGCGATGCGCGCTTAAAATATCCCCAATTTTCATTGTGATTAACCCTTCGCATATTTTTGGGCAAAGTCCTCAGCAGGAATAGGAGCAGAAAACAGCATTCCCTGCAAATAATCACAGCCAAGCTCCGTCATTTTCCAAGCCATCTCTTCAGTCTCAATTCCTTCTGCTGTTACCCCGAAATTCATCTTCTTAAAAGCCTCTACCATCATAGGAAGTATTTCATCCGGAGCGTTGCAGTAATCCCACACGATTTCCATATCAAGCTTTACATTTACGAAGGGGCTCTTCTTAAGCCTTGTCAGATTGGAATATCCTTTTCCGTAATCATCAAGCACAAATTTGAAGCCATAATTCTGCATCAGACGGATCTGCTTCTCCATCTGCTGCTCATCGGTCATGGACTCCTCGGTTATTTCGAGATGAATCCTGTCCGGTGTAATACCATACATATTGAGGGTTGATAAAAATCCCTTTCCCAAATCTGAGCGCATAAACTGTATGGGAGACAGATTCACATTGATAAAAGTCAGTCCCATTATATTCGCGTCATTTTCCGAAATAAACTGGCAAACCTTTTCAAATACCTGCTCTCCCAGCTGGTTTATTCTTCCGTTCTTCTCAGCAAGGGGAATAAAAGCCGCAGGCGGAATGATATGTCCGTCGTTGTCCCGTATTCTGGCAAGAGCCTCAGCTCCGACCAGCTTCCTGGTTTTGGCAGACACAAGAGGCTGGAAGAATACTTCGACAGCCTTCCGGTCTATGGCATTTTCCATGCACCGCTTTACTTCTATTCTGTCCTGGAATTCCGAAAGCACATTTTCATCTGCCAGTATATTGAAATCGCTCCCGAGAACATCCGCTTTTTCCAACATTATCGAGATCATATTGAGGACCTCATCTGCGGAAAAATACCCTTCGGTACAATCTATAAGCGCAAAGCCAGCCTCCAGATAAAGTTCGGCATCGTCAGAGGTCCAGGGCAGCATGAATCTATGGCGGAGCTCCTCGTGAATTTCCTCCCAATCCATATTTACGCCGCCGAGAAGGATGAATCGTCCTCCCTGATTATAGAAATCCAGACAATCCGGATAATTCACCCTAAGATATGCGGAAATAAGTGCGATTCCCTGATCCATCTGAGTAGTACCGTATATTTCTCTTACATCATGGTAATCCCTAATAACAAATGCCAGAATTTTGTATTTACCGTGCTCCTCATTTTCTTCGATGTAGCTTCGAAGAGCCTTACTGTTAAACGCCATATTTCTGCGTTCCAAATAAAACTCCGGGTTACCGAAGGAAAGATAAATTACGATGAGTGCCATCAGGCAAAAGGTATCGTATAAAAGCAGCGTGGGTAATGTAATTCTGAAAATAGATCCGATTAAGATAATCGTATTAAAGCACAATATACTTACCCTCTCGTGCTTTCTTCGGATCCTCATCCTGAATTTATAGATCATGAAAAAAGAAGTAAACAGGTAGAAATACAGACACACGTAAATTGTAAAATGCAGCGGTCCGCGGTTATACCCGTTTTCATTAATATAGAAAATATTCCCGGTAAACATACCGGTTATTATTATTATCTGTTCTGCAACATAAGGAATACATAAAAGAATTGCCGCAACTTTATTCTTCCAGATATTGACCCTGAGAACTATAGTAGTCAGCTCAAAAAACAGGAAGATACGAAGTGCCAGCGAGAAAAAATAGACCGAATTTAATATAACCAGAAGCCACACCGGCAATATGTCATGCATATTGTCTGCCCAGCTCGAGATTATATCAAAAAGCATTACTACGCCTTCATTTATAAGAATAGCCAGATAGGTTTTGTTCAGTCTTACCGGGAGACGCGGAAGAGCAAAATAGTACCCCATAATTATGAGCAAAACCAGAAAGCTTGGAACAACAAGACTGACATTCCAATTAAGCATTTCTTTCCCCTCGGTTAATTAATACTTTTTCCTTCACTTGTAGTAATTTTACCATAAATCCGGATTGGGTCATACCTCGCGGCAAAAATCAGAAGTATAAGGCATCAGCCCTCCGGTACAGTACTCTGTTCCTGTACCTCAGCATTCTCTCCAGTCGTTTCAGAAGTTGCTTCCTGAGTCTCAGCATTCTCTCCCTGGACACCGGTATTTTCTTCCTGGGGCTGAGTAACTTCTTCCTGGGGCTGAGTAACTTCTTCCTGGGGCTGAGTGGTTTCTTCCTGAGCAGCGGCTGCTTCCTCCTCACGGACTGCACTTATAGGCATCTTAATGGTTGTAACTTCTCCTGTTTCGGGATTGGTCACCTCTCTTGTTACAACCTCCTCAGGCTCAGTCTTTCCTCCGTATACAAATACCGCTTCGCCTTTTTCCACAACCTCATAGATCTCAGCTGCTTTGGAAGTCGGAAGATTTATGCAGCCGTGCGAACCGTTTATGATGTAGTACCATTTTCCAAATTCCGATCTCCAGCTCGCATCATGCATACCGACATTCCCGTTAAAAGGCATCCAGTACTTAACATCCGAAGCATAGTTCTCTCCCACAAGCGTCGCATCTCTCTGCTTGTAGGTTATCGCATAGCTGCCCGTAGGAGTAGTACGTCCCTTATTCACACACCCGGAAACAAAGTCGGAATCAATGACTGCCACACCGTCCTTATAAACCCAAAGGTGCTGAGCAGTAAGGTCTATCTCCACATAGGAATTACCCCAGTCGTTTTCTCCGTAAGCTGCTGCCGTTCCAAAGTACACAGGAGTTCTGTCTGTCTTCTCTCCATTTTTTACAGCCTCGATAAGCTCCGAGGTCTCAGTTGCTCTGTCCATCCACCAGCCATAATCTCCGCCGGTTATAGTAACCTCTTCACCGGTGTGGGAAATGATGGTACGGTTTTTTCCAAACGAATCATACTGGCGCGCCATACTGTTTACAAATTCCCTTACCTTTTCGGGATTCAGCGTAACACTTGTGCCGTCTATGTCGCACCATTCCTTTATCCTTGTGCCATCCACCACAAGCTTCTCATCACCGAAGGTATAGGTAATGATCGCCTTGCAATAGGTGTTAAGGCTGTCTCTATATGCTATAAGTTCCTCATTATCCTGAAAAATCGTAGGTACGTTATAGCACTCATCGTCAATCGTAACTTCGGGTTCAAGAACATCAAGCGCTGCAGTAATCTTTTCTACAACCATATCCTTTATGGGGGACTGTCCCTGATCCTCCGGAACTATATAAAATCCGTCTTCGCCGGACTCATCGGGAATATAAGCATTCACAGGCTCTCTGACATTTTCCGGAGCAAAAAGATTAAGCGTTTCTATCTTTTCCTCCAAAGTCTGCTTCGAATAAACAACTATGTTATCAGTTGTAAGCCTTGTCTCCTTGAAGAAATATGATGGCCACAAAAACGGATTCTGTGACTTTAATGCTCTGTCAAACTGACCGTCAATCCTCAGCGACAGACTGATGTCGTCGGAAGTTATAGTGTCCGTGATACCGCCTCTTGAATTAATTACAAGCGAATATCGCTTAATTCCGTCGGTTACTTCTTTTTCTATATCTTTTGCAGTTAATTTATAAGCAGGAATATCATTAACATATGTGTTATAGGAAAAATGCCCCATAAAATATACTGCAAATCCTATATAGACAAATGCAAGTATTCCAAAGGTAATTGCAAGAATTATGCCTGCTATGTTTCCGGCTTTTCTTTTGTTACTCATTTTTTCATTTACCCCTCAAATCTTAGTGCCGTGCACTTCGCAATAACCGAAGCGCCTTCAAGTCTATCTTCTTATTATATAACCAGGGCCCTTAAATATCCATTCCAATTATTTTGCCTTCCCCCTTCGGGGGCGCTCGACGTCCGGGGTTGCTACTCGTCCGGGGGACGAGTGCTTAGCAACGACCGGAGTGGAACGTAGACCGTCGGTTCAGCGCGGACCGAAGCGGAGCGTAGACAAGGTGCCCGAAGGGCGGATGAGGGGCTATAAAAAGCGCTTCCGGACCAATCCTCCGGAAGCGCTTATCCCCTAACAAAACATCACTTAACTATCATTCCCGTTTCTCTGTCTGCAAAAACCGCAACCATTACAAGGAATACGATACCCATTATGAGCTGCTGTGTTTTGGGCTCTATTCCGAGCATTACAAGTCCGGCTGTCAGAATCTTGTAGGTAAGA